>JAZUFU010000055.1:0-30666 GCA_045640865.1 Acutalibacteraceae bacterium | reverse complement strand
AGGTCTGAAGTTTTCGAGCGGAGCAATTTTTTTGTTATACATTCCCGAAACATCACTCATGACAGAAAGCGAGCCGTCCTCTTTCCAGTCCTTTTTGGAAACATAGTTTGAGCCGAGAGCCTTTTTAACCGACTTGTCAGCTTCAACCGCTTCTCTGGGGAGCCATGCGGCAATCGCGCTTCCGCCGAGGCTTCCGCTGAGAAGTCCGACAGGCATGTCAAGTTCTTTCTGTAATTTCTCCGCAAAGAAAAATCCTACGCCCGAAATGTTGAAAACTCTGCTGTCCGTTCCGTCAAACCAGCAGCAGCCGGGGATTTCTTTCTGAGGATTGTAGGGGAGATTGTTCGCGTCTCCGTTATAAACGGGATTGGGCGCGGAATAGAAATATCGTACATCTTTGCTTCCTGTCTCACCGCTCTTAAGCATTTCTCTGCCCGTTACGGAATAGCGCATCTCGAGCTGCATATTTGACTGACCGCCTGAGAGCCACAGCTCACCGAAAACTACATTTTCGAGGCTGTCAAACTTTTCACCGTCAGCGAAAAGCTCAATGGTGTATTCCTCATAGCCGCCTGCGGGAGCGGTGAACGAAACTGAAAATGTTCCGTCGCTCTTTACCTTTGAGGTGGCAGATGTGATTTTTTTATCCGCGCTGTCTTTGAGCACGCATTTAATCTCGCTGCCCGCTGTGCCTGTGCCTGCAAGCACGGCGTCTTTCTTCTGCTGAAAGAGCATGCTGTCGCCATAGACGTTATAGAGCCTCGCGTCCTTTTCCTCTGCCGCGAATGACGGCACAACAACGAGAGCAGCCATTAAAACCGCAATAAAAAATGATAATGCTTTTTTCATTTAATCATTTCCTTTCCGCTTGATAATCTCAGTATATATTTTGAAGCGGAAAAAGTCAATAAATCCGCACCATTTTGATTTTTATTATTCATTTTCGGTTGTTATTGTTGCCGAAATATGTTATGCTTTTTGTAACAGGAGGAATGTGTCCATGAGATTTGAAATGAAAAACGCGCCCGCAAAAGCGGAGCAGGTATTCACATACGGCAATATAAGGCTCAGCGTGATTTCACGCAGAATTCTCCGCGTTGAAAAGAGCGAAAACGGCGTTTTCTGCGACAAGGCAACGCAGATGGTTGTCTGCCGCGACTTTGAGGAGGTCAAGGTAAAAGCCGTCAAAAAGCATAACTTTGTTTTTCTTTATACAGATAAAACCGCGTTCAGAGTTAATCTTTCAACGCTCGTCGCTGAGGCGGCTGTCGGAAAATTCTGGGTTGCGCCGTCAAACGAAACGAATTTAGGCGGCACGGCAAGAACGCTCGACGGCACATTCGGCGTGCTCGGCGGCTGGAAAGGCAAAAGGGAATGGAAGGACCACTTCTGCCTCGGTCATATCAGAAAGGGCATTTTCGCCAAGAGCGGAGTTGCCGAAATTGACGACAGCAAATCTTTCCTTTTCAATGAGGACGGCACGGTTTCTGTCAGAGACAGCAAAGGAACTGACAAATATATTTTCGCTTTCGGCTCGGATTATCTCGGCGGTCTTAAAGAGTTTTACGCTCTGTGCGGAGCGACGCCGCTTCTGCCGAAATACGCCCTCGGCAACTGGTGGAGCAGATATTACGCCTACAGCGACAAGGAATATTTAAAGCTCATGGACGATTTTGAGAGCAGAAATATTCCGTTCACCGTTGCGACTATCGACATGGACTGGCACATCGTAAAAAAAGTGCCGAAAGATGTTCCGCGCACATCAATTCAGGGCGCAGGCTGGACAGGCTACACCTTTGAGGAAAGTCTTTTCCCCGACTACAAAGGATTTCTCAAAAATCTCAAGGGCAGGGGACTTGCGGTTACAATGAATCTTCACCCGCGCGACGGCGTAAGATACTACGAAAAGCAGTATGCAGAGATGTGCGAGGCAAATTCTCAGAACCCGAAAGACAAAAAGCCTGTCAGCTTCAATCTGACAGACCCCGTTTTCCGTGATTCATATTTTGACATTCTTCATCATCCGTACGAAAACGACGGTGTGAATTTCTGGTGGATTGACTGGCAGCAGGGCACAAAGTCAAAGAAAATGCTCGGCCTTGACCCGCTTTGGCTTCTCAACCACTACCATTATCTTGACAACACAAGAGACGGGCAGGAGGGCATGATTCTCTCGCGTTACGCGGGCCTCGGTTCTCACAGATACCCCGTTGGCTTCTCGGGCGATACTTTCGTCTGCTGGAAGAGCCTTGATTTGCAGCCGTGGTTCACCGCCAACGCCTCGAACGCGGGATACACCTGGTGGAGCCACGACATCGGCGGTCATGTCTATAACAGCGGCGACAATGAAATCTACCTCAGATGGGTTCAGCTCGGCGTGTTCTCGCCCGTGAACAGGCTTCATTCAAACAACACTTCAATTTCAAAAGAGCCGTGGAATTTCCCCGACACCGAGGAACAGGCGATACATTATCTTCGCTTAAGGCACAGGCTCATACCGTATCTTTACACCGCGAATGTCAGAACGGCAAAGGACGGCGTTCCGCTCATAAGCCCGATGTATTATTATGACGACAGTCCTCTTGCGTTCGACAAGAAATATAAAAATCAGTATTATTTCGGCGAGCAGCTCATCGTCGCTCCCGTAACGCAGAAAACTGTTGACGGCAAGCCGAATGTCCGCTTCTACATTCCCGACGGCGTGTGGACTGATATTTTCACAGGCAAGAAATACGAAAAGGGCGAGTATGAAATATGCTGTCCGCTCGAATATTTCCCCGTTTTCGCAAAAGAGGGCGCAATAATTCCCATGCTCCCCGAAAAAGATGACAACTCAACCGATTTCACCGAGCTTGTTGTCAGCGTCTATAAGGGCGAAAACGACTACACCGTGTATGATGACGACGGCGAAAGCGTAAGATTCATTCTTCACGGTGAGGATATTGAGGTTATCCCGTCCGAAAACAGCAGAACAAAAAAAGTTACTGTTATATTCAAAGACAGCGAAAAAGAGGACGCGGAGTTTATATTTGAATAAGCACAGCGTTGCAGCAGATAATCTTATGTGTGTCCCTCGGCGGCTTGTCGTGGACGCCAACCCCTACAATTGCACATCAAAAACGAGACTGCCATTTCTGACAGTCTCGTAATTTTTATGCCTTTTTATTTGAGCGATATTAACTGAATCGCGCCGACGGGGCAGCCCTCAGCGCATTTGCCGCAGCCTGTGCATTTGGTTGAGTCAATCTTTGCGCAGAAGTTTTCAATCTTGATAGCTTCCGCTTCGCAGTTCTTGACGCACTTCATGCAGCCGATACAGCCGGCTTTGCACTCTTTTCTTGTGAGCGCGCCCTTGTCCTTGTTGGCGCAGAGTACAGCGGCTTTCGTCTCGTGGAGAGGAAGAAGCTTAATCAGCGAGTTGGGGCAGGTCTTGACGCACTGCTTGCACGCGCGGCAGGCGAGGGGGTTGATTCTCGCAACGCCGTCGCAGATGTGAATCGCGTCATACGGACACGCCTTTACGCAGTCGCCGTAGCCGATACAGCCGTAAATGCACTCTTTCGGTCCGCCGAAAAGCTGCTTTGCCATTTTGCAGGACTCAATGCCCTGATAATTCATCTTAACGCCTGTGTTGGATTTTATACCCTGACACAGCACAACCGCCGCCATGGGCTTGACCTCGCCTGCGGTAAGACCTGTGATTTCGGCAATTGCCTTTGAAGCGTCAGCACCGCCGGGGGCGCAGAGAGCCGTGTTCTTGGTGATACCCTTTGAGAGGGCGGCGGCGTAACCGTCGCAGCCTGAATATCCGCACGCGCCGCAGTTTGCGCCGGGCAGACATTCGCGGATTTCCTCCGCTTTCCGGTCAACGGGAACAGCCATGACAACGGACGCAATCGCAAGACCGAGACCTAAAAGAAGACCGAGACCTGCGACAATCGCGACAGCAATAAGAATGGGAGTTAATTCCATAATTCAGTCCTCCTTTATGCAAACATATTCTCAACGATTCCAGCGAAGCCGAGGAATGAAAGAGAAGTGAGTGATGCGGCAATGAGCGTGATGGGAAGTCCCTTGAGGAACTTCGGAATATCAGCGCCCTCAAGTCTTGAGCGTACGCCTGCGAACATAACCATCGCAATCATGAAGCCGATGCCTGCGCCGAGGGAGCAGACCATGGCTCTGCCGAAGTTTGCAAGGTCGCCGCTGTAGCCATTAGTGTCGATGTTGAGAAGTACAACGCCGAGAACGGCGCAGTTTGTGGTGATAAGGGGAAGATAAATTCCGAGTGCGTTGTAAAGGGACGGAATGTATTTCTTCATCGCAATTTCAACAAGCTGAACGAGAGCCGCGATAACGAGAATGAAAACTATCGTTTCGAGGTACTGAAGACCTACAGCCGTCAGCAGGTTGAAAATGGGATATGTAACCGCCGTTGAAATAAGCATAACGAATATAACCGCCGCGGACATACCGACAGCCGTGTTAAGCTTCTTTGAAACGCCTAAGAACGGGCAGATACCGAGGAACTTGCAGAGAATAAAGTTCTGAGTAAGAATGTATGTTACAAAAATTGATAAAAGCTCTTTTGAATAACTCATTTTGCCGCCTCCTCAACTGATGCACAGTTTTCTTTCTCTCTGATTGTGCAGCTTTTTGCCATGGGGCAGTTTTCGCAGCCGTGAAGCTCAGCTTTCGGAAGACCTTTGTCCTCCGCGAGCTTGTTGGCGCAAGCCATGAGCAGACCGAATACGAAAAATCCGCCGGGAGCGAGAACGAATATGAGCATGGGATGTTCGCTCAGAAACGGAATGGCAAGACCGTTGCCGCCGTTGATTGACGCAACGCCCGAGAGGAACGTGCCGCTGCCGAGAGTTTCACGCACAAGACCCATGCAGCAAAGCGCCGCCGTGAAGCCTATGCCCATGCCGAGACCGTCAACCGCCGAGGGAAGAACCTTGTTCTTGCCTGCGAATGCTTCGGCTCTGCCGAGAATAATGCAGTTAACAACGATAAGCGGAAGATATACGCCGAGGCTCTTGTCGAGGTCGGGCAGGAACGCTTTGACAACCATCTGAACAATGGTAACGAATGAAGCGATAACAACGATGTACGCAGGAATACGGACTTTCGGGGGGATTACCTTGCGAAGAAGCGAGATAACAATGTTTGAGCAGACAAGAACCGCTGTTGCGGATGCGCCCATGCCTATCGCACTTGAAACAGATGTTGTAACCGCGAGCGTGGGGCAGGTACCCAGAACAAGACGGAGAACGGGGTTCTCTTTAATAAGACCTTTGGTGAATTCCTGACCGAGTGTTTTCTTTTCAGCCATTGTCCGCACCTCCTTTAACGATGTTTTCATAAATGTCAAGGGCGGTGTTTACACCCTTTGTGGTGGCCTTTGAGGTAATCGTCGCGCCTGTGAGAGCTTTGATTTCATTGTCGGCAGGTGTGTTTTTGCTGACGCCGATGCCCTTTATAAGACCGACGAACTGGTTCTTGAAGCTCTGCTTCTGAGCGTTCATGCCAAGTCCTACCGTTTCGCTGATTTCAAGGAACTCAACGCCTGTAACCTTGCCGTTTGTGTCAATGCCTGTCATGGTGCTGATGTTTCCGCCGTAGCCTGTTGACTTTGTGATGAAAACATAGCCGATTGTTTTGCCGTCAGCGTCGAGAGCTTCAACATAGCTGTAGGGAGCCGCTGTGCCGTCAAATGTGTAGTCGCCCTCAACCTTTTCGCCGAAGGAAGCGGCGTCAGCCATGACTACCTTGCGGCTTTCTTCCTCAGTAACAATTGCGTTCTGAGCGATTTTGTCTTTCGTAACCTCGTTGGCGACACCTAAAAGCATTGTCGCAACAAGGCAGATGAGAAACAGTGAAATCGTGGGGATAAGTATTGCTTTTTTCATTGCGCTTTTTCCTCCTTTGATTTCTTCTCTTTTTTCTCCTTGACTGTGCCGAAAGGCTTGGGAGTTGTGAGAGTTTCAATATGAGGAACAAGGATGTTCATAAGAACTATTGCGAAGCTTACGCCCTCGGGCAGGTTGCCGAAGCATCTGATAAGAGAAGCCACAAGGCCGCAGCCGATGCCGTAGATTATTTTGCCCTTGAAGCTTATGGGCGAGGTGGTGTAGTCGGTCGCCATGAAAATCGCGCCTAAAAGAAGACCGCCGCTGAGAAGCTGATACGCAACAAATTCCCAGTCAAAGCCGCTCTTTATCGCCATGAAAACGCCTACCGTGCCGATAAACGCAAGAGGAATAACAGGGGAAATAACCTTTCTGATTATAAGGTAAAGTCCGCCGAGGATAAGAGCGACAGCGCAGACCTCACCGAGACAGCCTGCTCTGTTGCCGAGGAGCATATCGGTAAGCGAGGGAAGATTTTCCGTCGTGAAAGCCGTGCTCTCGTCATACATCGCCGCAAGAGGGGAGGCGGTTGTAACCGCTTCGGTCTTCCAGCTCAGGGGCTTGACCCATGTTGCCATTTCGGACGGGAAGGATGTGAGCAGAACGATTCTCGCGCCCAGAGCGGGATTGATGAAGTTCTGACCGATTCCGCCGAAGAACTGCTTGATTATAACTATTGCAACAACCGAGCCGACAGCGGCAATCCACAGCGGAACGCCCGACGGCAGGTTGAACGCGAGAAGAAGTCCCGTAACAATCGCGCTCAGGTCGCCGATTGTGTTTGAACGCTTCATGACTTTTCTTGAAATGTACTCAGCGAGCACGCATACGCCTACGCACACCGCGCTGACCGCAAGAGCGCGCCAGCCGAAAAGCACAACAGAAGCTATAAGCGCGGGGCAGAGAGCTATGATTACATCAAGCATGATTCCCGTTGTTGTCGCCTTTGAGCGGACATGGGGAGACGCGCTGACATTGAGCTTGTTATTGAGTTCAATCATTTGTTGGCACCTGCCTCTCTTAAAAATGCTTTAGCCGATTTCATCGTCTGAACAAGCGGCTTTTTCGCGGGGCAGGAATATGAGCAGCTGCCGCATTCCATGCAGACCATGATTCCTGCTTTTTCAAGTGCCTCAACATTGCCTGCTTTCATGCTGCGCTCAATCAAAGTGGGCATGAGGCTCATGGGACACGCCGCCGCGCATCTGCCGCAGCGGATGCAGTCGGTCGCTTTTCTGATAGCCGCGTCGCCCTCAGCGAAAGCGAGAACGGCGTTGTTGTTTTTGCTTACGGGCAGGTCGGTTCCGATGACTGAAAGTCCCATCATGGGGCCGCCCGCGATGATTTTTGCAGGCTCTTCCGTGAAGCCGCCGCAAAATTCGATTATATCGCTGATGCTTGTGCCGATAGGAACTCTGACATTCTGAGGTTCTTTAATTGCCGAGCCCGCAACCGTAAGAGAACGGCTGACGAGGGGCTTGCCTGTCTTGATGTATCTCGCAAGGAACGCAACGGAAGCTACATTCATGACGATACAGCCTACATCCGCAGGGAGCTTTCCGGGAGGAACGCGTCTGCCTGTTGCGGACTGAACCATCATTTTCTCCGCGCCCTGAGGATATTTTGATTCAAGAGACATTATCTTTATCGCGTCGTCAGATTCATTGTCGCTGTCCGCGATGTCCTTGAGTACCTTGAACGCCTCGGGCTTGTTGTTTTCAACAGCGATAACAACATTTTTGAGGTTAAGCATATCCTTTATAATATGTATGCCCGAAAGAATATCCCATGAGTTGTCGATGCACTCGCGGTAGTCAACCGTGATGTAAGGCTCGCATTCCGCGGCGTTGACAACGAGGGTGTCAACTGTTTTGTCTTTCGGAACATTCAGCTTGACATGAGTCGGGAAACCCGCGCCGCCGAGACCTACAAGTCCCGACGCTCTGACAGCCTTGAGGAAATCCTCAAGCGTGTCAACCTGCGGCGGCTGAATGTCCTCGCACAGGCGCATTTCACCGTCTGACTCAATGGTAACGCCCTGGACAACCGCTCCGTTGGGGAGCTTTACATTGCCGATAGCAGTAACCTTACCCGAAACACTTGCATGGATGGGAGCACTTACGAATTTGTCGCTGTCGCCGATAACCTGTCCTACCGCGACCGTGTCGCCGACCTTGACGGTGGGATTGCACGGCGCGCCGATGTGCTGCTGCATTGGAAGCACAACCTTCGCAGGTACGGGGATACGGACAACTTCTTTTTCTGCCGTGTCCTTGTGGTGGTCAACCTTAACGCCGCCGCGCACCTTGACAACGGCTTTAAGAACTCCGCTGACTTTGATTTTGCTCATTTATTCAACCCCTTTTGTGAATTTAAGATGAATTTGGTCTGCTTTTCGAGGGCAGGCATGATGTATTTCAGCACAGTACCCGTCAGAAAGCCCGTCAGCATTGCCGCAAGCAGCAAAAACGGTCCGTAGCTCATGAAAAGCCGCGGAGTGCCCGAAATCACGGACGCGACGCAAAGCTGACCTAAGTTATGACAAACGGCACAGATGATTCCGATGCCGATATATCCGAGCTTTATTTTTTTGCTTCTCAAAAGAATGAGAGCGGCGGCGGTGCTAAGTGCTCCGCCCGCAAGGCTCATGAAAAACGCGGTGAAGCCTCTTGTAAGCCCCGCGAAAACCGCTTTTATCAGAGCTATCGCGATTGTCTGCGGCACACCGAGTGTTCCTGCCGCAAACATCACAACTACATTTGAAAGTCCGGGCTTTGCTCCCGGAGGGAAGCCTGCAATTGCAGGGATAAGGCTCTCAACGAATGAAAGAGCGAGAGCCTGCGCGCTCAGCACACCCGTGAGCGCAGTCTGTCTGGCAATATTTGTTTTCATAAATATAATTCCGCTTTATTTAATATGTAATAACATCGGGAGCGTTTTTCTGCTTCTCTCCCTTAACGCTTACCGCCACCTTTGCAGGCAGGCACACAGCCGCGTCGCCGTCGGCGTCAAGCCAGCCGCATTTGACGCACAGCCTGTCGGGGCAGTCGGCATCGGATACACAGATTCTTCCCTTTTCCGCCGTAATCGTAACGGCAGGTGAGGTGTCCGTTTTAAATTCGTACACGCCCTCAATTTCGTCAAGGTTCAGCGTCTTGACCGTTTCGCCGCCAACAGTGATTTCCGCCGTCAGCTCATTTTCGCCGAAAAAGCGCGGCAGCAGCAGAATAATCGCAATAACGCAGACCGCCATGATAATCAGCAGGTCGTTTCTTTCAAACAGCTTTTTCATAATTATTTCATCTTGAAGCCGCTGTCGGTGAGCTTAAAGTTATCCTTCAGCCCGTCCGTAACGGCAACGGTTTTGTCCTTGAATACATAAACTGCCTCTGCGTCGTATCTGTTGAGAAGCCCGAGAGAGCTTTTATATCCCATAACGAAGCAGGCGGTGGAAAGCGCGTCGCTTTTAAGCCCCGAGTCGCATATAACCGTAACGCTTCTCAGATCGTTTTCAACGGGATAGCCTGTCGCAGGGTTGATTATGTGGTGGTAGGTTTTGCCGTCTTTTTCAAAAAATCTCTCGTAGTCTCCGCTTGTGGAAACGCACTGATTTTTCATCTTGATTGTGCCGATGTATTTCGCATCGTCCCACGGATTGATAATTCCGACGATTGCCTGTTTGCCGTAAATCAGCACACTGCCGCCAACGGAAACAATCGCGCTTTTCACGCCGTAGTTTTCGGCGATTTCCCTTGCGCAGTCGCAGGCGATTCCCTTGCCGACCGCGCCCATGTCAAGGAACTGCCCCTTTGCCGCCTTGACGCCTGTGTCATAAAACAGGAGCTTCGACGAGTCAACTGATTCAAGAGCTGATTCAATATCTTTTTTGTCGGGGACGGTGTTCTGCTCACCGTCAAAATTCCACAGCTTTGTAACCTTGCCGACGGTTATGTCAAACGCGCCGCCGCTCTGCTCGGTTATCTCCGTGCATTCGTTTATCCATTTTGATGTGTCCGTCGAAACGGAGGCGAATTCGCCGCTTTGAGCGTTTACTCTGTAAATGTCCGAGTCCTCTATTCTCCACGAAAGGCAGGAGCTTTCAACGCCGCTTACTGTCATGCGGATTTCCTCCTCGGCCTCCGCCGCGGATTTGCCCGAGATTTTAGCCGTAACAACCGTACCCATTGCGGTGTAGGTCTTTTCGCATTTCTGCATATTCATAAAAAAATCGGCTCCGATAATGCCGAGAACAAGCACGGCGCAGAGTATCAGCGCGATTTTTGAAACACGGGATTTGCGTTCTTTTTTCATACATTTTCACCTATGATAATAATTCAAGTATATTCTACAACTTTTGCGGATATTATTCAATAGATTTATCGTAAGTTAAAAATTTAACAAAATAAATAAAAAGGAAGAAGCATATTTTGTAAGAAAAAGCAAAAAGCGCTGCAAGGCGAACCTTACAGCGTTTTTCGCAAAATCATTTAACCGCAGCAGTTACCGTTGTTGAACAAGCCGCCGTTATTGTTCTCGCAGCCGCAGCCGCCGCAGCACAAAACGATGATTAAAAGAATAAGCATCCAATTATTGCATCCCATTCTGTATTGCCCTCCTTTCTGTTTACACTACATACTATGTTATAAAGGAAAAGAGGTTACACTTTTCAGTCGGGGTATCACGGTTAATTTTTTACAGCGGTGTGCTCGATGCGGAGGATTTGATATTGTTTTTATCACGGTATTCGCACAATCTCCCGTTTGTATCGTCGGGGCACCACGGTTGAATTTTTATAATCGTGTGCCCGATGCGGAAATTTTGCAATAATCTCTTTAATGCTATCGCCTGACTGTAAGTCTGCAATAATTCAGCGGGTTGTCGGGGACGCCAACCCCTACAACCGCACACCGAAAAAATGCCGTGAATCCGCGGGTCGCCGAGGACGACACCCCCTGCAAAACTGAGCCTGTAGGGGACGACGTCCTCGGCGTCCCGTTTTTTGTCGGGACAACACAGCTGAAATTTGTAATAATTTTTCTTACGGTATCTGTTTATCTAATCTCGCGTTATCTCTCCCTCAGTCAGCTTCGCTGACAGCTCCCTCGTCAGAGGGATCCGAACACGCCTCACCTTGTCAGGGGAGGTGGCATTACGAAGTAATGACGGAGGGGTAGAATAAAGAAAGTGGCATCACATTTCAGAATCTCCCTTGTTCGGGAACAGGTGCAGCCGTCAGTCCCTCATTTTTTTAAAAAACACCTGTAAAAAACCGTATTTTTTTTTAAAAATCCTATTGATTTATTGGAAATATTTGCTATAATAAAATGTAAATTAGAGTAGTAAACTGTATTTATAAAATTTGTTCTGCTCTTTTTTAAAAATAAACAGAAAGGATAATTTCTATGACCAAGAAAATTTTAAGCGTTTTCCTTGCAGTTGTACTCGTTTTGGGTACAGTTGCCGTATCGGTTGCTGCTGATTCTTGTGAACATCAGTTCTCCGATACAACAAAACCTGTCTGCGATTTATGCGGCACAGAGTTTTACAGATCGTATGATTTATCTTATACCGATTCAACAATCGTGTTTAAGATGGATGTACCTGAGAAAGTATCGTACGAGCCCTTTTCAGGCCAGCGTGACTGCACTCGTTTCGATGTGTTCATGATTGCCAATAATTCAGGCGAATATGCGGCATATGAGGACGATTACAACAGCGGCTGTTGTTTCGGCTTATACGATATTAACAGCTCGAATGTCAATGCCGGCGGTTATTGCACAAAAGAAGGCAATACCTTCACTGTTACATTAATCCCCGCTGGTATTGAACGCGTAAGAGATTTCTCTGCTGAGAATCCTTATATCTGGCTTCATATCCGTCCCTGCGATAGCGGCTCAGCAAAGGATTGGGGCTGGGACAGCATGAGATCATTCTATGATTCAACAGTATGCTTAGGTCAGTTCGCATCTCTTGATGATTTCCGTAATGTAAATCCCGTTGGTGCTCACGAGCACGCATTTGCGGCAGATTGGACAACTGACACAACAGCTCACTGGCACGAATGCACAGCTGAAGACTGCACAATCACTGATTATGCTGCCTGCGGCGTTGCAGAAGCAGCTTACGGCACACACGAATGGGAAGACAGCAAGTGCACAGTTTGCGGTTTTGTATGCGATCACAACGGTCTTGAAGAAGGCACATGCGAAATCTGCGGCACAAAGCTTGTTATCCCCGAAGTACTGAACATCACTGAGCTCACAACTTCCGCAGTAGGCGAAGCTGTTGAACTTGAAGTTCTTGTTTCAAAGCCCGTTAAGAGGATTGTTTTCGTTGATGGCAACGGCAACACCACAACTTTCGGCACTTCATCAACAAACACAGTTTCCGTTGTTAATAATGACGACGGCACTCAGACCTGGACGGTTAACCTTACCGTACGCCACGCAAATGATAAATATACCGTTATGGTTAAGGAAAAATCAAGCGGCGAATGGTCTGAAAGAGAATATGCCTTTAACCTTTCCCACATTCATAAGTTCGCAACAAAGTGGACAACAAATGAAACAGCTCACTGGTATGAATGCACAGCTGCTGAGTGCGATATCGAAGATTACGCAACATGCGGCGTTGAAGAAGTAGCTTACAGCGAGCACAACTGGGAAAACGGCGTTTGCAAAGACTGCGGTTATGTATGCGACCATAAGGGCATTGAAGAGGGCAAATGCGAATACTGCGATGTAACCCTTGTTATCCCCGAAGTATTAAACATTACTGAGAACACAGCTCCCGCTATCGGCGAAAATGTTGAGCTTGAAGTTCTCGTTTCAACATCTGTTAAGAAGATTATGTTCACTGATAAGGACGGCTACACCTTTAATTATGCTGCATCATCAGAGAACACAATTTCCGTTGTAAATAATGATGACGGTACTCAGACATGGACAGTTGAGCTTCCCGTTACTCATGCAAATAACACATACACTGTTAATGCTAAGATCTCTTCAGCAGACGAGTGGGGCGAGAGAGTTTATACTTATGAAAGAACTCACGCTCATGCATACTCATCAAAGTGGACATCAAACGAAACAGCTCACTGGCATGTTTGCACAGCTGCTGAGTGCACAATCGAGGATTACGCAACATGCGACCTTGAAGGCGTAGCTTACAGCGAGCACAACTGGGAAAACGGCGTATGCGAAGACTGCGGTTATGTTTGCGACCATAAGGGAATCACAGAGGGCGAATGCGAAATCTGCGATGTAACCCTTGTTATCCCCGAAGTATTAAACGTTACTGAGCTTGCAGATCCTATCATCGGCGAAGATGTTGAACTTGAAGTTCTCATTTCAAAACCCGTTAAGAAGGTTCTTTTCGTTGATGACGGCGGCAACACCACAACCTACAGCACAACATCAGCAAAGACAGTTTCCATCGTTGATAACGATGACGGCACTCAGACCTGGACTGTTAAACTTGCAGTTGCTCATGCAAACAACTCATACACTGTTACAGTTAAGGAATCATCAAGAGATGATTGGTCAGAGAGAGAATATACATTTGACAGATCTCATGCTCATGTATTCTCAAGCAGATGGGTAACAGACGAGGCAGCTCACTGGCATAAGTGCTTAGACTCAAAATGCACAATCGAAGATTATGCAACATGCGGTCTTGAAGGCGTAGCTTACGGCGCACACGAATGGGAAGACGGCAAATGCGCAGTTTGCGAATTTGTTTGCGACCATAAGGGACTTACAGAGGGCGAATGCGAAATCTGCGGCACAGTTCTTGTAAAAGAAGCTGATCCCGAAATCATAAGCGTAACAGAGCTTACAGCTCCCGTTGTTGGCGAAGATATTAAACTTGAAGTTGTTACATCAAAGCCCGTTAGAAAGGTTCAGTTTGCTGATGTAAAAGGCAACACATACACATACACAGCAGGATCAGCAAAAACAGAGTCTGTTGTAACTAACGATGACAATACTCAGACATGGACACTCAACCTCACAGTTCGTCATTCAGTTGATGAATATAATGTTAAGGTTAAGGAAACATCAACCAGCGATTGGGCAGAGAACACCTATGCTTACAAAGTAGAGGTAGCTGCACCTGTAGTTGCTGACGAAATAATCTCTGTTGAGTTCCCCGATGCTGAGGACGGCAAGATTAAGTACGGCACACATACCATCGTTATCACAACAGGTAAGGACGTTTCAAGAGTTCAGGTAGCTTATGCCGGCACAACAACAACGTTCTCAAAGTCAAGCACAAAAGCAACTGTTGAAGAAGTAGATGATACCCTTGTATGGACAATCACCCTCAACTTCTACAAGGTTGGCTCAATTGACTATGCGTTCGCTTCACGCGCATCATCAGGCGACTGGAAAACATCTGAATTTACAGAAACTCTTGAGACTTACAGAGCCACCAAGACTGCTGTTGCTGAAGAAGTAGACTTATAATTCCGATTAAAGAAAACTAAAACCCAAAACAACAACCGCTCCGTGTTTCCGCACGGAGCGGCTTTTTTATTCGGGGTAAACGGTTGAAAATTTATAATCAGGTGGACGATGCGGAAATTTTATTTTGGTTTTTCTCGCGGTATGTGTTCTATCTGAACTTTACCGTAAATCTGCGGATGAATAATGTTTGCCCCACAAAAATTGTGAATGATTTTCAAAATTTTGCTTGTAGGGGAGCGCATTGCGCTCCCGCGATTCTTGAAACATTTGTCGTCCTCGGTTGTAGAGGCGATTGCGCTCCCGCTTTTTAATTTACCGCTCGATCCTCCGCCTTCGTCGGACGATTCACGAATCGCCCGTTTCTCGGAGTAAAACAAAAAGCAGGGGCGATTATCAGCCGCTCCTGCCGCATTTTATTATGTACCGTGAAATAGATTATCATAAAATTTCTGCTGTTAAAAACGGCTGCGTCAAACCGAGCCCCGACAGCCGCGTGAGGAGGAAGGGCTTTTTCAGAGAGACGGAAAATAGTCTCAAAATGAACAACAACTCTGACAGATAACAGAAAGAATAACAGATAACAGTCAACCTTGAACATTTCGGGCGATTAATCGTTGTCGTCTCTCTGACGGAAAATGAAGGATTATATGTCAATTTCAAACTCTGCGGTGCTGTTTTCGAGGTCGAGCGCGTTCTGGAGCTTCGCAAGCTCATTGGCGGCCGCCTTGTAATCGGCATCGGCTTTTTCAATGTCGTAGTTCGCGTAGGTGTAGTTAATGAGGTTGCTGCCGTCATAATTCTGACAGCGCATTTTCGCAAGCCTGTTTCTCATGCCCGCAAGTTTGTTCTTCCTCTGCGTGAGCTGAGGAATATAGACGAGTGCCATGTCGATTGTCATGTTGAACTCGGGTATTTCGTGGGAAACATTGAATGTGTTTATGGCGTGCTTGACCTTGCGGATTTTTGCTTCGATTTCAGCAAGCTCCGCCTGAACAGCGGCGTAGTCGTATGGCGGTCGCGCGTCGTCGAGATTCTCGCAGGTGGCGGCGGTGAATTCAAGACCGAGCTGTTCCTTTGAAAGAAGCGCGTCGCGGTCGGCATTGAGACCGACAAGAATTTTGTTTGCCTGAGCAGATGTGTATTTCATAAGAATTTTCCTTTCTTTTTAAATCGGATTATTGCGGATAATTATTTATGTCAGGTACTTTGCCCATGAAATTCTCTTTGATTTCTGAAGCAGAATCACCGCAGCGGCAACAACAGCCATGATAACCAACCCGATACAGGTTTTAGTTATTGCGGAATTTATGCTGAAATGATTTGCCAGCAGAACAACCGCCACAAGAACATTACCCTGAGCGCAGTAAATTACCGTGCTCAGCCGTCTGAAAAGCTGAGGATTTTTTGTTTTCAGCGGTATTTTCAGTGCTGTGATAAAAATGCAGATGCTTGCGGGAATCAGGAAGAATGCGCAGTCTGATGACCTGAAAAACGACTCTTTCTTCACAAAATAAATCTCCGCAAAATACAGGACATAAAACACAGCCGCCGCTGACACGTATTTTGCGGTGCTGATTTTCAAAACGGAATCTCTGTTTTCCGCCAGCCATTTTCCGACGGAAAAGAAAAACAGGCCGCCGAATATGTTTAACGGAAACTCAAGCGTCAATAAAGCTGATTTCAGCGGCGGCGGAAGCAATCTGCAATAGGCCGATGACATAACGCAGAGTATTTCAACCGCCAGAGAAATTATAACGACAGAGCGTGTTTTGAATTTTTTGCACAGCAGATAAACGGCAAACGCGCAGAAAATGCTGCTTACAAGATACCATGACCCTTTGAATGTTGAAGACAGCAGTGCGCCTTTCAGAAATGTGAGCCATGTGCGCGGGTTCGACGCTCCGCGGACATAAAATCTCGAATAAAAAATGCTTGGCAGGTTATATATGAACCAGACGATATAAAGAATCAAAATCCTGCGCATATATTTTTTGACAGCTGTCCATTGATCAGAGCTTTTGCGAAAGAGAAAGAATGACGAGGCGAGGAAGAAAAACGGAACGCCCCACCTTGACAGCAAAACAATAATTGTACCGAAATCACCGAGGCCGTTAAAAAGTTTCAGATGCACGGTGAATATCAGTATGCTGCCGATAAATTTAAGAATATCTATTGTATCGTAATTGCTTCGTTCCAAAATTCTTCTCCTTTAC
Organism: Acutalibacteraceae bacterium; assembly: GCA_045640865.1. GTDB lineage: Bacteria > Bacillota > Clostridia > Oscillospirales > Acutalibacteraceae > CAG-488. The sequence goes on along the minus strand of JAZUFU010000055.1, from coordinate 14,076 downwards.
TCAGTCTGTAAATATATTTTATCACAAAAAACGCACAGACGCAACCGCAAAAAGAAAAACGGCTGCACCAAACGGTACAGCCGGAAAATATATTTTAGTCGAGTGATTTCATTGTGGGGAAGAGGAGGACATCTCTGATTGCGGGGCTGTTGGTAAGGAGCATTACAAGTCTGTCGATACCGTAGCCGATGCCGCCCGTGGGGGGCATACCGATTTCAAGAGCGTTGAGGAAGTCCTCGTCGGTGTGGTTAGCTTCCTCGTCGCCTGCGTCCGCGGCAGCGTCCTGAGCCTTGAAGCGTTCGCGCTGGTCAATCGGGTCGTTAAGCTCGGAGTATGCGTTGCACATCTCCCATGTGTTGATGAAAAGCTCAAAACGCTCAACCTGGTCGGGTCTTGAGGGCTTTCTCTTTGTGAGGGGAGAAATCTCAACGGGGTGATCCATGATGAATGTGGGCTGAATCAGCTTCTCCTCGCAGAACTCCTCAAAGAAAAGGTTGATGATGTCGCCCTTGGTGTGGCGGTCTTCATATTCAACATGATGCTCGTCAGCTATCTTTTTCGCTTCTTCTGTGTCCTTGACTTCGTCAAAGTCAACGCCTGCATACTTCTTGATAGCGTCTGTCATTGTGAGGCGTTCGAAGGGCTTGCCGAGGTCGATAACATTATCGCCGTAGGTGATTTCCGTTGTACCGCAGACCTCGTTGGCAAGGTAACGGAACATATTTTCAGTAAGATCCATCATTCCGTGATAGTCTGTATATGCCTGATAAAGCTCCATGAGCGTGAACTCGGGGTTGTGGCGTGTGTCAACGCCCTCGTTTCTGAAAACTCTGCCGATTTCATAAACTCTTTCAAGGCCGCCGACAATAAGTCTCTTGAGGTAAAGCTCAAGTGAAATTCTCAGCTTGACATCTTCGTCAAGAGCGTTGAAATGAGTCTCAAACGGACGGGCCGCCGCGCCGCCTGCGTTGGGAACGAGCATGGGCGTTTCAACCTCCATGAAGCCCTGAGCGTCAAGGTAACGGCGGATTGAGCTGATTATCTTAGAACGCTTGATGAATGTATCTCTTACATCCATATTCATGACAAGGTCGGTGTATCTCTGACGGTATCTGAGGTCGGTGTTGGTAAGGCCGTGATACTTCTCGGGGAGCATCTGAATGCTCTTGGAAAGGAGCACAAGCTCGGTAGCGTGAACGGAGATTTCGCCTGTTCTTGTCTTGAAAACCTCGCCCTTGATGCCGATGATGTCGCCGATGTCCATTTTCTTGAATTCTTTATATGCTTCCTCGCCGATGCAGTCTCTCGCAACGTATGACTGAATATCGCCCTTAAGGTCGCGTACATTACAGAAAGACGCCTTGCCCATAATGCGTTTTGACATCATTCTGCCCGCGATTGAAACGGTTTTGCCTTCAAGAGCCTCAAAATCAGCCTTTATATCTGCTGAATGATGAGTCTGCTCATATTTTGTAATCTGGAACGGGTCCTTGCCCGCCTGCTGGAGAGCTTCGAGCTTTTCAACTCTAATCTTTCTCAGTTCGTTCGCGTCCTGCTCGGGGACATTTGCGTTGTTGACTTCCTGTGCCATAATCTCGCTCCTTTATCACATCAATAAAAACGGGCGATATGAGCAAAGCCCACGCCCGTGTTTATCATAATTACTTTAATATCTCAAGAATCTTGAATGTAATGCTTGCTCCGTTGGGGAGGCTTACATTGACTGTTTCGCCTGCTTCATGACCTAAGAGAGCTTTGCCGACTGCCGACTGGTCTGAAATAATACCCTCGTCGGGGTCCGCTTCGGACTCTGTGAGAATCTGATAAACCTCTTCCTCTTCGTATTCTTCATCGAGGATTCTGACCTTTGAGCCGAGGTGAATGATTGCGTTGTTGATTGCGCTTTCATCAAGAACCTTTGCGTCCTTAAGCTCAGCTTCAAGTTTGCTGATACGGGCTTCAAGTTTAGCCTGTTCGTTGAGTGCTTCGTCGTATTCGCTGTTTTCGGAAAGATCGCCGAATGAACGGGCTTCCTTTATTTTTTCTGCAATATCGTCTCTTCCTTTGGTTCTGAGCTCTTCCAGCTCCGCGTGTTTCTTGTCATAAGCATCTTTGGTAAGTAAAATTTCCTGTGCCATCTTATTTCTTTCTTCCTTTCAATCGCTTTATCATTTGTGCGTAGGTAATTTGAATACAGATAATTTTTGGGGTAATGTCTGATTTGCTGATGTTGTCTTTAATTTTACCGCCGCACAAAAACAGCGATAATATATTATAGACAGTTTCAACACAAAAGTCAAGTAATTATTTGAAATAATGTTGATTTTGCATCACAGAAAACGGGAATTTCGGGGACTTTGTAGCCGCAGGTCTCAAAAAGAGCGCATAAAAATTCCAATTTGTCAATTTCCGCGGTTGCTTCTTCAAATCCCGATGGCAGGAAACTGCTCGCGTGTGCGGCAAAAACGCTGTCGCAATGGGAATTTTTCTGATAAACGAGCGAAAGCGGAACGCTCAGCGGGTCAAAATCCCCGTCGCTCAGAGCTATAACACAGTCGCTCCCGTAGGCAAGATTTGCGTCCTCGCTGATACTCATAACCGCGCCGAAGGAATTATAAACCTCTTTCTGCACGGCGTAGTATGCGTCGGCTCTGGCTGTTATCACTCGTACAAACCGCACATGGCGCGAAAGCTCAGCCGTTTCCTTTGCGGCGTAAGCGTATCTGTCCGCAACGCAGACGGTTTTGTTTTTTGCGGCAGGCGGTACGCCCGAAAAAAACTCAGCGGCGGATTTTACGAGCATTCTCAGCGGCAGAACCGACGGGGAAAAGCGGTATTTCTCAAAGCCGTCGGGAACGGCTCCTCCTCTGAAAATTGCCGCGCCGCACTGCCTTATTATGCTCTCAAGCTCCGCTCGGTCAAAATAAACCTTATGCGCCGACGCGGTAAAAAAAGGAGCGCCGCCGAAAATATCGCAGCGCTTCGTTTTAATAATATGCTTTCTGTGCTTTTCAAAGCGGCGTTTTCTTTCATCTGAAAAATCAACAATAACAAACATACTATATAATATGCCGTTAAGCCGCTTTAATTACTTTTATTTTTCGCTTATCTTCTTGACCTCGTCCTCGTTTAAAAGTCTGCATTCTCCTGCCGCAAGATTTCCGTCAAGAGGGAGAGAGCCTATCTGAACCCTTTTCAGCTCAATGACTGCGTTGCCTGCGGCGGCAAACATTCTTTTTATCTGATGATACTTGCCCTCGCAGATTTTAACCTCGACAAGCGGATTTTCGCCGTCCTCAAGCACTCTCAGCTTTGCGGGCAGGCACTCCGTTCCGTCGCCGAGAGTAATTCCCGCGGCAATTTTTTCAAGTGAAACAGTGCCGATCGGCTCGGCAAGACGGGCTTCGTAGGTCTTTTCCACATGGTTTTTCGGGGAGAGAATCCTGTGGGCAAAATCGCCGTCGTCGGTTATGAGCACAAATCCCGTTGTGTTGCGGTCAAGCCGCCCCGCAGGGAAAAGATTTTTCTTTTTAAGCTCCTCGGGCACAAGGTCAATGACGGTTTTCTCCCTGTCGTCCCTTGCCGCGCTGACAACTCCCTCGGGCTTGTTGAGCATAATATAAACATATTTTTTGAGGTTAAGCTCCTCACCGCCGATGGTTACGCTGACATTTTCAGGGTCAACGGTGAAGCCTCTGTCCCTCACGGGAACGCCGTTCACGCGCACCTCGCCCGATTTTATGAGCTTCTGAACCTCTTTGCGCGAAAGAGTGCCGCTGTTTGCGATAAGTTTGTCAAGTCTTTCCATAGCTTATTTTACGCAGAACAAATCGCCGTGAGCGATGTAGTTGTTGGATGTGATAACGCCGTAGCCCTTGATATACATTCCCGTGGCGTAGCCGCCTGAGCCCCAGTATGCCTTCTTTGCGCCGAGCTCGTTGAGCATATAATCAACAAGATAGCCGCCCGAAAAACCGTCGCTTATAAGAAAAGCGTATTTATTTTCGTCAATCTGACCGATGAGCGTTCTGTCCTTTTTTGCGCTGTCCGACGGAGCAATATCAAAGTCATTCATTATATCGTAGGCGATTTTTGATTCAGAGCTGTTGTATTTACTGCCGTCCCAGATAACGGGATAGGTGTAAGAAACGGAATTATAGCCGCCGAGCTTTATTATTTCCTCGCTTGTGGAAAGAGAAACTCTAACGGGATAAGTCCAGTTGCCGTCTCTGTCAATTGTCAGCGAAAGGCTCGACTTGCCCTGCTGAGCCAGAGTGCCGTTTTTGATAACCGTGCCCTCGAGATTGTTGTTGTCGTCATAATACATATTCTCGTTGGGGTTGTCGTCGTTCCTTGCGCACTGTTCGTTTGAGCAGGCAAAAAGAACATCACTGCCGATTTCTTCTTCAAAGCTTCTGACCATCGCAGGAATACCCGAAACATTGTCAATATCAAGCTGTTTCGTGCTGATAAAGCTGATTCTTGACGGTCTTGTTTCAACTATCGCGGCGTACATATATCTTGCTCTCGTCTGAGACGTTCTGTTGCCGTCCTCATAAACATCGAGATTTACCCTTACTCTTTCGGCAGTAACGGTGGAAATAACGCTTGAAGCAGTCCATCTGTTGGTGGCGACAGTGCCTTTTATCAGCTTCGACGCAGTACCCTCGGGCAGAGAACTGCCGTCGTTTCTTTTAGCCGCGTCAGTTGTGGAAATCGCCTGCGGAACATCGTCGTTCTCGGGAGCAATTACAGCTTCGCCGTTGCTTTTTGAGGAAGATGACTCCGTGGTGCTTCTGTAATAGGTTGTGCTGCTTTTATCTGAGTCCGAATCATTCAGACCTGTTTTTTTCATTATACCGAAAACCGCCGCAAAAACAGCCACCGCAACAACAGCGATACAGGCAATTATTATGGCAGTTTTTACTCCTTTTCTGCTTTCATCGTCTGAATTCATCTTTTTTCACCTCTTTTGAACAATCGTATCCTTATATATTATAATCATACGGTTTCGGATTGTCAAGTGGTCAAATTCTGCACGGATTTCCGATTTTTTCGCTGATGCTTCTAATATAAAAGACTGCAAACTCGAATGAGAATGCAGTCTGTTTTTTATTTCTCGTCAACTTTCTTTGTGTGCCATATATCTCTCGCGTACTCGTCAACCGCGCGGTCGGCGGCAAATCTGCCCGCGTTCGCGATGTTGAGAAGCATCATTCTGTTCCAGCGGCGGCGGTCGTTGTAGTAAATCTCCTCAGCCTCCTGCTGGATTCTTCTGTAATCCGCGAAGTCCGCAAGCACCATATACGGGTCGTGGTGAACTATCGTCGAGCCGATTTCAGGGAAGGTCTTGCCGTTGATTCCGCCGTTGATGAAATCAATCACTTTTCTGATTTCGGCGTTGTTCTGATAATAATTCATCGGGCTGTAGCCGTCGCGCTTGAGCGAGTTAACCTCGGGAGTTGTCATGCCGAAAACAAGGATGTTTTCATCGCCGACAGCTTCGTGAATTTCCACATTCGCGCCGTCCTCCGTGCCGAGGGTAACAGCTCCGTTAATCATGAGCTTCATGTTGCTCGTGCCGCTCGCCTCAGTGCCCGAAAGTGAAATCTGCTCGCTTATATCCGCGGCAGGCATGAGCCTTTCCGCAAGAGTAACATTGTAATCTTCAAGATAAACAACCTTGATTCTTCCGCGCACATCGGGGTCGTTATTGATAAGGTCGGCAAGCGCGCAGATAAGGCTGATGATTTTCTTTGCCATGAAGTAGCCCGAAGCCGCTTTTGCCGCGAAAATATATGTGTGCGGCTTGAAATCGCCGTCGGGATTTTCTTTAATCGCGAGGTATTTTGAAATGATGTTGAACGCGTTGAGGTGCTGACGCTTGTACTCGTGAAGCCTCTTAACCTGAACATCAAATACCGAGTTTACATCAAGCTCCACGCCGTTTGTCTTTTTAACGAGCTGTGCGAGCCTCTTTTTGTTTTCGAGTTTGATTTCCTCGAGCTTTTTGAGCACAGCTTCATCGTCCGCAAACGCGGCGAGCTTGCTCAGCTCATTTGCGTCATAAACGAAATCGCCGCCGATAATCTTTGTGAGATATTCCGTAAGGTCGGGGTTGGACTGACACAGCCAGCGTCTGTGAGCTATGCCATTTGTTACATTCTTGAATTTGTCGGGCGTAACGGTGTAGAAATCGTGGAAAACGCTGTCCTTGATAATCTGAGAGTGAAGCGCGGAAACGCCGTTGACGCTGTGGCTGCCCGCAACGCAGAGGTTTGCCATTCTTACAACGCCGTTGGAGATTATCGCCATGCGCTCAACCTTGCCCGCGTCGCCCGTGGCGTTCCATACGAATGAACGGAAACGGTTGTCAATTTCTTTTGTAATCTCATAAATTCTCGGAAGAAGTCTCCTGTATAAATCCTCAGGCCAGCATTCGAGAGCCTCAGCCATGACCGTGTGGTTGGTGTAGGCGATTGTGTTTATTACGATATTCCACGCGTCGTCCCATTTGTAGCCGCATTCGTCAAGGAGAATCCTCATAAGCTCGGGGATTGCAAGCGTGGGGTGAGTGTCGTTGATGTGAATTGCGTTTTTCTCAATGAAATTGTCGAGTGTTCTGTAATGGCGCAGGTGGTTGTTGACAATATCCTGAATCGAGGACGAAACGAGGAAATACTGCTGCCTTAAGCGCAGGCTCTTGCCCTCGGAGTGATTGTCGGCAGGGTAGAGGATTTTGCTGATAACCTCCGCCATTGCGTTCTGCTCCATGGCTCTCATGTAGTCGCCCTGGTTGAACATATCCATGTCAAGACCGGGAGCCTTCGCGCTCCACAGACGAAGCACGCTCACGCCCTTGCCGTCCTTGCCTGCAACATACATATCGTGCGGAATAGCCTTGACTATCTTGTTGTCGTGCATTGTTACCGAGTGATAGGCGTTGTCCCAGTGATCCTCAACCCAGCCCTCAAAGCTGACATCAACAGCCTCGTCCTCACGCGGAACGAGCCATATATCGCCGCCGGGGAGCCAGAAATCGGGCAGCTCCGTCTGCCAGCCGTCAACGAGCTTCTGGCGGAAAATGCCGTATTCGTACATGATTGAGTAGCCTGTCGCATAGTAGCCGTCAGTCGCAAGTCCGTCAAGGTAGCAGGCGGCAAGTCGTCCGAGACCGCCGTTACCGAGTCCCGCGTCGGGCTCGCAGTCATAAAGCCTTTCAATGTTTATGCCGTAGTCCTTGAGCACGGAAGCAACCGTGTTCGTAAGGTTGAGATTGTAAAGGTTGTTCTTGAGCGAACGCCCCATGAGAAATTCCATGCACAGGTAATAAACCTTTTTGGAATCTGATTTTTTGTAGTTTTCGTAAAAGCCCTTTCTGCCCTGAACCATGATGTCGCGGACAATAAGGGCGATTGATTTGTAAAAATGCTCGTATTCCGCTTCGTCGGGTGAAACGCCGAAGTTGTGGGAGAGCTTCGCTTCGATAAGCTCTTTCATCTGCTTTTTGGTGAATTTAACTGACATAATTATCCCCCTTTTAAAGTGCTGATACTATTTTATACCGATTTTAATAAAATTACAACATCAAAAATCACTTTGCTTTATAAATAAATCAGTGCATTTTTTGTAATATATGACAAAAAATCATTTTTTATTTTCCTTTTGCAAAATATATTGTGATAAATTGCACAAAATACAGCCTTGATAAAAACACAGTGCGGAAATATACCGTTCGTTTTATTGTGAGCAGAAAACGGCTTAAAATTCAGTTTTACAAAAATTGTCATTAAAACTGTCGTATTTTGTGTATTTTTATCCTTGACCGAAGCCGTTTACGGGGGTAAAATCTTATATGGTTTGGAGGGGTAAAAACATGGAATACTACAGCGTGCTTCTGCCGTTGGCACTGATAATGGCAACATCAAAGGTACTTTCAAAGGCGGCGTCAAAAATCAGTCTGCCGCAGGTTGTGGGAATGCTCCTTGCGGGCGTAATCATCGGTCTTATCAATTACATACCGAATCAGCAGATTCTCACCGAAACATCAATGGAGGGCGTCGGCTTCATAGCGAAGCTCGGCGTTATAATGATAATGTTCTCCGCAGGTCTTGAAACGGACATCAAGCAGATTAAATCCGTCGGCGCGCCCGCAATGGTCATAACCGCCGCAGGCGTAATCGTGCCAATGGGCTTCGGTTTTCTTGTCGCCTGCCTTTTCAACGGCGGATTTTCCGCAGGCAGAGACGTGCTTCTCAACAATCTTTTTTACGGCGTAATTCTCACCGCAACGTCAGTCAGCGTTTCGGTCGCCACGCTCAAGGAGATAGGCAAGCTCTCTTCAAAGGTCGGCACAACTGTTATCGCCGCCGCAATAATCGACGATATTATCGGCGTTATCGTGCTTTCGTTTGTAATCGCCATGAAAGGTACGGACGGTCAGGCTCAGTCTCCGTTGAGAGTAACTCTCATGACGGTGCTTTTCTTCGCCGCGGCAGGGCTTTTCGGCACCTGCGCCAAGCAGGTTATGCAGCTTGCTGAAAGACGCTATCCTCACCACAGACTTCTCCCGATTTTCGGACTTGCGACCTGCTTTTTCTTTGCTTACGCGAGCGAAAAATGGTTCGGCGTTGCGGACATCACAGGCGCGTTTGCGGCAGGTCTGTTTCTTTCGAGAAATCCCGAGTCGAGCTACATCGACCGCCGCACGGACATAATGAGCTACATGATTTTTACGCCCGTTTTCTTTGCGAATATCGGCATGACTGTCAAGTTCAACTCCATAAATACAAGCATGATTCTTTTCGGTGCGTGCTTTATTATCGCAGGTCTTGCGGGTAAAGTTTTAGGCTGTGCGGGAGCGTCGCTTCTGTGCGGATATTCAAAGAAAGATTCGTTCCGCGTCGGCATCGGCATGATGGCAAGGGCGGAGGTTGCGCTTGTCTGCGCTCAGAAGGGCGTTGAAAACGGCATGATAAGCTCGTCGATAATGCCTTTCATTCTTATGCTGATTATAATTTCGAGCTTCGTTACACCCACATTCCTCAAAAAGAGCTATAAAAAAGTGTTTGTCCACGAGGACAAACAGAAAAAAGCAGTTTCCGCTTAATTATTTCGGGGTACAACGGATAAAATTTTGAAGTTTTGAGGACGATGCGGAAGATTTGCATTATTCTTTCTCACGGTATGTGTTCTATCTGAATTTTGCCGTAAATCTACGGGTTGCCGTGGACGCCAACCCCTGCAAAACATACGCTTCAATCTGAGCTTGTAGGGGTCGACCTCCCGGGCGTCCCGAATAAAATGTTCAAAAGCAGAGCTTTTCCTCAATTATTCATTATTCATCATTCATTTTTCATTAAAATGAGGATCCTGCATCCTGCAATCGCACCGTTATAAATTCTGTGTATTTCCCTCCCACCCCTTTTATTTTCCCCCGACCTGTGCTATAATAACAAAAAACGCAAGGAGAACGATTATGGTTGAGCAATCTTATCATATAGGCTTCAACGCGGGGCACGGCGCGAAATACGCCATCCTCCCCGGCGATCCTGCGAGGGTTGAAGTCATAGCGAAATATCTTGACAATCCGCGTTTCCTCTGCCGGAGCAGGGAATACACAACATGGCTCGGCGAGCTTGAAGGCGAAAAGGTTATCGTAATGTCAACGGGCATGGGCGGCCCTTCCACGGCAATCGGCGTTGAGGAGCTTTACCGCACGGGCGTTGATACTTTTATCCGCGTCGGTACCTGCGGCGGCATGCAGGAGGAGGTCATCGGCGGCGATATTGTTGTCGCAACAGGCTCAATCCGCATGGAGGGCACTACAAGGGAATATGTTCCCATTGAGTTCCCCGCTGTTCCGGATTTAGAGGTTACAAACGCACTTTCGCAGGCGGCAAAGGAGCTCGGGCTTCGCTGTCATACGGGCGTTGTTCAGAGCAAGGATTCGTTTTACGGTCAGCACGACCCCGACAGAATGCCCGTCAGCTATGAGCTTAACAACAAGTGGCAGGCGTGGATACAGGCAGGCTGTCTTGCTTCCGAAATGGAAAGCGCCGCGCTGTTTGTGGTCTCATCTGTGCTCAGGGCAAAGGCGGGCGCGGTGTTCACCGTTGTGTGGAATCAGGAGCGTGAAAAGAAAGGACTTTCAAATCCCGAAAGCCACGACAGCACCCCGTCAATCAGAACGGCGGTTGAGGCTGTCCGCAGGCTTATTTTAAGCAATAAATAAACAAAACGCATCAGGTACAAATTGTATCTGGTGCGTTTTTGATAGCTACATTTTATTTTTTATTCTTATGTTTTTTATTCTTATGTTTTTTATATTTGTTTTCAAGTTCCTCAAACTTTTTATCAATTTCAATGCTTCGATGATTGTAATAATAATTATCAAGTTTCTTTTTATCCTCATACTCTTTTACATTATATTTTTTCTGAATAAAGAACTGAACGGTTTTGCAGATTATATATGTAATTACAATACAAGCAACAGCAATAACAATCCCTAACGCCACATTTATTTTTGAACTATCAAATTCACCACATAAACACAAAACAATAAAAATTATAAAAAATATAAATATTGATATACAAGCTCCAAGATCAAATATACATTCATCTTTTTTTCGGCTGTTGAAATTGTTTTTTAAATTATCAATAGAATTACTAAGTTTTTCTATAGAACCACTTAATTCTTTCAGCTCATTCTTTTCATCCATTACTTATACTCTCCTTTTGCTTCTTTTTTAACACGCTTCCATTCAAGCTCCAATATATATTTTGAAGCTTCAATTATTCTTTCAGCCTTTCCATTTTTAGAATTATCCGCTTGAAAATCTATTGATTCCAATAGTTCAGCAAAATCTATATTTAGCTTATTTTCAAGTTTTGATGTATCAAAATTAAGCCTTGTCAGAAGTTGTGCTCTTGCTTTTTCTGCATCACATATGTATCGATCTTTTTTATCTTTATCTTTGTTTTGAGGCATTCTAAGACACATTACAATTGTCGCGACTTCATCGCGGTAGGCGTTAATCCATTCCATACGGCTTTTGGAAATAACATCAGCATACAAGCTTTTGTAGTTATACCGCAATAATAAATATGAACCTATAAAACCGATTAAAGCACCTGCTACGGTTGCCAAAGCAGCTATTAGTCCTACTAATAGTTCATTAGTCAAATTAATCACCAACCTTTTTAATGTTTATTTCTGTAATTATATATTAAACAACATCTTCCATTCCCATTTTTACAACAAGGTCGCCATAGCTCTTGTCGTACTGCGCCTTTGAAATCGCGCCTTTCATAAGGAATGTGTCAAGCAGCTCTTTCTGAGATAAAAAGAGCTGTCTTTTCTTTCGGATTTCCTCGGGCTCAATGTTCTTTTCCATGGCGGTGTGGGGGATTCCCGCGTCGTCAAAAATGCCCGAAACAACAGCGAAGCCGCTTCTTTCGTAAAATCCTATCGCGTAGCACTGGGCGTTGAGAGTGATTTTGGAATATCCTTTTTCAAAGCAGTACTTCTCCGCCTCTCTGAGCGCGGCTCTGCCGTAGCCCTCTCCTCTGAAATCCTTTAAAATGCAGAATCTCTGAAAATGAGCCTCGCCGTTTTTCTCGCATATTATTCTGAATGTGCCGATGAGCTTGTCATCTTCAAAAATCATAAAATGAGTGCAGTCCGCGCCTATGGCATCGTATCCGTCAGCTTCAAGCTCCAGAGGAACGCTCTGCTCCCTGACAAAAACGGTTATTCTTATCTCAAGGCAGCGGTCGATTTCTTCCTGAGTTGCCGCAATCTTAATATTCATGTTCAGAATTTTATCATCCTTTCAGGAGCGGTAAATGAACTGAAAACAGCTGTCGCGTCTTTGAAATAAAGCACCTGTGTGTTGCCGTCGTTTTCGTCATACATCGCGCGCAGCTGCGGATAAGCGTCAAGCATCGACTTTCTCGCTTCTTCGCGGTCGTCCTCAACAAGAGTGCCCGAAAGGCGAAGCCATGTGCCGTCCTTGAAAGCGCAGATTTCCGCCTTGGGGTTTTCGCTTAACTGCTTTGAAACGGTCTTGATTTTTCCCGTCTGAATGTAGAGCTTGTCTTCAAAAATATGAATTGTTCCGAACGGGCGTACTCTCGGCTGGTCGCCCTCAACTGTCGCAAGGTAATATGTGCCTGCTTCTTTTAAGAATTTGCAGATTTCTTCCATGATTCTCTCTCCTGTCAAAAGATAATTTTAATCGTGTTTTCGCCTGTGCCTGTTCTGAATTTAAGAATTGATTTTGTATCCGTGATTTTTTCTTCCGTGTATTCGCCGTCGGTTATTATCTCTTTAAACGGTTTGTTTATGTAAATTTCCGTCTCGCAGTCATACTCTTTTTCCTGCTTGTATGTGAGCGTGAAGGTATCATTCTTTCTGTCGTGGCGGTAGCTCTGAATTTCGCCCGTAACAGCTATCGGGTGAGGACGGCACAGAACATCTTTTGTAACCTCGCCGTCGAGAATTCCGTCAAAATATGCCCAGTAGGTCTGGCTCCACTTGTTGAAATCGAAAAGCTCAAGCAGGAATTTAATGTGGTGGAACCACTCATTGCCTTCGGTGAAACCGCCCCATTCGCCGACGATTACGGGAACGCCCATTCTATCCTGCGTGCGCCTGTGCTCGTCAAAAATCGCCTTGATTCGCTGATTGTTGGCGTATTTATAAGACGGTGTATCGACCATGAAATCGTATGCGTGCGGAGCGAAAATCGCGTTGTTCTTTTCTTTGCAGATTTCAGGCACGGGAGTTGAGCAGGGAATGCCGAGATTTGAAAAATACGAGTTTTCGATTATCATCATTTTGTCGCTGATTTTGCCGAGAGCCTCCGAGGACTTGTTGAAAAACGGGAAGTATTTTTCGAGGTCGAATTTTTTAACAAGCTCATCAGCCGCGGAGGAAACTTTCCTCAACTGCTCGCCGCCGTAAAAATCGAGTACCTTGTGCCTGTCCTTACTGCTGAGGGCGTATTTTATCATCTTGCTTTTGTTTATCGCCTTGTCTGTGAGAGTTGTTTTCACAACGCCGCCGATGATTTTTCTGAAGATTTTGCCGCCGCTCTTGCCGGGAAACGGCTCATTCATGATGTCAAAGCCCATTACAGCGGGGCTTCCGCCGAAAGTTTCAACGATATATGACCACATATTTCTGTAGTCGTCCTGAACTCCGTTCTTGTTGCCCCAGAAGTTGTCAAACGCTCTGTGAACGGCTCTGCCCCAGAAATACCCCTCAGCCCACACGAAGAGAGCCTTGTGATATTTATATCCGTCGGTGAGACACGCCCATTCGGGTGCGCCGTCGCCGCAGCCGTCTCCGAAGCCCGAGTATAAATCCTGGTGCATGTCGAGATAGACATAAACGCCCTCGGCTTCACATTCGGCGAGAATATCTTTTATAAAATCAATGTATTCCTTGTTGTACTGACCTTTCTGCGGCTCAACAGCGTCCCATATAAGACCGAGCCTTATGAGGTCGAAGCCGTTTTCTTTAAGCTCCTTTGCAAGACCTTTGTGCCACAGTGTGCCGTAGTCGCGCTTTTTGGTGCTTTCATTATATACACCCTTGTCGCATACATTAAAGCCGTTGAAAATACGCTCTCTGCCGAGAGAATCCACAAGTCGTTTGCCGTCGGCAAAAATTTTCTCCATAAAGTTCACCCTTAATATCTATTTGATAATATATTAACATAAATTAACGCGTCTGTCGATATTTTCCGAGAAAAAATTTATACTCGGGGCAATACAGTTATAGTATTAAATCTGAGTGCTCGATGCGGAGATTTGCAATAATTCCTTCTCTGTTTATCAAATAATAATATGTAGGCTGGGGCTTGTCCCCGGCCGTTTTGTTTATACACAAATTTTCCGTCTTCGTTCGTAGTGGACGACGTCCTCGGCGTCCCGATATTCCGATTTCGTAAAATCTACCGTCTTCACGAGTAGGGGAGCGCAATGCGCTCCCGTTTTCAAATTCCGCACAATTTCCCGTCAACGGCTGTAGGGCTGTGGGCTTGCCCCAGCCGTTTTTAATTCTGCCCA
>JAZUFU010000054.1:0-16390 GCA_045640865.1 Acutalibacteraceae bacterium | reverse complement strand
CAGAGTTGAGGATCTCAACAGCGAAATTGAAGCAATCCTCGACGCTAACGCAGAGATCGAAGAAAAAATTGCCGCGCTTCAGGAAGAAGCGGCTCAGCTCCGCGCTCAGGCGGCTGAGGTCGGCGAAGAAATGGAGCGTCTTGCGGCTGAACATTCAGAATGTGTTGCGGCTGTCGCAAAGCTCCGTTTTGAGGAAAGAATGAAAACCGCTGAGCGTGAAAAAATCAGCGGCGAGCTTGCAAGGCTTGAGGAGCGCAAGGCGGCTATGGAAAAACAGCTTGACGATGCTGTCAACAAGCTCTTTGACGAATATCAGCTCACGCGCCGTGAGGCAGAGGAGCTCGAGATAGTAATTGAGGATTATCAGCAGGCTCAGCGTAATTTACAGGAAATCAAAAACAAAATCCGCGGTCTGGGCAATGTAAATGTCGGCGCGATTGAGGAATATGAAGAGGTTTCTCAGCGTTATGAATTCATGAGCGCACAGCTTGAAGATATTGAAAAATCCCGCGCGGAGCTTGACAAGCTCATAAGAGAGCTGACGGATAAAATGTCCGAGCAGTTCAGAGAGCAGTTCCAGCGAATCAACAGCTATTTCGGCGAAACATTTGTTGAGCTTTTCGGCGGCGGCAAAGCAGAGCTTGTGCTCGAAAATCAGCTTGATGTGCTTGAATGCAACATCGAAATCAAGGTACAGCCCCCAGGAAAGAATGTTCAGAACATTGACCTGCTTTCGGGCGGCGAAAAGGGACTTTCGGCAATCGCGCTTCTGTTTGCGATTCTCAAGGTTTCACCGTCTCCGTTCTGTATCTTTGACGAGGTTGAGGCGGCTCTTGACGACGTGAATGTTACAAAATATGCGCGTTACGTCCGCAGAATGACGAAGAATACGCAGTTCATTCTCATCACTCACCGCCGCGGAACAATGGAGGAAGCCGACGTTCTCTACGGCGTTACAATGCAGGAGGAGGGCGTTTCAAAGCTCCTCGAATTAAAGACCGCCGAGATGGCGAAAAAATTAGGCATAGCATAAACATTACGGGCTGCCGCTTCGGCAGCTCTTTTGTTAAAGAGGGATTTATATATGAAAAGTCAGGTTTTAAAAGGCAATCTCTGCGCCCTTTACTCAACGCTTGTGTGGGGCACAACATTCATTGTAACAAAAAATCTCATGGGCAAATTTAACGCCGCGGAGATACTTTTTACAAGGTTTTTTGTGGCGTTTCTTGTGCTTATGCTCATAAGAGCGATAAAAGGCAAAGAAAAATTTGACGGCGTGAAGAGCAAAAAAGACGAGCTGCTTCTGGCGTTGTGCGGTCTTACGGGGCTTTTCCTTTACGGCACGCTTGAAATTATTTCAATGAAATACACATACGCCTCAAACACAAGCACAATTGTTGCGACAAATCCGTTTTTTATCGCGCTTTTTGCGATAATTTTTCTTAAAGAAGAAAAGCCGAGAGTGAATTTCTTCCTCGGCTTTCTGATAGCTATTTCGGGCGTCGCGCTCATAAGCTTCAACGGCGCAACTCAGTTCGGGCTGAATCCCTTGGGCGACGGTCTCGCTCTGCTGTGTGCTGTCGCGTGGGGCGTCTATACAACGCTTATCAAGAAGCTCTCGAACAAGGGCTACTCCACAACCTATATAACGCGGCACACCTACCTGTGGGGCGCGGTGATTATGGCGGCGAGTCTGCCGTTCTTCGGCATCAACACCGACTTTTCACGCTTTGCGGATACTAAATCCCTGCTCAGCCTGCTGTTCCTCGGCATAATCGCATCCTGCACCTGCTTCCTTACATGGAACTATGCCACACGCGCGATAGGCCCTGTGAATTCGAGCATATATATCTACGCAATTCCCGTTGTAACAATAATTTTCAGCGCGATAGTCCTTCACGAAAGCGTGAACCTCATGTCTGTCGCGGGCATAGTGCTTGTAATTATCGGCACATTGATTTCATCATTAAGAAAAAAAGAAACCGCATAACAGCATAACAAAAAGGCTGCACCGTTTTGGTACAGCCTTAATTCTTTATTTTTATTTAGCTTTTTTAGTTGTCTTTTCCTCGTCGGGTGTGTGAATTGTCTCTGTGCATGCGCCGTCCTTGTCATACTTGAAGGTTCTGTAATCAAGGAGCTTGTCGCCTTTGTACTGATTCATTCTTGACTTTCTGCCTTGTGAGTCATATTCATACTCAACATAGCCGACAACGCCTGCGGCATCATAAAAAACGGTTTTGATTTCGTTGCCCTTATCGTCATAGTTATACTCGGTTTTCGATATAACATTTCCGTTTGCGTCCATTTCCTGATAAAGTACAGGCTTGCCGTCCTTGTTGTAGGTCTGCTCTTTCTTTGAAAGCTCATTTCCGTCTTTGTCATAGTTTACGGAATTTGTCTGCTGTCCGTCTTCGTTATATTCAAACTTCCAGCATTCGCCTGTGTCAACGCCGTTTTCGTATTTATGCTGAACAGCTACATTGCCGTCCTTGTATTCATCAACACGCTGGACTGTTTTGGAGTCGTTCTGATAATAAACGATTTTGGTTGTTTTGTTGTCTGCGTCAGAGTAAATTTCTTTTGCCACCTGACTGTTTTCATCGTCGGCATACTCCTTGCTGACCTGATAGGCGAGCTTGCCTTCCTTGTCGTAATATTCTTCAGAACCTGTGGAATCATTGACCTTCATTGTGTATTCGGATGCTTTTGAGGCAGGCTTTGAAGCCTTGAACGCTGTCTGAAAAGCCCAGCCGATACCCATGGCAATTGCGATTGTGAGAATGATTGACACTATTACCTTAACGGCACAGTTGAGATTTGACGAGGATTTTTCGGAATTTGAATTATTGTTTTGTTTCATGTAACATTCCTCCTTATACAAATCCTATTTTACAATTTTTCTTGCTAAAAGTCAATAACCGTGATATATTTATATTGATAAACGGAGGTGATATTGTGCTGGAAATTATCAGCATTTTTCTCAGTTTTATTATGGGAATTTTTTCGTTTCTCAATATTATCCCTGTAAAAAATCCTGTTGATGATATGCAGATAGTAACCATGGAGGAAAACGGCAGCGATATTGCCCTCTTTGACGAATGCGGAAACGAGGTCAACGAAGAAATTTTCATCGGCGAACCCGAGAAGGAGAACAGCAGCCTGCCTGCTTCCTATGACGCGCGCGATGACGGACTTGTAACCGCGCCGAAGGTGCAGGGGAATACGGGCTGCTGCTGGGCTTTTGCGGCAATTTCTGCGGCGGAAACGAATATGATTAAAAAAGGACTTGCCGACACAAGCGTTGATTATTCTGAAGCGCACCTTGTCTGGTTCGGGCTGAGAACGCTTGCTGAGTCAAGAAGAGATACAACCTACGGCGACGGCATATATTCTGACTCTCCGTTTGAGGAGGGAGGCAACTGGTGCCGCTCCCTGTTTGCGCTCGCAAGGTGGTCGGGAGTTCAGACTGAAGAGAATGTTCCGTTTGACGGCTTCCCGTTCCCCGAGGGGAATTATCCCGAGAGCATGAGATATGATTCCTACGCTCATCTGCAGGCTTCGCAGTATATTCCCGAAACCGACAGAGACTCGATAAAGCAGGCAATTCTTGACTGCGGAAGCATAACTACCTCGTATTATCATGTGAGCACGTTCCTGAATGAAACAGAAAACGACGGCGTGTGCTATTATCAGAAAAGCGTCAGCAACACTAACCATACCGTTGCGGTTATCGGATGGGACGATAATTACAGCAAGGACAATTTCCTGCGCACTCCCGAGGGCGACGGCGCGTGGCTGATTAAAAACTCATGGGGAAGCACGAAAAAAGGCGGCGATTACCTATGGATTTCGTATTATGACACCTCACTTTCGTATTTTGTAACCTATGAAATGGAAAGCGCGGATAACTACGACAACATAAATCAGTATGACGGCTTCGGTTATAAGGGCTGGGGCCATGTCGGCGGATACAATCAGATGTCCATGGCAAATATTTTTAAAACGAACGCCAAAGAAACCGTGCGGGCTGTTTCGTTCCACACCGTTCAGCCCGATACAGATTATATCGTTGAAATTTACAAAGATATTCCTAACGGAGGAAAGCCGACCGACGGCACGCTTGCCTCAACTCAGAGCGGATATATGAAGCACCGCGGCTACATAACCGTTCCGCTTGACACGCCCGTTTCGCTTGACAGCAATACCCGTTACGCGGCGGTTGTTACGCTCACCGTTCCCGAGGGCACGGACGCCTGCATTCCGCTCGAATTCCCCGAGGGCTTCGACGGCGCGAGCGACAGAGCCTATTACGCAAAGACAGGTCAGAGTTATCTGACAATCAACCGCAGCTTTGACGAATGGGAGGACACCGCGGAGCAGGGATATAACAATGTCTGCATCAAGACCTTCACCGACAGCGACTCGCTCCACTTGAAAGACACATCGGATTATACTGTTTCGGGCGGTTTTCTCGGCTCTGTGGATTTCGGCACGGACGAAAATGTAATTCTCTCTGATTTCAAAAATGATAATATTGAAATCGCGGACGGATTCATATATCTTTATGACGAAAACGGCAAAAAAATTGATTCGCTTGAAATTGTATATCTCGGTGATGTTGACTTTGACGGCGATTTGGATTATGATGATTTAAAGCTTCTTTCAGAATATGCCTCAGGGTACACGGAATTATCCGAAAAGGCGCGCCTTGCGGGAAATATGGACAGGAGCAGACGCACAGACTCAATTGATGCAGCACTTTTAGCGCAATTACTTTATGACGGAGGATTACTATGAACATTTGGCACGACATTTCAGCGGAAAGAATCAACCCCGACGATTTTTACGCCGTAATAGAAATTACTAAGGGCAGCAAAAATAAATATGAGCTCGATAAGGAAACGGGACTTATGGTGCTTGACAGAATTCTTTACACCTCAACCCATTACCCCGCAAATTACGGCTTTATTCCGAGAACATACGCTGAGGACGGCGACCCGATGGATGTGCTTGTGCTTTGCTCCGAGCAGATAAATCAGATTACGCTCGTTCGCTGTTATCCGATAGGCGTTATTACAATGACGGATTCGGGCGCGACAGATTACAAAATAATCGCCATTCCGTTCAACGATCCGATGTATAACTCATATAAGTCGATTGACGAGCTGCCCACTCATATTTATGAGGAAATGAGACATTTCTTCTCGGTTTATAAAGCACTTGAGGGTAAAGACACCACCGTTGAGGATTGCATGGGCAGAGAAGAAGCGATAAGAATTGTTGAGGAATCTATCGAAAGCTACAAGCAGAATCTTTATATGCTTTTAAATAAATAATCTGACAAGGGGGAGCTTTGCAAAAAAGTTTCCCTTTTTTTATTTTTTCTGCAATAATCTGCTTTTCTTATTCGTATTATAAGTGAAAGGAGGACAAGTCATGACTGTTTCAATGAAAGAAAAGGAGTCCTTTTCTTTGGCTTTCAACAAATACGCAGATACGGTTTACCGTGTGGCGGTACATAACACCCAGAGCAGCGCGGACGCTGAGGACATCACACAGGAGGTATTCCTGCGCCTTTTCAACACCAAAAAGCATTTTAAGGATATGGAGCATATCAAGGCGTGGCTGATAAGGGTTGCGATAAATCTCTGCCGCGATGAAATGAGAAGAAAGAAAACCGCTCAGCTTTCACTTGCCGTTGTGGAGGACAAGCCCGTCAGCGACGAAAACGCCGTGCTGGAGGCAGTAAAGGCTCTGCCCGAGAATTACAGAAACGCAATTTATCTCCATTATTATGAGGGTTACACCGCAAAGGAGATTGGCAGGATTCTTGAAGCAAAGGAAAATACCGTTCTCTCGTGGCTGTCCCGCGGAAGAGCCGCTCTGCGCGAAGAAATGATAGGAGGCTTTGACGATGAATAAAGATGATTACATCAAAGCGGTTGACAACATCACCGCGCCCGACTCTTTGAAAGAGAAAATCATAAATCAGAACAATATTGAAAAGAAAACGGGAATAAAAAAGTATTATAAAGTTATAGCGGCGGTTGCCGCCTGCCTTGTTGTGATAGTCGGTTTTTCCGCCGTTTCGGGAATTACAATGGGCAGCAGCAAGGCGGAGTACGATGCCGCACCCGTTGAAAACGGCTTTTACGCCGCGGACAGTGAAATATCAGAAGAATATAACGAGGCTCAGAGCATGGAATCCGCCGATAGCAGCGACTTTAAGCTGAAAAGCAAAACCGAAACGAACAGGAAAATTATCAAGAACGCTGAGCTGAACATTCAGACAAAGGATTACGATAAATTCATAACCGCTCTCAACGAGAAAATCAACGCTCTCGGCGGCTACACCGACAGCCTCGAAGAAAACAATTATTCCTCAAAAAATGCGACGATAGTTGCGAGAGTGCCCTCGGAAAAGCTCGACGAATTCCTTTCGGGCGTTGAAAAAATCGGAACGGTGCAGTCAAAAAACATATCAAAAAGCGATGTAACCGATTCTTATAACGACATAGAAAGCCGCATAACAGCCCTTGAAACCGAGGAAAAGGCTCTGCTTAAAATCCTCGGGGACTGCGACACCGTCAGCGAGACAATTGAGGTGCAGTCAAGACTTTCAGAGGTGCGCGCGCAGATTGAGAGCTTCAAAAGTCAGAAAAAATCGTACGACTCTCAGATAAGCTACTCTAAAGTAACGATTTATGTTTCCGAGGAAGAAAGAATACTGAAAAACGACGGCTCGTTTTCATCAAGGCTCAAAGAAAAATTTGATAGCAGCATTTATAATATCAGCAGCTTTTTTGAAAACCTTGCGCTGAATTTCCTCGGCGGAATTCTTTATATTCTCATCGCCGCCGCGATAGCGGTTGTTGTGATAATCATTGTTAAAAAGAGAAAAAAGTCGGATAAGTAAATGTTATTTCCCTCTTGACATATTTTTCATGCGTGATACAATCAAACTGAAAAAATAATCAGGAGGGAAATCGGATGAACGGATTAAAAAGATTTTTTCACGGATTCAGAAACGCCCGTCTTTATGTAAAAGAAAAATGGAAAAACAGCACAGGCAAGGAGAAAAAGCTGTGGCTGTCAATGCTTATTCTCGGTATATACATTCTCTGCCCCATAGATATTCTGCCCGGTGTGGAGCTTGACGATATTTTTGCCTTTATCGGGCTTGCGGGCTCATACTTTGCTCTGACGGATAAAAATGCCCCCGCCGACCCTCAGAATGAAAACGCCGACAAGGATAACACAAAGGAGTTTGTCAATCAGGCATTTAACACGGCAAAAAATTACAGGAGAAAAAGAAGACATTAAAAAATAACGGAGAAGCTCGGTTGAAGCTTCTCCGTTTTCATATTTAACTTAATCAGCGATAGATAATTTCTTCTCTCTTGGGACCGTTGGAAACCATGGAAATCTTTGTGCCGAGCTCTTTCTCTATGAACAGAACATAGTCCTGAGCTTCCTTGGGCAGCTTGTCAAATTCCTTGATTCCTCTGATATTCTGCTTGAAGCCGGGGAGAGTAACAAGAACGGGCTTTGCCTTTTTGAGAAGATGTGTGTTCGGGAAATCCTTTGTAACAACGCCGTCAATCTCATAGCCTACGCAAACCTTGATTTCGTCAAGATAATCAAGACAGTCAAGAGCTGTAAGAACAACCTGAGTTGCGCCCTGAACCTCGATGCCGTAGCGTGTCGCAACGCAGTCAAACCAGCCCATTCTTCTGGGTCTGCCTGTTGTTGCGCCGTATTCGCCAGCGTCGCCGCCGTGAGTTCTCATCTGCTGAGCCTCATCGCCGAAGATTTCGCTTACGAATTCGCCTGCGCCTACTGCTGATGAATAAGCCTTTGTAACCGCAACGATTTCTTTGATTGCGCCTGCGGGGATGCCTGCGCCGACTGTGCCGTAACCTGCGAGAGTTGAGGAAGATGTAACCATCGGATAAATGCCGTGGTCGGGATCCTTAAGTGAGCCGAGCTGACCTTCAAGAAGAATTTCCTTGCCCTCTTTGATAGCCTTGTGAATGTAAGCTGTTGTGTCAGCAACATAGGGAGCTATCATGTCTCTGTATTCCATAAGAGTGTTGAAAAGCTCATCAACATCAATAAGAGGCTTGTGATAAATGTGCTCAAGAAGAAGATTCTTGATTTCACAAACGCTTTCAAGCTTCTCTCTTAACTCCTCGGGATAGAAAAGGTCGCAGACCTGA
This sequence comes from Acutalibacteraceae bacterium, assembly GCA_045640865.1. Lineage (GTDB taxonomy): Bacteria > Bacillota > Clostridia > Oscillospirales > Acutalibacteraceae > CAG-488. The sequence continues at coordinate 8,168 of JAZUFU010000054.1, read as the reverse complement.
AAGCCGATTTTTGCGTATTTGTCTGAATAGAACGGAGCAATACCCGACTTTGTTGAGCCGAACTGCTTGTCCGCAAGACGCTCTTCCTCGTAAGTGTCGAGCATAACATGATAGGGCATCATGATCTGCGCTCTGTCTGATACAAGGATTTTCGGCATCGGAACGCCTTTTTCTGTAACAGAAGCAAGCTCCTTGACAAACTTGGGAATATCAAGAGCAACGCCGTTGCCGATGATGTTGACTGCTTCGGGATGACATACGCCTGAGGGAAGCAGATGAAGAGCAAATTTGCCGTAATTGTTTATGATGGTATGACCTGCGTTTGCGCCGCCCTGAAAGCGGATAACGATGTCTGCCTTGTCAGCAAACATATCGGTAATTTTACCTTTGCCTTCGTCGCCCCAGTTAGCGCCTACAATAGCTTTAACCATAAAGGTTGCACCTCCAAAAATTTGGCGAACCGCTGTGCGATACGCCTGAACATACTCAATAAGTATATCCCAACTTGTTATGACTTGTCAATAAAAAATGCCATTATTTTTAAAATAAAAGATGAAAACCGCTCTGATTTCTCAAAGCGGTTCTCTTGTGTATATGTTTATCAGGCGTCAGGTTATCCGCGGCTTTCAGCTTCCTCCTTTTAAGCTGAAAGCATTTGGAGTCAGACAGGCACTGAGCCTGAAATAACCTTAGCCTTTTGCGCCGTATTCGGAGTGAAGATAGCTGTCTGCCTGCTGAGCCTTTGCGGTGAAGCTGTTGTTTTTCCACCAGCTCCACAGAGAGCTTGCCGCCGTAAGTATATACGAGGCTATGCAGGCAAAGGATTCCTCATCGACGGTTTTCTTTGTTACGCCGAAGAGAACGAGCGCCTGATTTATCAACGCGGCAAGAAGCACGGCTGTTCTTATCCATGTGCTTTTGTCAACGCTTTTTAAGCTGAGCTTGTTCATTTGGTCTTCCTTTCGTCAGTGATTATTTCGTCAATTCTGTGATGGGCGGATTTGACCGAGTTCTCCACGCCCACCATTCTTTCAACAAGATTGTTGTGCTTTTCCACCTTTTTTTCAAGCTCCGAGATTCTGTAGCCCGTAAGCCTGCCCGAGGCGATTATTCCCCCGAGAGTGCCCGTGAGCGTGCCGAGAAAGGATATGAGCGATACAAAAATTTCTGTTTTCACTTCATATCTCCGTGCAGTAGTCAAGGCAAATCCAGCCCGAGGGAGTTCTGCCCCAGCAGCCGTTCTTAATCTGAAAGACATCGCAGACAACGCCCTTTACAAAGCCGTCGCATTCATAGCCGCATAAGGAGCGCACCTGCCGCTGAGCCTCAAGGGTGAATTTCCCGAATTTCTTTATCGCATAGGTCGTGGCAGGGCCTGTTCTCACATTGAGAATTCTTGTCGCGACCTTGTAGATTCCGCATTCCTTAGGTAAGGATTTTTCGTAGCTTGCCGCGAATTTTTCGGGATCCTCATATTCGTTGGTTTTCAAATCCTTTACCCCGAGGTGAAGATGTATTCCCGTCGCCTTGCCCGTCATGCCCGTTGTGCCGAGGAGCGTTCCCCTTGACACCTGCTGACCTGCCTTGACGGCGATTGTGTCAAGGTGATAGTGGAGAAGCTTTTTGCCCGTGCGCGGATAGCTTACCCACACATAATTTGCCCCGTCAAGAGCTGTTCCGCAGGAAAGCACCGTGCCGTTTTCAATCGCGTACTGAGGCAGCTTCTGGTTGTATGTTCCGTAGTCCGTTCCGTTGTGAAACGACGAGGTTTTGCCCGCAGAGGTGGAAATCACATCACGCTTGCCGTAAAGAGATGTAACATAATGCTTTTCGTTGTTGAAAATAATATCCGTTACTGCGCTCATCCTACGCCGCCTCCTTCGTCCGCCATGCTCTGAGCGAGGGTGAGCGGCACAGTTTCGCTTTCATTCGCGCCGCTTCTTATGCGCAGAGCCGCCTGATTGGTGGAAATCACCGTGCCCCCTGCGTTAATGCCCGTAACACCGACCTTGAGAAGTCCCGATTCTCTGAGAAGCTCCTCGGGAATGTTGCAGTAATTCCCCGAAAGGCGCACGGTGTATTCCTCGCTGTTTCCCATTGAAAACACAACATCTTTGGTGAAGCCTGTCCACTCGCTGTCAAACGTGAAAACGCATTTGTCATAGCGGAAGCTGCCGCTCAGGGGCATAACGCTTCCCGTGAGGGTGAGCTTGCTCCCCGAGACGCTGAAGTTTATGTTATTCAATTAAATTCCTCTCTTTTCTGTTGTAATAGTTCTGAAGCTTGTATGCCGTTTCCATGAGGTCTCTTTTCTGGCTGTAAAAGCACAGCCTTTTCTGCTTGAGAAGCAGACACGCTCTGTAATCCCTGCGCTCTGTCGCTTCTTTAAGTTCCTTTGTGCATTTTCTAATAAGGCAGTCCATTTTCTGTGCCGCGTCAAGATATTCAAGTCCAAGCTGAGTTAATGTCTTTTCCATTTTATCTCCCCGTTTCCGTTATCAAATTCCAGAATGATTTTTGTTCCGAATGCTTTGCTGTATGCTTCAAGCTCATTGATTGTGGGTGTGCAGTTGTTCTTTTCTTTTTTAATCAGTTCCTTTTCCTTGATTCCGAGCGCAGCCGCCGCAAGCGCGGTTTCAGCCCCGAAAGAAAGCCTTATATTTTCAAGCGCGGTGTCAAGATTATTATGTGAAGATTTTTTCGCTCTGAGAATATCACGTGATTCGCATATCACCGCAGGCATCACATCTGCCGAGGGCAGACTGCGAAGATACATTATCAGCGGCTCAAGGTAATCTTTAAGCACCTGCTGAGCCTTTGCGCGGGCGGAATAAACCGTCCTCACCGCAATGCCCAGCTTCTGAGCCGTTTCTGACGGGGTTATCCCCTCAAACCAGTAATCTCTGAGCACCTGACGCTGAACATCCGTAAGCCTGTTTTCAATAACATAGTTCACCAGCTCCGAGATGCTCACAGCTCTGATTCTGTTCACATAAGAGTCTATGGTTTCGAGTCCCTCCTGGGCATCACAGCCCTGTCGTCTCATTTCTCTGAGAGCCATACGCGCTTCCTCAATTAAAATTGAATTGTCCGTTATGGTGTTCACCTCTTGCCTCCTTTGAACAGGTGAGTCGTGCCGCAACTTTGGTTGCATAATTACGGCACAGTTATTATTATACGAACATTTGTTCGGTTTGTCAATAGTTTTTCTATTATTTTCTTGCAGACTATTGACTTTTATAATAGAATAGCTCATAATATACGCGGGTAATATGGGAGAGGGGGCAGAAATATGAATATAATAAAAACGCTCAGAGCAGAGAAAAGTCTCACTCAGTCCGCGCTCGCGGAGCTTTGCGGAGTTCATCAGACGGCGGTCAGCCAGTGGGAAAAGGGCAGGACTATGCCCGACGCGGAATCGCTGAAAATTCTTTCGTCTGTTCTCGGCGCGTCGATAGATACTATCCTCGGCAGCACGGCTTCACCTGTCAACAGCATTAAAATTCCCGTGCTCGGTTACGTGCGCGCGGGTGCGCCTGTTGAGGCGATTGAGGAGATTATTGACTATGAGGAGATTTCACCGCGCCTTGCGGCATCGGGCGAGTTTTTCGCTCTGTCGATACGCGGCAACAGCATGGAGCCTAAAATGTGCGAGGGCGACACAGTGATAGTCAGAAAACAGTCCGATATCGAAAGCGGCGAGGTTGCGGTTGTGCTTGTCAATTCCATGGACGCTACGGTAAAAAAGGTAGTGAAAAACGGAACGGGCATTTCGCTCATTCCGTTCAATCCCGATTATTCTGTTATGGATTTTTCAGCTGAGGAGATTTCAAAACTGCCTGTTTCGATTATAGGAAAAGTAGTTGAATTAAGAAGAAAATTTTAAGTGCATTATTTCTCACTTGTATTTTTGCATTTTATGTGTAATAATTATAGTAATATGAAAAGGAGGCATGCTTATGAAAAATGTCTGCGCGGTTATACTTGCCGCGGGCGAGGGTACAAGAATGAAATCCTCAAAACCCAAGGTTATGGCGCAGGTTCTTTTTAAGCCGATGATAGACTGGGTTATTTCCGCCGCAGAAAAAGGCGGAGTTGAGGATATATGTGTTGTTAAAGGATACAGAGCTGAAATTCTCGAGGAGCATCTCGGCGGCAAATATCAGACGGTGCTTCAGGCTCAGCGACTCGGCACAGGTCATGCCGTCATGCAGGCGGAAGATTTCATAAAAGCTCATTCGGATGGCGATGTGCTTATTCTGGGCGGCGATGCTCCGCTTATTGACAGCGAGACGATAAGCAGTGCGCTTGAATATCACAGAAATAACGCCAGCGACGCAACGGTTATTTCCGCAAAGGTGGCAAATCCGTTTGGTTACGGCAGAATTTTGCGCGGCGGAAACGGCGATGTGAAAGCAATCGTTGAGCAGAAGGAAGCCACCGAGGAGCAGAAAAAGATTGACGAGGTCAACTCGGGCGCGTACTGGTTCAGCGCAAAGGCTCTTCTGTCCGCTCTCGATTATCTTGCGAAGAATCATTCTGATGCGGGCAAGGAGTATTACCTCACCGACGCGATTGAAATTATTCTTTCACAGGGCGGCAAAGCGTGCGCGTTCACGGCGGCAACGGCCGATGTTGTACTCGGCGCGAACGACAGGGCTCAGCTTTATGAGCTTAATGAAATCGCGAGAAAGCAGATTCTCATAAAGCACATGAAAAACGGCGTGTCAATCCCCTGCATTGACGGCGTTATCATCAGCCCCGATGCTCAGATTGGCGCGGACACGCAGATCTTGCCCGGTACAATCATAAAAGGAAACAGCGTTATAGGCTCTGAATGTGATATAGGCCCGAACAGCCTTATCGAAAATTCAGTTGTTCACGACGGTGTGGAGCTTAACAGCACGCAGGTTTATTCGTCCAAAATTAAATCGGGCGCGCATATAGGCCCGTTTGTAAGAATACGCCCCGACTGCGTTGTGGGCGAAAATGTAAAAGTAGGCAACTTTGTTGAGCTTAAAAATGCAAGAATAGGTGAAAAGACTTCGGTTGCTCACCTTTCTTATATAGGCGATGCGGAATTCGGCAAAAACATCAATGTCGGCTGCGGATGCGCCACGGTCAACTTCAACGGCAGAGATAAAAGTCAGACTGTTGTCGGCGACAGAGCCTTTATCGGGTGCGGCACTTATCTTATTGCTCCCGTTGAGGTAGGCGAAAACGCGTTCACCGCCGCAGGCTCGGTTGTTACCGAAGATGTTCCTGCGGATTCACTTGCAATTGCCCGTTCAAGGCAGACCATCAAGGAGGACTGGGTAAACCAAACCAGACCTTACAGATGGCAGAAAAAGGAGGAAAAATAAAATGAAAAAATTATTAAGAAGTGTTATGTGCATAATCGCCGCGGCGGCTGTCTGCTCCCTTTGCGGCTGCACGGTCAGCAAATCAGGCAGCAGCAAAGACGGTAATGTAATCAAGCCCGACGCTGAGTCGGCAAAAGACGGCACCGTCGCTTATACTTATGAGTACAAAGACCCGAAGGGCGAGAAGAAAACCGACAAGGTTGACATTGATGTTGAAGAGGTTGACAACATAGAGTTTGTTGAATCAGGCGACATTAAAAGCAAGAAATTCAAATCCGATATCGCGCCGAAGTACGGTATGTCCGAATCAGATGCCGAAAAGGCCGCCGCAAAGGATTCCAAATTTGAGGAATTTCAGTTTACCGAATATATCCAGAATAAGTCCGATAAGAAAATGGCTTTCAAGCAGCTGAAAGTTGAAAACAACGGCAAAACCAATATCTGGATTAACACAGATCTCGGTATGGAATGTGCGGTAGTTCCCGGCTCGGTTTATCCCGTATATATAAACGGTATTGTTGATATGTCCAAATACGATGAAGAAAGTGCTGAAAAAGCTTTTGATGAAATGAAGGTTCAGCTTGAATATACCCTGATTGAGCTTGAAGATTATGAAGCCGACTGGGAAAAGGCTGAAATTCAGGTAATGGATATTCATTAAGAGGTTAAGATGTTTTTAAAGAAAAAAGAGTTTTCCGCATCCTCAGCCCCCGAGTTTCTTATCGTCGGGCTGGGGAATCCCGGCGAGAAATACGAATACACACGCCATAATTCGGGCTTTCTCACCCTTGACAGACTTTGCGTTGAAGAAAATTTCAAAATAAATAAAATCAAGTTCAAATCCTTGATGGGTGAAGTGAAGCTCGGCGGGCACAGGTGCATTGTCATAAAGCCTCAGACCTTTATGAACAACAGCGGCGAGGCTGTCCGCGAGGTGTGCTCGTTTTATAAAATTCCGCCCGAGAATGTCGTTGTTATTTATGACGATATTTCTCTCCCGTGCGGCAAGCTGAGAATCCGCAGAAAAGGCTCCGACGGCGGACACAACGGCATAAAGAGCATCATATATCACCTTAACAGCGATAATTTTCCGCGTGTGAAGGTCGGTGTCGGCGCGAAGCCGCATCCCGATTATGACCTTGCCGACTGGGTGCTTTCCACCTTCAAAAAAGATGAAATGCCCCTGCTTCAGAGCGCGGTGAGCGATGCCTGCGAGGCTTTAAGGCTCATTGTCGGCGGCAAAACCGATGAGGCGATGAATAAATTCAACTAAAAACGGCTCGGCAAAGCCCTGCTTTGCTGAACCGCTTTTGCTGTAACTGCCTTACATTCCCAGTGTGTTGGAAATTGAGTCGATGATGTTGCCCGCGTTCTTGGCGGCCTTGTTCATGATTTTGCGGTATTTATGGCTTGACGAGCTCATGAATATGCTGCCCATTGCCGCGGCCGCTCCGCCTGCAAGCATGCCGAAGCCGACGGTTTTGACAACTGCTGTTGCTTTTTTCTGCATCTTTCATTCCTCCATAATCTTTTTTATTATTATCGGAAAAAATATGCGGAATATACCATAAAAAATGAAAGAAGAATAAAAATGTCCGTTTTGAATATCGTTCTTGTCGAGCCTGAAATTCCACAGAACACAGGCAACATCGCAAGAACCTGCGCCGCGACAGGCGCGAGACTTCACATAATTGAGCCGATGGGCTTTAAAATTGACGATAAAAAGCTCAAGCGCGCGGGGCTTGACTACTGGCACCTGCTTGACATTACATATTATAAAAATCTTGACGATTTTTTTGAGAAAAATCCGAACGGAAGCTATTACTATTTCACCACAAAGGCCCTCAACAGATACTCCGATGTGAAGTACGAGGACAACACCTATCTGTTCTTCGGTAAAGAGACAAAGGGGCTGCCCGAGGAGCTTCTCTACAATAATAAAGACAGATGCGTGAGAATTCCCATGATAAACAACTCGGCGGCGAGAAGTCTCAACCTTTCAAATTCCGTCGCGATAGCCGTTTATGAAACTCTGCGTCAGTGGGATTTTCCCGAGCTTTTATGCAAGGGTAAGCTGACAAAATACGACTGGGACGAATAAATAACTGTTGAAATTTGGATTATTGTATGATAAAATGACTTGTGGAGGCGATTTTATGGGATACTGGTTTTGCATGTTGGTGATAGTTCTTATCATTCCTGCTCTTATTGCGTTTTTCGGCTGGCATTTCAAAAAGAACGGAGCGCCCAAGAACATCAACACCATATTCGGTTACAGAACTCAGCGCGCGACAAAGACATGGGACACATGGGCGTTTGCTCATAAAGAGCTCGGCAGAATATGGTTCATAGCAGGGCTTGTGCTTATTCCCGTTTCCGCAGGAATCTTTGCGCTGACAATCAACAAGAGCGTTGACGAAATCAGCATTTTCACAATTCTTGTTCAGTCCTTGCAGATAATCGCAATTGTTGTTACAATAATAATAATTGAGAGTAAGCTCAAAAAGAATTTTGACGAGCGCGGACAGAGAACGGAAGAATCCCTTGCAGCAGAGGAAGCCGCAATAGCCGCAAAAGAACAGAAAGCGGCGGCAAAAGCTGAGAAAAAAGAAAAGAAAGCAAAATAAAAATTAAAGGGGCTATCGCATTAGGTACAGTCTCGCGAGGATACTTTTGTTTTTGACGGATAATTTTCCCGAATACTGCATCAAATCCGCATCCGAATACGCCAGTATGCGTGATGCGGATTTTCTTTGTCTTCAGAAAAATTCTCTCATCAAAAACTGCTTCGCACCTTAAAATGAT
>JAZUFU010000053.1:0-23149 GCA_045640865.1 Acutalibacteraceae bacterium | reverse complement strand
CGCCGCGTTGGAAATCTGATAACCGCTGACACGGATATAAATTCTGATTTATCGTTCCGTTTTATTTTTCCTCAACAGTCTGTACACCAGTCCCGTAATGGCGGAGGCGGCGGTGGCGCAGGCGGTGGCGATGGTCAGCAGGCCGTAGGCTTCGTTCCCTGATACGGGCGGATTCAGCGCTACGATGAACCCGATGAGCGACAAAACAGCGCCCGTAACGGTGACAATCCACGCTTTTTTGCGCTTGCGGAGTAAAAACCGCACGATAAAACCAACGAGAAGCGGTATAATAAAGATTGCCATATAATTGCACACAATCCGAGCCATGAAAGTACCTCCTGAAAAATTACTCAATTTTGTTATTGAAAATTCTGATTTGTCAGTTTTAAAACCAGAATTGCCTTTGTTGTAGAGGCGATTGATAATCGCCCTTACTTTATTGTCCGTCCAAGCCGAAGTTATGGATAAGTCCTTCTCTGTTGCGCCAGCCCTCTTTGACCTTAACCCAGGTGTGGAGATTAACTTTGCACTGGAAGAATTTCTCTAAATCTTCGCGCGCTCTTGTGGAAATTCTTTTGAGCGTCGCGCCCTGCTTGCCGATAATTATGCCCTTGTGGCTCTCTTTTTCGCAGTAGATAACCGCGTCTATATCGAGAATGTCGCTGTCCTCTCTCTCACGCATTTTTTCAATGCTGACGGCTGTACCGTGAGGGATTTCCTTGTCGAGCCCTCTGAGGAGCTTCTCTCTTATAATCTCGGCGGCGATAACTCTTTCGGGCTGGTCTGTCAGCGTGTCCTCAGGGAAGAAGAACACCGACTCAAACGCCAGCTTTTTAAGCTCGTCCTCAAGGTCATTCATGTTTATGCCTCTGAGAGCGGAAATAGGAACAATCGCCTCAAAGGGATAGAGCTGTGAAAATTCGAGAATGCGGCTCATGAGCTGCTCTTTGTCGGGAATTGTATCAACCTTGTTTATGGCAAGAATTACGGGCAGCTTCTCTTTTTTGAAGCGTTCGATAAGCTCCTTTTCCGCAGGGCGGAGCTCACCCGTCGGCTCTGTTACAAAAAGTATGGCGTCAACGCCCGATATGCTTTCATCGACAGCCTGCACCATTTTTTCGCCGAGCTTTGTTTTAGGCTTGTGGAAACCGGGAGTGTCGGTGAAAACAAGCTGAGTGTCGTCCTTTGTCAGAACGCCCATTATCCTTGTGCGCGTAGTCTGCGGCTTGTCGGAAACAATGGCGATTTTCTGCCCCAACATTCTGTTGAGCACTGATGATTTGCCCACATTCGGGCAGCCTACTATTGCAATAAACGCAGTTTTAGTCATTATTTTTACCTCTGAGACATTCTCTTATTTTTTTCGGTCCTGCAAGAATAAAAATTCCGTCGAGAACCAGTGTTATAACAAGTATCACTATATAAAGCGGATTTGCCGTGTAATAGGCAAACAGCTTTCTGAATGCTTCAGGCTGAAAGAGAATCACAATGCCCACGGCAACGGCAAAAATTGCCGAAATGAGCACGCCGCCTGCCGCCGCGTCCTTAGCCGTTTTTACATACGGATTCTTTTCGAGTGTCGCCGCGTCAGCCGCTTTTTCAATGCCCGTGTTGATAAGCTCGCCCGACATGACGAGGGCCGACATCATAAGCAGCACGGCAAACTCAACCCTGCTCACCGTGAAAAAATCATACCTGAGCAGGAAGAACAGCATATAGCCGAAAAGGCTCACATGAAAGCGGAGATTCCTTTCGTTTATAAGCGCGTTCCATATTCCCTGAAAAGCGTAGCCGAAGCCTTTTATAAACGCTTTCATATTATTCCTCACCCATGTAATAACTGCTGTTTCTCTTAACGCCGAGCTGAGTAAGAATCTGCTCTTCCTTTTCTCTCATTCTCACCTGCTCTATGCCGCCTGCCTCATGGTCATAGCCGAGGAGGTGAAGCATTGAGTGAACGGTGAGAAAGCCTATCTCTCTTTGCAGAGAATGACCGTAGGATTCCGCCTGCGCCACAGCGTGCTCAATGGAGATAACAATATCGCCGAGCATTTTTGCGCCCGTGTCGTAGTTGGTGTCATAAACTCCGTCCTCACCGAGGGGGAAAGAAAGAACATCTGTGCTTTTATCCATATTTCTGAATTCGAGATTGAGACGGTGAATTTCCTCATCGTCAACAAATCTTACGCTTATCTCGGCTGAGTCTTCAAAATTCTCGTTGGCAAGCACGGCGTTGCAGCAGCGTCTGATAAACAGCCTGATGCCTGTTGGAATTTTAACGGCCTTCTGATCGTCTGAAATAATAACCTTGACTTTTCTGCTCATTTTCTTCTTTTAACCTCCTCATATTTTTCATAAGCTTTTATAATATCCTGTACAAGTTTGTGTCTTACAACATCTTTTTCGCTGAATCTGATTGTCTTAACATCTTCAACATCTTTGAGAATTTTTGACGCCTCAACAAGTCCCGAGCGTTTGCCGTCGGGCAAATCTATCTGAGTAATATCGCCCGTTACAACCATTTTTGAGTTGAAGCCCAGACGCGTTAGGAACATCTTCATCTGCTCGGGCGTGGTGTTCTGCGCTTCGTCGAGAATAATGAAGCTGTCGTCAAGCGTTCTGCCTCGCATATAGGCAAGGGGAGCGACTTCTATATTGCCGCGCTCCTGATAACGCTGAAAGTTCTCAGCGCCGAGCATATCAAAAAGAGCATCATAAAGAGGACGGAGATACGGGTCAACCTTCTGCTGTAAATCACCGGGCAGGAAGCCGAGCTTTTCGCCCGCCTCCACCGCGGGGCGTGTGAGAATTATCCTGTTGACCTCCTTAGCCCGAAAGGCATTGACAGCCATTGCCACAGCAAGATATGTTTTGCCCGTGCCCGCAGGGCCTATGCCGAAAACTATCGTTTCGTTTTTGATAGCGTCAACATATTTTTCCTGCCCGAGCGTTTTGGGCTTGACAGGTCTGCCCTTTGAGGTGATGCAGATGCAGCTGTTTATCATCGTGCCCAGCTTGTCCTCACTGCCCTCATCGACAAGGCTCAGCACATAGCGAACATTCTGCTCATTAAGAGGCTCGCCCTTGTTGATGAGCACCATGAGTCCGTTTATCGCTCTGACAGCCTTTGCGACGTCCTCGGCTTCGCCCGCAACCTTGAGGTCGGAGCCGCGGCTGATGACATTGACTGAGTATTTATTTTCAATAAGCTTTATGTTTTCATCAAAGCTCCCGAACAGGGAAACCGCCTGTTCCATTCGGTCAAAATTTATAATCTGCTCAAACATTTAAGCCTCCGTCTGATAAAACTGTAAAAAAAATATATATTTACTCTATTATCAAAAGGATTATATCATATTTTGCACAAAAAGTCATCATTTCACGGCGATAAACGCACAAAATATTTAATAGTTTTTGTGTAATGTATTTGTGCAATATCAACATCACGCAAATAATTTGCAATAAAAAATAAAAATTTGTCAAAATTCTCTTTTAAAATCTTTAAAAGTATTGTATAATAAATCGAATGATTTTACATCGGAAACGAAAGGAAGATTTCGGATGGAAATAAGTAAAGCTCGTGTCCGCATCGGCGGCACTGATTACACGCTCACAACTGACGGCGATGTTGGCTATCTTCGCGATATCGCAGGCGAGGTTGACAGCGTAATGACAGACATAATGAAAGAGAACTACAGGCTTTCTATGACTCAGGCGGCTGTGCTCACTTCACTTCATTTTGCAGATGAAATGCACAAGGCGGAGGACAAATCGCTGACTATCCGCAAGGAAATTCAGGCGTACATGGAAGATGCCTCAAAAGCAAAGACGGACGCCGAAATTTCACGGCGCGAGGTTGAAAGGCTCAACAAAGAGATTCTCAACCTGAAGAATGAGCTTTCAAGGTATAAGTATGAATAACGCTGAAATTCTTGCGCCCGCAGGCTCTCCCGAATCCCTGCGGGCGGCTGTCTTATGCGGCGCGGACGCGGTTTACTTAGGTGTCCGTGAGCTTAATGCGCGCCGTTCCGCCGTCAACTTTGAAATTGACAACTTAAAAGAAACGGTCGATTTCTGCCACTCAAGGGGAGTTAAGGTTTATCTTACCCTCAACACGCTTATCGGCGACGGCGAAATCGAAACCGCGAGAAAGATTATCGAGTGCAGCTATGCCGACGGTGTAGATGCACTTATTTTGCAGGATTTTGCCGCGGTCAGCCTTGTGAAAGCCGTTGCGCCCGATATGCCCATGCACGCCTCAACGCAGATGTCAGTTCAGACGCTTGACGGCATAAAGGCTCTCACGCAGGCAGGCTTTACCCGCGCGGTGCTCCCGAGAGAGCTGAGTAAAAAGGAGATAGAATATCTCTGCAAAAATTCACCGATTGAGCTTGAATTATTCGTCCACGGTGCGCTTTGCATGTGCGTTTCGGGGCAGTGCTATCTCAGCGCGATGCTCGGCTCGCGAAGCGGAAGCAGAGGCTCGTGCGCTCAGCCGTGCCGACTGCCGTTCAGCGCGACAGCGGACGGAAGCTGTGATTTGAGTTTAAAAGACCTTTCGCTGACAGATGAAATAAATGAGCTTGCCGAAATGGGCATAGCTTCGTTTAAAATTGAGGGCAGAATGACACGCCCCGAGTATGTTGCCGCCGCAGTTACCGCGTGCAGGCAGGCTTATGACGGCGGAAAGGTTGACGCCCATCTTGCGGAAAATCTTAAAAGCGTATTTTCACGCACAGGCTTTACCGACGGATATTACATGGACAAGCTCGGCAAGGAAATGTTCGGCACAAGGCGCAAGGAAGATGTTGTTTCAGCCGCTCCCGTGCTCACGGAGCTCTCTAAACTTTACGAAAAAGAAAAGCCGTCCTTCGGCGTGGATTTCAGCTTCACGGCGGAGAATGAAAAGCCCGCAAAAATCAAAGCTGTATGCGGCGAATATGAAGCAGAAATCGAAAGTGATTTTATCGTGCGTCCCGCTCTCAACAAGCCGCTTGACGCCTCAAGCGCAAAGGAACAGCTTTCCAAAACAGGCGGCACACAGTACTATATAAAAAATATTGAATGTAAAATTGACGGCGGCGTGAATGTTCCCGTTTCGGTGCTCAACCGTCTGCGCCGTGATGCGCTCGATGAGCTGACGCAGAAAATTATAGCCCTGCCTGAAAGAAAAATTCAGCCGTTCAGCTATGAAATAAAAAAGCATACGGCAAAGAATCCGAAAATAATCTGCCGTTTTAAAGATGAGGCGCAGATTCCAGAAAATCTCAGTGGAGTAAGCGAGATTATTCTGCCGATAAATTCAATTAAAACAAGACTTGACGCTTCGGCTGAAATTCCGAGAGGAATTTTCGGAAACGGAGAAAAAATTCTCGCGGCTCTGACCGATTTAAAAGAAAAAGGTGTAAGAAATGCGTGGGCAGGCACGCTTGACGGAATGGTTCTCGGAAAGAAAGCGGGAATGGAGATTTCCGCAGGCCTCGGCTCTAATATTTTCAACTCCTTTGCCGTATCTTTTTATGAGAGCTTCGGCGTGAAAAAGGCTCTGCTTTCAGCGGAAATGACGCTGAATCAGGCGGCACACCTCGGCGGAACGCTCCCGAGGGGAATTTTCGCCTACGGCAGAGTGCCGCTTATGCTGACGAGAAACTGCCCCGTTAAAAATAAAAAAAGCTGTGCTGAATGCAGACAGCAAAGCGCTCTTACGGACAGGAAAAATATGAGCTTCCCCGTGAGCTGTTCGTGGGGATGCAGTGAGCTTCTCAACTCAAAGCCTGTCTATATGGCGGACAGACTTGACGAAATAAGAAACGCCGACTTTCTGCTTTTATATTTCACAACGGAGAGCAGAGACGAAGCGCAGAAAATCATAAACGCCTACCGCACAGGCGCAAAGCCGGCGGGCGAATTCACAAGAGGACTTCTTTACAGAGGTGTTGAATAATGATAAAAAAACTTCAGCAGAAATTAAAGGACGACGGCAAAGGCGTGCTGATTATTTCCGAGCAGAACAGGCGGTATTTCACCTCGTTTCCGTCATCATTCGGAATACTGCTCATAACAAAAAACGACGCTGTTTTCCTCACGGACAGCCGATACATTGAAGCGGCGCAGAATAAAATGAAGGACTGCCGCGTTGAGGAATCAAGAAAACTTTCGGAACAGCTTCCGTCCCTCTGCAATGAAATGGGAATTGTTTCGCTCATGGGTGAGAGCTGTATCACCGTTGCGGAGCTGAGCGATATGAGGAGGCTTTTCAAGCCTGTTAAAATCTCCGCTTCGGGAGCTGATAAGCTCATAAGCTCGTGCCGTGAAATTAAAACAGAATATGAAATTGAGCAGATACAGACGGCGCAAAAAATTGCCGAGGACGCGTTCGAGCATATACTCACCGTGATAAAGTCGGGTGTTACAGAGCGTGAAATCGCGCTGGAGCTTGACTATTTCATGCTCAGAAACGGCGCGGAGGCTCTTTCGTTTGAAACAATAGCCGTCAGCGGCAAAAATTCATCCATGCCCCACGGCGTTCCGTCCGACAAAAAAATTGAAACGGGCGATTTCATCACAATGGATTACGGCGCGGTGGTCAACGGCTACCACAGCGACATGACGAGAACTGTCGCCGTCGGCAGGGTTACGCAGAAGCAGAAAGATGTTTACATCACCGTGCTTGAAGCTCAGCTTGCCGCCATTGAAAAAATCAGAGAGGGCGTTCTTTTGAAAGACGCTGACCTTGCCGCGAGAAGCATTATTGAGTCAGCAGGATACGGCGAGTGCTTCCGCCACTCAACAGGACACGGCGTGGGAGTTGAAATCCACGAAAGCCCGAATCTTTCGCCGAGAGCTCACGGCAGACTCAAGGCAGGCAATATTGTTACCGTTGAGCCGGGCATTTACATTCCAGACGAGTTCGGCGTAAGAATTGAGGACATGGTGATTGTTACAAAAAGCGGCTGTGTAAACCTCACAGGCACAAAAAAAGATTTAATAATCTGTTAATTTTTCAATAATCATTTGATTAGTGTTAAAAATTGTGATACAATGAAATGAATTTAGTTAAGGAGGTATTCCTTTGGCAGACGATGAAAACAAATTGACAAACAATGAGCCCGAAGAAACCGCCGATTCAAAAGATTGGCAGTGGGACGCTTCCGCTCCCCTTGCGGGCGAGGATTTTCTCGACATTTCTATTCCCGAAGAAGCTGAGGAAGAAATTGAAGAAGCCGCAGAAGCGGTTGAAGAAATCGAAGACGAGGCAGACGAAGCGGTCGAAATCATTGAGAATGAAACTGAAACCGTTGAGGAAGAAGCTGCAAACGGTGATTCAGCTCCCGACGGCTGCTGCATAATCTGCGGCGAAAAAATCAAAAACAGCCCCAGCGAGTGCTACTGCAACGAGTGCCGCAGTAAGTACCTCAAGGTTGATTACGGCGCAACTCACATTATTCTTTCTGTTGTCATGATTATCCTTGCGGTTGTCGGCATTGTGGCCTTTGCCTCAACATCTCAGATTACGGGCAAGGTTAAGGAAGCTGACAAGCTCATGAAGGACGGCAAAATCTCCGCCGCGTCCGACGCTTACGGTGATGTTTCCTTCACAGTTGACTCTCTCAACGAGCACTTCAACGCTTTTTTACAGGGAATAAGCGAGAACTTTGAAGAAGTAACATTCTTTGACGGCGGCAAAAACGTAGGCAAAAAGCAGATAGAGCTTCTTTCAAAGATTTTTTCTCTTTCGCAGAATGATTCAGAGGAATTTTTCTCGCTTGTTGAATCATCTTTCACAGAAAAAGAGCTTAACAGCAAAAAGTACGCTGATGTCAAGGACTTTTATGATTATCTCAAAAAATTCTTTGAGGATTATAAAAAGATAAACGAAGACCTCCAGAATGTATATGCTCCGTTCTTTGAGGCAGCGTACTCGGGCGAAGCTGATGCCGCTGAAATCGAAAAGCAGAAAAACGAAGCTATCAAGGCTGTCGATAAGTATGCGGAGGAAAATCCGTCAATTCTCAGTGAAGCTATTGAGTATTTCAAATACACTCTGCTCTATTACTCACAGCAGTATTACGGCGTAGATGTTGAGCCCGACGAGCTTTACGGCTACATTTCAAAGGCTTATGAAACCGCAGGCAAGTATGACTACATTTATTTCCAGGATATAGCGTCATTCGCAATTTCCGTTGAAAAATACGATGAACTTCTTAAGGCATCAGACAAGATGCTCAAGAACAATCCGTCAAGCGCGGACGCTTACTACTACAAGGCGTTTGCTTACCTCAGACTTGAAAAGTTTGACGAGGCTCTTGAAGCCTGCGACAAGGTTGCCGAGTTCAGCACAGACGCATCTGACAACTGCGCTCTTAAAGCAAACATTCTCCGCCGCCGCGGTGATTTTCAGGCAGCGATTGACATCTGTGAAGCAGTTGCCGCCGACAGCAAGTCTTCTGAAATTTTAAGGCAGGAGGCTATCGCATATTACCTTGCAGGCGACGAAGAAAACGCACTTAAATACGCCAAGGAATCGTACGACGCGGCTTATGCGGCATCATATAACGGCGGCGCATTCTCGCTTGAGGTTGTCAACACCAGCGCGCTTATCTATAAGCTCTGCGGTGATGATGAGGATTATGAGGCGATTCTTTCAACCCTTGAGCAGTCTCAGGCAAAGCTTGAGGATTCGGTTATGGCGGTTATCAAGGGCGACTCCACCTTTGAAGACCTGTTCATGACAGGAAAGGGGGACATCTGATATGACAGTATTTTATGTTATTTCCAAATATGCAACGGTGTTCGGCACGCTTATAAAAGGCTTGTGGGAGCATATTTCCTGCGGCATTTTAAAGATTTTCGTTGAGGACGCAAGATACCTTGAGCCGACAGAGCTCTGCGGTCATGTTGAGCACGAACTGCCCAAGGACAGAGCTAAGGCGTTCCTTGTCTGCTTTATTCCCACAATTGTCAACGCGCTTCTTGCGTTCTTCCTCGGCGGCGCGGGATTCATGGGACTTTTCAACCTCGGCGTTCAGAAGTCTTCACCCATTTTCTGGCTCTATGTTGTTCTTTATTATCTCGGCGTTTCGTTCTTCTGCAATATGTTCCCCCTCGTTGAGGACGCGATGAACAATTGGGACAGAATTTATCAGTCAGCTCTTACAGACGAAGAAAAGGCAAAGAACGAAGAAATCAAACAGCTTCAGCTTGCCAACAAAGCGGCTGAGAAAGAAGCTCAGAAGCTCGCAAAGGAAAAAGCTAAAGAGAAAAAGGGCACAGCTCCCGCCAAAATCAAAAAGAGCTCCGACGGCGGAGAGAAGATTAAGAAAGAGACAAACATTTTCACAAAGATTCTTCTTTTCATTCCCTCGGCTATCATGTACGGCGGCGCATTCCTTGAAAAGTATTGCGTAACATTCATCATCAGCATTGTTGTTACCGTTCTCGCAATTATGCTCGCGTAAGTCAATATTAAAAATTAACCGCAAAAGCAGCGTTATGCCGTTTTTGCGGTTTTTTTATATTCGGAGTAATGTGGATAAAATTTTATAGTTTGGTGGACGATGCGGAAGATTTGCAATAATTTTTATCACGGAATGTGCATTATTGCAAAATTGCCGAAAAATGCGGACGACCGACAGCCGCCCGCATATATTGTTTTTTATTCTGTGATAAATTTCTTCATCAGGTTATATCCCTCTTCAAGATATATGCCCGTTGCTTTTGCGGATTCCTCGTCGATTGACTTGACGCCGCTGTCCTTTTCCTTTGACTTCTGATAAATCATATAAGGCACGGGGTCGCCCGCATGAGTTCTTGTTGAAAGCGGTGTGGGGTGGTCGGGAAGAATCATTATTTTGTAATCCTCGCCGATTTCTTCAAGTCCCTTTAAAACAATCGGCAGAACTCTTGAGTCGATATACTCAATGGATTTCACCTTATTCTTGGGCTCAAAGCGGTGGCCGCACTCGTCGGGAGCTTCAATATGAATATAGACAAAGTCGCTGTCCTCTTTAAGAGCCTGTACAGCCGCCTCGGCCTTGCCCTCAAAGTTGGTGTCGATATAACCCGTCGCACCTTCAACATCGGGAGCGTTCATGCCTGCGGCAATAGCGATACCTTTAAGCAGGTCAACGGCGGAAACAACCGTTCCCTTTACGCCGTAAAGCTCCTCAAACGGGGTAAGCTCAGGTCTTGTGCCCTCGCCCCAGAGCCAGATTGAGTTTGCGGGACGCTTGCCCTCGGCGATTCTTTTAAGATTAACAGGGTGATTTTTAAGCACATCATAGCTCTTTCTCATTAAATCGGTGAGCTTTTTCGCGTTGGGAGAGGTTGAAATGTAACTGCCGACAACTCTGCCCGAAATATCGTGGGGAGGTGTCATTTTGCCTAAATCGGTCGTGCCCTTGTGGTGGATAAGACAATGACGGTAGCTCACGCCGCTGTAGAAATCGAATTCACCGCCGCCGAAGTTCTCCTGAACGGTCTTGATGATTTCAGCCGCTTCCTCGCTTGAAATATCGCCCGCGGAATAGTCAACCATTGTTTTGTCGTCATAGTTTTCTTCATCTGAAAGGGTAACGATATTGCAGCGGAGCGCGATGTCATCGCTCGCCATTTTAACGCCGATGCTAACCGCTTCAAGGGGAGAGCGTCCTGTGAAATATTTTCTCGGGTCATAGCCCATTACCGTAAGATTGCCGATTTCACTGCCGGGCTTCTGTCCCTCGCCTATGGTGCGGACAAGACCAACCTCGCCTTTCTGAGCGAGTGAGTCAAAAATCGGTTTATTCGCCATCATCATCGGCGTTTTGCCGCCGAAAGCATCAACGGGATAATCCGCCATGCCGTCATAAAGTACAACAACGTATTTCATTATATTGCCTCCGTGGAAAAAAGTATTGACTTATTGTATCACGCCGAAAAATAAAATTCAACACCTGATGTTGAAAATCAGAGCGCATTATGGTATTATATGAAGCGGATTTTAAAAATGTTTCGGAGAAATGAAAATGCTTAAAGATTATTTTGCCGCTTTTGACAGGGACAGAGATTTCCGCTCCAGAACGGGACGAAAGGAATTTCACCGCGCGGCTCTGCCCGATTTTATAATTCTCGTTGCCGTAATAGCGGGATATTTCCTTTTTAAGGATTTCGACCTTGTTTTCCTGTGCGAGGGGATTCTGTATATCGCCGTTACATTCACCTCGCGCCTTGCGCTGTGGACAAGACGGCTTCACGACACGGGACTCAAAGGAACATTCGCGTTTATATTTTTCGTGCCTGTGATAGGGATTCTCGTGCTGTGGTTTATTTTCATGTCCGACTCTCAGCCGAAAGACAACGAGTACGGGAAATATGTAAAAGAACCGCAGAAGAAAAAGAAATAAGCCGATATTCTGCGACGAATATTCGTCTTACAAAGTTGACTAAAGCGGCATAATATGATACAATACCAAAGTGTTTCCGCCCGTAGCATAATTGGATAATGCATCAGATTCCGATGTTATGGCGTGTATTTTGAGCCAATTTATTAAAAATTCCTTATATACCTCAGTTTTCCTTATTTATCAAGGGGTTTCAGTAATACTTTTAGCTTTTTCGCCTTACTATTTAGCGTTATCTTAAGTTATAAATGGTTGTATGTATTCATCAAAATATCATCAAATAGGTTAGATATCATTAAAAATATCATCAAAAATTATCATTCAATTAAACCAATTGTCGAACTATTCAAATAAGTTCTCAAGTATGTAATTAAACTACTTGAGAGCTCTTTTTATAATTCTTCTTCTTTTGCAATTATTTTTAATTTACCGGCCTTCTTTTGCTTATACCGTTCAATTATCGCTGCTTCAGCTATAGCCGATAAAATTCTACTTTTGGTAGAGTTCTCATAAGGCTTCCCTGTTGACTCCCGAATGAAAATTGTTTTAAGCATTTCCGCTGTTTCCTTGCTTATATATAGTTTTTTCTCGATGGAATAAGCATCAGGGCATCGCGAGAATGTTAGCTGCTCTTTTGACTTATTAATTATTTCTTCGCCTGATGTGCCGTCTGGCAGCGAATATTGCACTTTCCTTTGTCCCGGGGTCTTATTATTAAAACCTCTAAAATTTGCGATAGTTAACAGTTCTGTCCAAGAAAACGCGTATCCAGAACAGTACATAACTCTGACATCACTCTTCTTTTCACATTTACCCATCTCATTAATAATTGCCAATATTTCCTCGTCGCTTTTCTGTCCGAGCTCTGAAAGAGTCATTCCATCGGTCGGGGGTGGGTTATGTCTCAGGGTTCTGTCATCATCCGGAGTACCGTTCATATACTCCTGATATTCTTTAACCGTTTTAAATGGTACTGTATTTGTTTCTGCCATAGTAATTACCTCGTTTCATAATTTTATTCAGGCATCCGTTCACTCGGAGCATAAGCCTGTTATAAATAATATGACCGACGACGCTTATATTGACAGTAAACAAAAAAACTATATAATTTAATAAATGATAATAGCCTTTTTCCTGACTCATTCGTATAAAGAAGTGAAAACACAAAACGAAGGAGAAATTACAATGAGCAAAACATTAAACGACAAAGACCTTGAAAGCGTAAACGGCGGTACAGGTTATGAGCTTCTGGATGGGCTTGCAAATAAAATTCCCACATTTGAACCGGCGGATGTAAAGCCCGAACATAAAAAGAATTCAGATAATGATGTTCTCATTCTTAAACCATATTAAGCGAAAGACTTATTAAGGAGGTATTTAACAATGGGTAAAATATTAAATGATAAAGACCTTGAAGGCGTAAACGGTGGTATTGAACTTGAAGGGTTAAGCAAGCCCTCTGAAAACGACTACGACGTTGTCTATAAAAAAGATAGTGAATGGGAACCTGACGAACCGATAAACCCGGGAACTTATACGGTATCTCAATGAAACAGAAAATACTCCCACCGGAAATTGATGTGGAAGATATTGAACGCTACAAGTTTATTGGTTAAGCATTTTTTGAAAAAGCCGTCTCTTAACTGAGGCGGTTTTTCGATGTTATTATTTCAAATTTTACATAATGGCTTATGTTTTACGGAATGAATTCGTTAATGGTTTCGTCAGGGCTTAGCCTTAGTGCTCAAGCCCTCTATCCCTTGTAGTTTCAGGCTTTTTTCTGCTTGCTTTGTTTAAAATTCTTGATACAGCCCGTACCATTTCTCTTATTTTGCTGTGGTACTGAATGTTGGTGTGTTCATCAAGAAACCTATCCAGAGACTTTAAAGCTTTGCCCGCATCAGCTACGATGCTTTCTAATAACGATAAACGACTATTCTGCTCCATTGCTTTTATTTTTTCGGGGATATTTTTATTAACGTATGACTGTATTTCATCACGCTCTGCACGGAGCATCGGAAGCTCTGCCGAAATAAGCGAATACTCTGTTTCTGCCGACTCTTTCAAGCCCTTGTATTTCTGATACTCTTTTCTGACCGCTAATACTTCTTCTCTTTTTTTATTTATATTTTCGGCATCAAGAATTATCTGAGCATTCTTCGCCATTTCTAATTTATCAGCTTCAAACCTTTCATGCTCCGCTTGGCTCATCTCAAAAGTATCTTCTTTAAGCAGCTTTCTTTTTCTGTTGACATTAAGGTAATTGTCAACTATATCAGAAAGCTGTTCTATTTTTGCTTCTGCATCTTGTTTATATATGTTTTTTTCTTCAATAGCTCTGTCTTTTTCCTCAATAGCTCTTCCGAGTTCCTCTGTAACTTCTGATAATTTCTGTTCAGTTTGCTCTAATTTTTCCTTTTCTCGCCGATGTTTATATTCGGTGAGGGTCAGTCCTGTTTCTGATGCTTCTTTAGGAATTTCTTCAATTTCAATGCCGTGAGCTCTGCATAGCTCAATGAGATGCTCACGGACTAATTGCGAATAAGTCATCTTGGGGTTGTTATAACGGTCTTTCTTTTTTGACATATCAGGTCTCTCAATACCCATAGCTTCTAAAGCTTTGTTTTGGTTAACTTGAAATATCCCGTCATCATCAGATACCCAGACTTTACGCTCATGAATATGCGGACTGCCTTCCTCGTCAACGTGGAGAGCCACATCCAACACAACAACATTAGGAAATGTGTTGCTTTCCCATTCAATTTGTTCTTGGCACAACTTCCACAATTCATCAGGGCTTACGCTGCCATTATCCACATTCCCAATTTGCATAATTGTTTCTTCAGGACAAGTGCGGGCATTTTTCCGGTAGTCTTCCATTGACTGGACTCTTTCTTTGTGATGTCCTCTGATATATCGTTCATTTTTTGCCTGAAGATAATTTGTAAAAGTGTTTTCATAATATTTTTGTTCAGCTTCTTCAAAGGTTAAATTCTCGTCTGGATAGTAATGCCATATCCTGTTGTTTACAGAACGTCTTGAGTCAACATGTTTTGAATGCGACACATCATAGTTTCGGTCATTATGCTTTGCACTATATACCCCGTCTTTCCCTTTTCTGCCGTTATGGTTTGTCAGTCTTTTGGTTGTCATATTAATAACTTCCTTTCATTTTTTACTATTAATATGACCGAAAACTGTTTGATGAACTATATTATTTCCCTAATAAGTACCCCGTACCAATTATCGAAACGATAATTTTACCGGGGTTTCTTTCGTGAAAGAAACAAAGCTTGTTTTGCACGGCAAAAGTTCAATTTTTTCCTTCACATACAAAACCCTGCTGTTGTATGGCGCAATAGCAGGGTGAAATTTATACCGGGAAATGGATAAACCCGGCATAGGGAATGGAGGACAATTTAAGAGAATGTTTCAACTATTGATATTGTGGAAACTGCGTCTCGAATTTGATGCTCCATAGCATCCACATCAGAAATGTATTCAAGAACCTGAACCATCATCTGACCCGGTTTCTCGCCGTGCCAGACAAGCTTCAATGTGAAACCGTCTGAAAAGTCGTCCTTTATTAATTCCAGTATCAATGACTTTCCGAAAATGAAGTCGTCAAATATAATTATCGGAATTCTGGTTTCAGGGTTTCCGACGTTTTTGAAGCTGACTGTGCCGTTGAACCTTTCGGCAACTGCTTCAAAGAACGGATGCATGGCATCGAAAATGTTATCTTCTTTGAATTCGGTAATTTCATCTCCCGTAAGTTTGAGCATCCTTTCTACATACTGCCTTACGGCATCTTCTTTGTTTTCTGCGAATGTGAAAAACTCCTCGATGTTAAAAATTTTTTTCATGGCCTTCCTCCAAATTATTATTTGACTTTAAAGACAAAGGAATTTATTTTTGCTCCTTTTGCTTTATCGTCTGTTTATAAGATGAAAGAAAAAAGGAATTTAAAGTTTTTATGTATATTTTTCCCCCCTGCTCATAAGAAGCAGGGGGGAAAATACTATTTAATTTTAACCTGTCCATTCATAAGCATTGGAAGTAAGAAGTCGCGGAGAGATGTGAGTTGTTGGTTTTCTTGTAATATCTTACTCTTTTTATTGTATATAGGTTTAACAAAAGTTATAAACTTTTTTAATACATCATCTATTGGAAATTCATGTACAAATTCTTCGACTCCTCTATAGTCTAAGCCCTTAACATTTGTTCCTGTTGAAAAACCAACAATATATTTTCTAAAAAATTCAGTTTGTGTTAGTTGGTAAAAATACCACTTATAATTGTCATCATCAAACCGAATATTTGTTAAATGGTGAGAAGAGACTACTTTATCAAAAATATCAGGAACTAAAATAGTTCTTCCTATTACATAACACTTAGCAGACATATCTGTATTATAAATAATTAAGTCAAAAGGAGATAAATATTTATTAATAGGACATTCTCCACTATATAATTGAATACCATCTTCGTTAAACGACCCATCTTTATTAGCGCACCCGAGTGTTAACATTGGAATACCGTTAGACGACAGTTGTTCTCCGTTATAAGATATACCTCTATGAGCATTTGAAATATCCCCAATTTTGCAGAGTTTCCATCCTTCCGGAATTTCTCTTTTTAATTCCTCATTCCAAACCATCTTGCCACCTGATGACTTATAGGGTTTACCGTTTTCATCAGGGAAGTCAAACTGAACAAACCAGTAGTCATAAAGCTGTTTTGCCATTGCTTCAAGGTCAGAACAGATAGAATTATTGAGAGATATTTTATTATCAATTTTTGATAAACAATTAACAATAGCATCTTGTGTCTCTTTGTTTATAATAGGTATATCTAATTGTTCAAAGTCTGTTTTCGGCAACAATGGCGTAGCTGTACTTCCTGATATTTTTTGCAAATATTCTTTTTGACCAGATAAATAGTAATATATGTAATATGGGTTAACATTTTCACTTATTTTTGTAATTGAATTAATTTGTTGGTTGGTAGCACAAGTAATGTCTGTTATAGCAACATTACCCATATCAGAGCCTATACAACCTACAAGTATACTTATGCCATTTATTGTATTGTTTTTTATTGAGTTAAAACCTAATTCACTAATATGTCTTCTGCTATCAGACAAAAGGTATCCATTTGCAATATCCTCAGGGGTAAAAAAAGGAATATTACCATTAAAATTATTTGCGTTTTTGGTGGATGGGGTTTTCCCAGTAACAACAGTAGAAAATTCTTTAATTCTCATAGAACAACCCACCTAACTGTTCCATAATACTTTCTTCAAGCTCGTGCCCTTTTGCAAATTTTTCAGCAAGAGAAGCCTTATAACCGTTCATCCTCGCTTCAAATTCTTCAGCAGTAATATCTACATATTCAATTTTAATTTCAAAGTACTGACCGGCAGAGAATGAGTAATTCTTTTCTGTTATCTGCTCCTTATTTACAACAACCGCAAAGTCATCGACGTTTTCAAAAGCAAGGAATGTGTCAATAATGTTATTAACATCCGTATTCGAAAGAACGGTTTTCTGGTTTTTACCTTCCTTAACTTTTGTTCCGAGCTTGGATGCATCCATAAGAATAATTTCATCTGATGCGTTTGCTTTATCAAGGAAAACAACGGAAACATTAGTGCCGGTATTTGCGAAAATATTAGAAGGCATTGAAACAACACCCTTAAGCATACCTTCATCTACCATTTTCTGTCTGATAGCAAATTCTATGCCTGACTTAGCTGTAAGGAAACCGGTGGGAACAACAATAGCTGCTTTACCATCATCTTTGAGTGAATAAAGAACGTGCTGAATAAACATCAGATAAATAGCCATTGACTCTTTCTTTGATGCAGGAATTTTCGGGACTCCAGCAAAGAAACGTCTTGTATCCTGCCATTTCTGTTCAATTCTGTCTCTTGTGGCTGAAAAGTCAGTTTTAAAAGGAGGGTTAGTTGTAATATATGAGAAAGTTTTTAAACCTGAGTCGGGCTCGTGCTCAACTTTATAATGAGCTGGACTTTCAAGTGTGTCGCCACGAATAATATTACCAAGTGACTCACTCTTGCCATTAAGCATCATATTAAGACGCAGGAAACGAGTTGACTTCTTTGAAATATCCTGTGTATAAACAATAGCTCTGTTCATTCCACTTTCCTGACCAAGCTCGTGAGCAAGATGAAGAATAAGGGAACCACTGCCCGCTGCGGGGTCGTAAATTTCCGCAGCTTCAATTTTATCACTCATACCAACAAGTATTTTTGCAATAATTGATGATACGGTTTGAGGTGTAAAGTACTCAGCATAAGTACCACTTGCTACATTGTAGTTCTTTATAAGGTACTCAAATATAGCAGAATAGAAGTCAAAGCCGCCCTCAAATGCTTCGCTGAAGTCAAACTTTTCTTCTGTAATGATGCCGAATATAGCCTTAGCAAAATTATTTCTCTGAACACCCTCGACCATCGTTGTGAGCGGTTCGAAAAGCTCCGTTTTTTCGCCTTCTGCGGTTTCAACCGCAAATGCTTCATTCTTGACATTTTTTGAAATGCGAACAAGCGCCGCATCAAACATCTTAGCAAAGTCTTCGGACTCTACATAGTTTACAAGATACTCGATAGTGTCTTCATAGGTAAACGCAACATCTTTTGAATTGTAGCTGTAAAAAGCATCGAGCATATCATCTTCATTTTCAAGAATTCTCTCTACAGGGATATCAATTTCCTCTGAAAACTTAGCAAGGTTATACATAAATTTATCGTTAAGGAATTTATAAAGAAATACGGAAGTAACGACAACTTCCTCATTTGCCGTATTTGAAAGTCCTACAGTTGAGCATAAGCCCTGAAGGTCATCAACCATACGGTGTATTTTTGTTTCGAGTTCATGAATATCCATTTGTTCACCTCATTAGAAAATTTTCATATTTGTATAGGTTTCTATAAGAAGGCGGTCATACCAGTCTTTTAATTTAAGCTTCATATAAAGCTTTGCTTTAATAAGCTTGGTTATTGTTTTATTGCTGATGCTGGACACAAAGTTTTCTCTTCCCTGAAGAACCAAAAGGTTAGCTGTCTGAATTTCCTGCACGGCGGCAAAGATAATATCCAGAACACTTGCGATATCTTCTTTATCGTATTCAGGATGCACTTCCGCAGCATCGGTAAGGGTTTTAACAAAAGCATAATTACCATTATAACGGTTTGATATTCTTTCGTTTTCTTCATTTATGCGGCGTGCTTCATCAAGTAGAGCCTGTAAGTCTTCGTTTATATCATCAAGGTTTGTAATATCAAGAGAGTCAAAAAGTTTTTGAAGAAGCTCATCTAATTTAACCATTTCTATCTGGTTACGGTTTTTATTCTTCTTAATTTCATCTTGAATTGATGTTACGAGGCTGGTTAATTTATTATAGTCCTCGCTGTTTACAACGCCTTGCATAGCTTCCATTAGTTTGCCGAGGTCGAGAATTTCAATTTTTGTTTTAAGAAATTCATAAATAATATCAATTACTTCTTTGTTTGATATTACCGCCATAATGCTTGTGGGAGCCGTTTTAAGGTTGAGGAAAGAAATACGGTCCTGAACTATTTTTATCAGCTTTTTAATAAAAACAATATCTATCTGTTTTAAATAATTCTCCGCTCTGGAAAGCTGGAATTCTGTATAACAGGTTTTAATACCATTAAGAAGCTTGCGTATTTTAAGCAGCGACTCTTTCGTCATATAAGTTATCTGTTTTGAAAAACGTTCAAGGTTTGATGTATCTATCATCCCGTCAAGCTCTTTGACATACTTCTGATATTTTTTATCAATATCCTCGGGTCCGACAATTAAACCAGTCAAAGATGTGCTGCCGTCGCCACCATCATCATCGAAGTCTTCTTCAATTTCCTTAAGATACATTTCTATAGCTCGGTCATATTCTTCCGCAATATCTACAAAGTCTACAATATATCCATATTGATAAACTTTACCAACTGGGCTCTTATAAGGTCTGTTAACACGACTTATTGTCTGAAGAAGAGTATGCTCTTTTGCATTACGTAACAAGTACATTTTCTTGAGACGGTTGACATCGTAACCTGTTGTCAGCATCATATGTACAACCATAATATCAGGGTTGAGCGTTTCTTTGAATGATATCTGCGTTTGTTTATTAACAGCAGATGGAATACTCTCGTCACTAATTACAAGACCGGCTTTAAGCTCGCTCTTTTCATCAAACCACTGTTTTATTTTCTTTGCCTGAAGGTTTGAAGAACATACTATCATACCGCCGATAGTATCATCACCGTTGGTAAGTCTGAAATAAGTAAAGTCCTTTTCAATGAACTTGCAGAGAGCGTTTATATAGTCTTCCGACTCGTAAACATCGCTCTTGTTAGCCTTGGGGTCTTCAAGCTCAAGGTTTTTCTTAATTTCCGTTCTTGCGGTTGTTTCGATAGACTCCTTCTTTATTCGAAGAGTATAACCGTCGGCTATAGACTTATCATAGAAGTATTTATGAATATAGTCACCGAACTTAAGGTTTGAGCGCTCTTTCTTGGAGAGCAGCGGGGTGCCGGTCAAGGCAACATAAACCGCATCATCATCCACAAGGAGAAGGTTTTTAAAGAATTCACCGTTCATCTTATAGCTTCGGTGAGCTTCATCAATAAAGAAAATTCTCTGAATTTTAGCATTATACTGGTTCTGCGCAACAGGCAGTTCATCATCAAACTTCTGGATATTAACAACTGTTATTTCTCCGTCAGAATTCATCGCTACGTGACCCGAGAGCGGTTTATTAAGTTCTTTTGCAAATTCATCTTTACTATTTACGTTAATGACATTAAGACCTCTTTTAGCCATTTCTCCGCTTACCTGAGTTAAAAGGTCAAGACGGTCAACAACATAATAAAAACGAGCAGTGATGCCTTTTTTAGCGTAATAGTCACGCAGCATTCTTGTTGACATCGCAGCGAGAGCTGTTTTACCCGAACCCTGTGTATGCCAGATGATACCCGACTTTCCTCCGTCATCAAGACGTTTTTTTAATGCCTGTGACGCAAAGAATTGAGGATATCTCATTATATGCTTTTCAGGAGTAGTACCGTTTATATATGTAATACCATATCTTATAAAGTAAAGAATTCTCTCTTTATCAAACAGTGATGTAACGAAGCTGTTACACGGCGTCATCATATCAAGGTTTGTCTGAAATTCAGGAGTGTCCGCTTCTGAAGGAGAATATCCGTTATCCTTAAGAACGTACTTTATCTTATCGGTTGTAATATCAACAAAGCCTTCTTTTTTATACTTTTCTTCTCTGAAAAAGGAAAAACTCGTCTTTTGTCCATTAGGAGTTGTATAAAATGAACCAGCCTTAACTTCTTCAGCCGGAGCCGCATCATCCTCATCTTCATATTCCATATTGTTTGAGAACGTTACTACCTGAAGCATATTAAAATATTTTTTATATTCCGGTTTCTCAAGCCTCTTGGTTAACATTCTGTTAAACTCGGCCTGAATGCCTCCCTCATTGTTCGGATGCTTTACTTCAAGAAAAGCGAGAGGAATACCATTTATTAAAACATTAACATCAGGACGGAAAGAACCTTCTTTATTATTCTCGGTACCGGAAGCTCCGAATGTCAACTCGGTTACAACTGAAAAATTATTTTTTGTCACATCGTCAAAGTCAATAAGCTTAATTCTATCCTGTGGATGTATAAGCCACTGATAAAAAGCTTTTCCCATATCGTTGTATTTAATAAGGGTATGGATATCATCAAGTATTTTAAAAATTTCTTCATCGGAAAAAGCCCGTCCGTTGATATCTTCAATAGCAGGCTTAAATTTATTAATGAATATTCGCGTTGGTGTATGAATATCTGCGTCTTTTAAAGATACATAGTCGTATCCATTACGCATAAATTGTATAGTAGCCGGTATTTTAACTCTGGTATCTTCATTAAATTTAGACATAACGGGCACATCCTTATACAAAAATACAAATTAATTTTATCATAATAATAATATTTGCGCAACCCTTAAGCAATAGCTATGAGGCGTTTGTGGTACGTAATAACGGACTGAAAACACTATTTTTTCATTTTTTGATGGAATTTTTCTAAAACCAATGTATAATAAGGTTAAATTTAGAGTTTTAAAGCATATTGTAATTAAATAAAAAGAAAAGGAGGATGTATAAAAAATTGAAACAGATATTTATAGGGGCAAGGCACGGTGAGCGTTTCTTTTATACCGCAAAGCCAGCTGAAGACGGAACTTCAATTGTTGTTCAAAGGGTTATAATTGAAGACGGTCAGGAGTCTTATGAAACCCTTGCAAACTTTGTTGATGCCGGAGTATATGCTATGTCATTTTTGGCGACAGATGATAACTCATATGAAGTGACGAAGCGAATTCCCAATGAAAACTACTTTGAGTACGAGCTCAATATTCCTGAAAAGTTTAAGGAACATTATGTAGAGTGTATCACCCCATATGAACGGCCTATGAGAGTCCGTTATGGGAACTATAATGAAGAAGAAGAAATATTCACCAGTTTTTTAGTTACGCTCAAAATGTTTGGCGCGGAACGTAAAGAAGAGTATCTCGTAGCCGTCGCTGAAGTTAACGAGAATAACCAAATGGGAGTCGCTCTTCATGGCGCACCTGTCAGGTGGGAATGGCACAGACCAAATAATTAAAATTACGGAGGTTACTTATGACATTTTTAGATGATGCAAAATATTGTGCTGCTATCGTTCATGCAACAGGCAAGTACAATAAGTATGGAATTAACGTGGCAGAAGAATACGACTTTATCAGCTCTCTTGAAGAAGAGATACAGTATAATGTCACCAAGAGCGAGACGGATGAGCTTGTCTTAACCAACCGAGTGTTTTTCTTCCGTCATATGGTCATTAAGCTGTGCCGTGATGAGCTCGGAACCGACGAGAATATAGAGCTTTTTAAGGTTATTAAAGGCGTATATTCTGTATTAGGAGAGGTCATCATTCGTTGCAACAACAAAGACGATACCCAATATGACTTCATGGATACTCTCGCATTCAAGAAAAACCAAATTGAGTTCATGATGAACAACAGCACGGGAAACAAGCGAGTCATTTACACCCTCATTTTTGCAGAAATTGAATACATCATTAAGAAGTACTGCAAAAATGAATTCACCGAAGGTAAAGACCTGAATAACTAAACATCAATTTTTAAAGCGTCCGGAAACCGGGCGCTTTTTTTGTTATACCCACACAAAAGAATAAAGCCTCGCAATATTTGTGAAGTCGAAAAATTTTGAGACAAAAATTTTTCATTAAGAGGCTTAATTTTCCTGCCATCACGAATTCCATATTCTTTATGCCGAGACTTCAAAGACAGTTTCGAGTATATATGAAAGGAGAAACTTGAAATGAAAAAAAGTTTCTTTAATGATGAATTTGACAAAAAGATAATGAACTATGGGTGGCACAGAATAGACTCTGGGTCCAGTAGAAGGCAAGACTATAACGACCATTTTGCCCTCTATTTAAAAGTAGTCAAATTTGGGACACAACAAATGTTGTCCCAAAATAAAATTCCTCAAAACCCTTGTAAAATAAAGGTTTTTGGTGACTCCGGAAAAAATAGTTATGGAATATTATTTAAAGAGTCTTTAAATGAGATAATAGAAAAGGACAAAAATGGTGTATTAAAACTGTGTGATAAAGATAATTTTATTTTAAACAGTTGTTTACGAAACACCACATT
>JAZUFU010000052.1:0-17750 GCA_045640865.1 Acutalibacteraceae bacterium | reverse complement strand
GAATGTATCCTTTATCTGTGGCAGAACAGGCAGACTGTTGTTATCGGCAGAAATCAGAACGCTCTGAATGAATGCCGCATACAGAAGCTGGAATCCGACGGCGGCTTTCTCGCAAGGCGGCTTTCGGGCGGAGGCGCGGTTTATCACGATATGGGTAATCTGAATTTCACATTTCTTGCCTGCGCTGATTCTTTTGATAAGGAAAAGCAGACTGATGTTATTCTGAAAGCTGTTCGCGCGGCAGGAATAAACGCCGAAAAGAACGGAAGGAACGACCTTACCGTTGACGGACGGAAATTTTCGGGGCACGCTTATTATAAAACAAAAGAGCAGTGCTATCATCACGGCACGCTGATGTTGTATGTTGACAAAACGAAGCTTGCGGATTATCTCAATGTTTCACCGCTGAAGCTCAAAGCAAAAGGCGTTGCTTCGGTAAAATCAAGGGTTGTCAATCTTTGTGAATTAAAGCCCGGGCTGACGGTTGAAATGCTTTCCGATAATCTCATTAAGGCATTCAGTGAAGTTTATGATATGCCCGTTGAATATCTCAGCGAAAAAGATGTTGATACGGATATGCTTTCACGCCTTGAAGCGCGGTATTCTTCGCCCGAATGGAAATACGCGGGGCAGGAAATTCTTCCCCATTCAGTTGAAAAACGCTTTGACTGGGGGCAGGCACGGCTTGATTATGAAGCGGACGGCAATCGGTTTAAAAAAACACAGTTTTATTCTGACGGACTCCAGGCTGATTATCTTTCGGAAATTGCCGAACGGCTTCGGGGCTGTGAAATAAACGGCGAAAAAATTCTTGCCCGCCTTTCAGAGAGAACAGACAAAGAGCTGATTCCCCTTGCGGAGGATATCGCTTCCATGATTTCGGAAAATATTGCGGAGGTAAACTGAAATGAAATATAATCTGGCAATAATCGGCGGAGGTCCGGGCGGATACACTGCCGCGGAGTACGCCGCAAAAAAGGGACTTTCGGTTGTGCTTTTTGAAGCCGACAAAATGGGCGGCACCTGCCTTAACCGCGGCTGTATTCCTACAAAGGCGCTTATTCATTCAGCCGAAAAATATAAAGAAATGAAAAACAGCGATATTCTCGGTATTTCAGCCGAAAACATCGCTTATGATTTTAATAAAATTCACGAAAGAAAAGATTTTGTTGTTTCGTCTCTCCGCCAGGGAATTGAAAAGCTCATGAAGGCAAACAAGGTAACTGTTGTAAACGCCTTTGCGGTGGTTAAATCCTGCGGAGAAAACGGTGCTGTTATCAGGGCAGACGGTGAAAACTACGAAGCGGAAAATATTATTATTGCAACAGGTTCCGTGCCCGCCGTTCCGCCCATTAAGGGCAGTGATATTGACGGTGTTTACACAAGCAACGATCTGCTTGAAAATAACGGCAGGGAATTAAAATCCCTCGTTATTATCGGCGGCGGCGTTATCGGCTGTGAGTGCGCTTCAATTTATCTCGACCTCGGCTGTAAGGTAACGATTCTCGAGGCGATGGAGCATATTCTTCCGCCCATGGACAGAGAAATCGCTCAGCGGCTTACAATGTTCCTCAAAAAGCAGGGCGCGTCGGTCAATGTTTCCGCAAAGGTAACTGAAATCGCAGGCGAAAAGGGTGATTTCACCGTTTCTTACGAAAATAAAAAAGGTGAAGTCTGCACCGCAGAAGCAGAGGCGGTTCTTATTGCCACGGGCAGAAAAGCAAACACCGCAGGTCTTTTTGAATGTGATAACGCCCCCGAAACATTCAGAGACGCGGTTGTTGCCGACGAAAACGGTCTGACAAGTCTTAAAAATGTTTATGTTATCGGCGACGCAAAAGCGTATAATATTCAGCTTGCTCATGTTGCCGAAGCGCAGGCAAAAAACGCTGTTGACACAATTCTCGGCAATCCGCCCACGGTTGATATGTCGGTTATACCGAGCTGTATTTATACTTCGCCTGAAATTGCTTCGGTCGGTCTGACTGAGGATGAAGCAAAGTCAAAGGGAATTTCTGTAAAAACAGCAAAATGCCTGACGGGTGCAAACGGTAAATGTCTTATTGAAAATTCTGAATCCGGATACATAAAAACTGTTACAGACGTTGAAACAGGCAGACTTTTAGGTGCTCAGCTTGTCTGCCCGAGAGCAACAGATATGGTTTCAGAATTCGCCCTTGCGATTTCAAAAGGAATGAAAACAGCGGATATCGCATCAGTTATTCATCCGCACCCGACATTTTCCGAAATGATTTCAAAAGCGTGTACAGGTTAAATCATTATTCTGATAACAGCATAAAATTCTGTCAATTTATACTGTTTGTTCCGCAAAAGCCTATGATTCTCAACGAATCGCAGGCTTTTTTATTTTGTTTCCTAACACCTTGCCCGTCAGGAAAAGTAAATTTTGTTGTAAAACAAGGCATTCTCCCGGCGACAAACCGTCGTCAAAGAAAAAGAACACACGATACCATCAGTAAATCTATGGATTAAAAATAATGACTTGATAAATCCATAAACATTATGTGATGTTATTTCAAATAATCATGGGCGGGAGAAAAATCAATCGTACAGAGTTCCGGGTAAGCTTTACGAAGATAAAAATTATGTTTTTTGATTTAACAAAGGTGTTAATATTATAGAAATTATGAAAATAGCCTGTCGTGGTTAATTGCCTCGGCAGGCTTTGTGGTTGTTATGACTGTGTTTTTTCGGTGAATCACTGTTGCGATTAGACTACTCGGACCGTGCAGAACGGGATGATTGTCAGATTCCGTTTTTTTCTGAAAGTAATTTGCAGAATCCGTCCGTTTATCTGAGTATCTGCAATAACAATTGAAAGAAATTCCCGAATATGCTATATTATTTTTAAAAACAGGTCGGAAATCTAAGCGGAGGAGCCGTGCAGTATGAACAGAAAAATCAGAAAAGACACAGGATGCGGACTGCTTCCCAATATGCCGTGTGAAACCATGACGCCCGGCAGAATGAGAATCAGAACAAACGGAAAAGACGAGGCGGCAAAGCACATAATCCGCCGTAACGGCACAGCCGCAGATTTTCGTTCGGGTATGCCCATAGGTAACGGTGATTTCGGAGCTTCGATGCACGGAACGCCCGATAATCTTACATTTAATATATCCCATTCTTAAAGAAGCGGCTCTTTTTTATCACGATTATCTTCTTACAGACGAAAACGGAGAAAAATATATTTTCCCGTCCCGTTCGCAGAAATTCGTTGCCTGTGCGGGGCTCCTCAATGAGTTCATGACAAATTCTATTATCGACCTGAGCCTGTTCAGATTCATTCTGACTCATACAGCCGACGCCGCCGATATTCTCGGTGTGGATTCCGGGGACAGTGGTATCCGATTATTTTCAAGAAATGCCTTTCAAGGGAGATTTTCAGAGTTTTCAATATTCTCACTCACGGCGAAACCTGTAAAAACGGAATTTCCTGGGGCAGATTTTCTCCGTGGCTGATTAAAAATCACAGACATTTTTCTTTCGTTTCGCTTAACAGTACGGCTGTTTTCGACCATAATGCGGACAGAAAAGTGCTGGATTCTCTCAAACTCTGCTTCCTTTGCGGAATACATATTTCTGATAAAACTCTCAAAGAAGTCCGTGAATGTGTAAGAGAAAACGGAATGACGGCAGTTACAACTAAACGCTTTGCGCCGCCTGAAATAGCTTGTATATGTCTGAATTCTCCGGGCATAAAAATTCCCCTTATGGCAGTTTTTTTATTCTACCATAAGGGGTGTTTTTTATTGTCCGTTTTTATTGATTTTGTGCAGCTCTCTTTGCTTCAAGCTCTTTATACATTGCTTCTTTCTTTTCGCCCTCTATGTCATACATTGTTTTGAGGAGGATTGTTTTGATAAGGCTGCCTAATGCGTATGTAAACACAAGAAGCGCAAGAAGCCACAGGCAGGTTCTCATATAATCGGGCTTTGCTCTCATTGTAACAACAAGGTCGCCCTCAAGGCTTGATTCATAGCCAATCCATACAAGCATATAAGGAATTGCTATCTGATACAGATATGAAAGTCCTTCCTTAATCCATCCGGGGATAATTCCCTGAACAGCTTCAAGACGCTTGCCCGACTGCCATTCAAGATAGTCATAATACTCAACATTGAAATGAGATGTTGAAAGCTCGTTGATGCCTACACCGATTCCGAAGCAGAAATAGAACAGATAGAAGAACCACTTGTTCCATCCCTCAAAGAATACAAGACCCAACTTTGCCTGTGCAAACGCCGTAAAGAATACGGCGGCAGCGGCGCCTGTAAGGTATAATCCGCAGAATTTAAGGAGCTTTGTCGGCTCATGCTTTTTAGAAAGCTTTGCGGTGATAAGATTACCTACAACCGTGCCTGCGGCGGTGGGAAGCGTAAGCAGAAGATTATTCGCGCTTCCTACGGTGATAGCGGCAAGGAATGTGCTGAATTTGCCAAGATTATAAAGCGTATCCGCAAAGTTCATATACTGTATGCAGCGGTAGTTCTTGTATTTGAAAAGCTGAATAAGATCCTTGCTGATTTTTTCTTTCTTGTTGGGCTGAACATCAATTCTTTCTTTGCAGAAAAGACCGCACATAAGATTGCCGATTGATGCAACAATAGCCGCAACAAGTGCAAGACGCATATACATTGCCGTTTTGTCATCGCTCAGTTTGCCGTAAACCATTGTGGCAAGGTATGCCGCACCGTAGCCGATGTAATAGAAAAGCTGCCAGCAGGTCGCAATAAACTTTTTCTCTTTCGGGTCGGGAGAAACAACCTGAACTATGTTTTGTGAAAGAGCATTCAGCGTGTTGAAAACGGTTTGCGCCAATGCGATTCCGTATCGCCAATAGGTCATTTTTTCGATTGACCAGTCAGAGGGAACCCAGAAGAAAAGAACTGTCAGCACAAACAGGGGTACAAGGTTTATGAAATACCACTGGCGGTAATGGCCGAGTTTTGTTTTCCATTTCTGAACGAGAACGCCTGAAAGAAATGAAATCAACAGACCTGCCAAGGTTGCAATTGTGGTCTGAACTGCGATTTTATCCGCAACGCCCTTTGCGTCAACACCTGCGGGACCGTAATAAAGCTCGTGAAGGAAAGCGGTAGCAAGCGTGCCCGTAAGTGTTGTTGAAAACATACCGCCAATTCGGGACATGCCGATGCTCACATACTCAATGGGGGTTACAAAACGGGCTTTCTGCAAGGAGTTTGAAGCCAGAACTTCTTTTTGTTTAATACTCATAAAATCACCTTTTTATTTTTCAAAATAAATTGCGCCTGTCTGGGATTTAATAAATGCAGGCAGTTTTCCTTTAGTTTTGCTGTTAAGGAATTTCCGTTCTGCTATTCCGTAAATTCTGTTGTAAAGAGGCCGCATTTCATATTCAACCTGTGCCGAAATGAAGCCTTCCTCCTTAACGGGTAAGGTTACGGAATACGGAGCTGTTTTTGTTGCTTTATATGAAAACTTAATGCCGCTTTTATCTATTACTTTAAGTATCTGATTCTTTTTAAGGCAATCGACCGTAACCGTAACTTCTGTTTTATCAGAAAGCGTAACTTTGTCGCCTATTATGCTGTCGCCGCTGGTTATCAGAATAGTCTGACCGTTTACGCTCGGTGAAATTGTAGTATGCCCTGCTCTGATTGCGGAAAGAATAGCGTCCTGCGTACAGCTTTCGGCATAAACACGGGTAACAGGGTTGTCGAGCTTGCCTGCTACAACATAATCTCTGTGGAAATCGCTTCCGCCGACAGCAGGGAGCTTTTTGCCTTTACGCAGTTCGTCCTGCCACCATGCGGTGCAAATCATGTTATCAGTGTGCTGCGGGCTGTTCCACACTTCAACACAGTCAACCTTTTCAGGCTCAAGAGGCCAGTGCCATCCGCAGGCACTGCATTTGGGGTGATTCATGCAGATAGTAGCGCCTCTTTCGTGGGCCGTTGCCATTTTCCTCTCCCATTCATCATAGTCAGGGCAATCGAAGCTGTCAAAAGGCTCCCTGACGCCCCAGATGTTGGTGTGGCCCCAGCTATCATCGGTAAGCTCCGTGCCGGGGATAACAAGAATCTTGCTGCTCTCGGGAATTTCTTTGCAGAACTGATTATGGTCTGTAATCATGATGAAATCAAGACCTGCCTGTTCCGCTTTCTGCACCAGCTCTTCGGGTGTAAGATTTCCGTCAGAACGGGTTGTGTGTGAATGAACTACGCCTGTGTACCATCTTTTCATTTTATCACCACTTTATTTTATTGTTATAATTAAATTATAAACGAAAAATGATAGTTGTCAATTAAAAAGTTTAAGAAAATACAGGCAGGCTGTTGAGAAAGTTTCGCAGACAAGGAACCGCCGACTGAACCGGCGGTTTTGATTTTAAAGCTCATTTTTTGCAGGTTTTGAAAAAAATAAAAAATTTTAAAAAAATTTTCAAAAAATTTCAAACTTTTTCCGTTTTCATCTGTCTTAATGGTAAAGAGCATTAAAAAGGACGGTGAAAAATGATGGTTTAGCGTATCTTTTTGTAAAATCGCAATAAAATACGCCCTACAAAAAATATTATATTTTGGAGGTTTAATTATGAAAATGATCAAGAAACTCACGGCAGTCATTATGACAATCGTAATGCTGCTCACAGTCGTGCCGCTTACGGGCATCGACTTCACAAAAGCGAGCGCGCTTGACGGCGAAGGCAGATACGACCTTCCCTCGGCAACTCTCACGGCAACACCTGTTATCAGAACTGCCGCTAAAACTGACGGTTACGGCGATTATTTCGTCGGCAATCAGATCGTTATGGCAACTCCCTCGGGCGTTCCATACACCGAAGGCGACTACGCAAACGAGGCTTATTCAGGCGAAACTCCCGAATGGCCGTCAGTAACATTTGAGTGCGACCGCTCCCTTGCGGCTGACAAGGACAGCGTTACACTCAGAACAAACATCTCAGACGCTCAGATTGAAGTTTCCAATCCCACAGACTCAAAATGGGTATGGACTATCAAGGGCGGCACAATCTCCGCAGGCACATTTGCGGATTTCACAGTAAGCTATTCCTACACTTATACAGATTCACTCACAGGCAAAACAGTAACCAAGGACTACAAGGCATACGCGAGCTCTTATGTTGATAATGTTATTCAGCCCGCAGGTATGTATATTTCAGCCGAAAGATCATTCCCAACGAACTCAAACAATAAGTGCGAGGCTGTTGTCCGTATCCTCGGTCAGAACACCAGGGGCAGTTATTATTCCGCAGGCGAAGACATGGGTACAGATGAATGGGCACATGGTGTTTATGACTTCCAGACCAAGCAGGCAATCGGCTGGGGCGACACAGCGGCGGCTTATCCCGACGGCGGCACTGTTCTTTACAAACCGTCAAAAGCTAAAACCGACGCCAACACCACAACCAACACAACTCTTGACTATCAGCGTCCCGTTTCGTCAACCTATATCGACACATCAAAGAATACGGCTCTTGACAGTGAGGATATAAACCTCCGTTATTCAGCGTTCTTCTTTGACGAGCACAGTCAGGCATATGAAAGTTATGTTAATAACATAGCCTGTCTTGACGGCGAAAAGAGCTACGAAGCATTTAACCCGGAAGATTCCGCGGCGGCTCAGGAGCTTGACTTTGCTCTCAAAAACGGCGACATCACTTACGCATCTACCTGCACAGGCGATAAGGAACCCACAGTTTACAATACATCTAACGAATTTGCAGTTCTTAACTCAGCAGATTCAGGCAAGGTTCTGGCACTTAACATTCCGTTCAGAGGAACTGATTACGCGAATTCCGCCAACCTTGAAACACTCGCTGACGGCAATAAGCTTGTTAAATACACATTCGTTAACGCACCCGCTCAGAGATATTATGCTAGTAATTTATTTGGAAACAGTAGAAACCAGAGACTTGACATTTACAACGCTGTCAACCTCAACCTCTACCTTTACAATAAGGCAGAGCTCAGAAGCGCGATTGAGGCGGCAGGCGATGTAATCGGCGCGGAATGGTTCTATGACAACACAGACGGCAGTTATGACGCATATCTTGCCGCTCTTACAGACGCTCTGCACATAAACGCAAAGTACGACACAAACCAGAACGACATCGACGCGGCAGCTGCAGACCTTAAGAGTGCACAGGCTGACTTAACAGCGGCTATGGACGTTCTCACAATAGAGCCTGCGGACTTCACAAGAGTTGACGAAGCTCTCGCGGCTGCTGCTGAAATCGACCTCAGTCTCTACTCGGCAGAGTCAACAGCGGCTTTCAACGAGCTTATTGACCTTGCCAACAGCGACGAATTCCGAAGAAGTACGGCTTCAAAGCAGGAATATGTTGACAGCATTGCGGACGCAATCTTTAATATGATTGACAACGCAGGTACAACAGGTCAGGGCGGTCTTGAATATGCTCTCGCTGATTATTCGGCTGTAAATGTCGCAATAGCTAATGCCAGTCTTACATGCTTTATGGGCGGATACAGCGATAGATCATTAGTGAAGCTCACAGCGGCAATCAATGCAGTTGTATATGACCTCGACATTACACATCAGGCAGAGGTTGACGCAATGGCAGATGCAATCAATTATGCGTTAGACACTCTTGTAGAACTTGCCGATTACACAGTTATAGATGTTGCGGTAGATAGAGCCAACCACTTAAACCCCGAAAAATTCACCGAAGAAACATGGGCGGCGGTTGAAGCGGCACTTGCGGCTGTAGTGTATGACCTTGACGATACACATCAGGGCGAGGTTAATGAAATGGCAGAGGCAATCAACCGCGCGATAGACGCTCTTGTAGCGTTTGCAGACTACTCGGCTGTACGCGTCGCGGTAAAACGCGCAGAAAACCGCAACCCCGACAGATTTACTGAGGAATCATGGGCGGCAGTTGAGGCGGCACTTGCGGCTGTTGTGTATAAGCTTGACTATACACATCAGGACGAAGTTGACGCAATGGCAGACGAAATCAACGCGGCAATTGATGGTCTTGTATGCAAAATCATCAGCGGCGAGGGTTCATACATCCTTTCCTCAGCAACCCTTACGGCAACGCCTGTTATCCGCACAGCGGGCAAGGCGGACGGTTATGGCGACTACATTGCAGGTAATACAATCGTTCAGGCAACTCCCTCGGGCGTTCCCTACACTACAGGCAAATACGCAAACGAGGCATATTCAGGTGAAACTCCCGAATGGCCCACGGTAACATTTGAGAGTGATTTTTCACTTGCAAATGACAGGGACAGCGTTACACTTGAAACAAATATCACAGACGCTCAGATTGAAACCTCCAACCCCTCAGATACAAAATGGGTATGGACTATCAAGGGCGGCACAATCTCCGCAGGTACATTCGCAGACTTCACAGTAAGCTATTCCTACACTTACACAGATACACTCACAGGCAAAACAGTAACCAAGGACTACAAGGCATACGCGAGCTCTTATGTTGACAATGTTATTCAGCCCGCGGGTATGTATATTTCGAGCGACAGAACATGGGCTTTCCATTCAAGAGGAAAGTGCGAGGCCGTTGTCCGTATCCTCGGTCAGAACACCAAGGGCAGCTATTATCCCGCAGGCGAAGACATGGGCAGCGATGAATGGGCACACGGTGTTTATGATTTCCAGACAAAGCAGGAAATCGGCTGGGGCAACACAGCGGCGGCTTATCCCGACGGCGGTACTGTTCTTTATAAGTCAGAAAAGAATAAAGACGGACACATTACAACCAATAAAACTCTTGACCGTCAGCGTCCCGTTTCGTCAACCTACATTGATACATCAATGGGCACGGCTCTTGACAGCGAGAACATCAACCTCCGTTACTCCGCGTTCTTCTTTGGTGAGCACAGTGAAGAGTATAACGCCTATGTTTGCGATACAACTGTTCTTTCAGGCGAACAGGAATACAGCACAAGCAACACGGAAGACACCGCGGCGGCTCGGGAGCTTGTCTTCGATCTTCCTCACCTCAGCTCCTCTTACGCATATACCTGCGCGGGTAAAAGTAAGCCTGTAGTTTATAACACATCTAACCCCTATGCCGTTTTTAACTCAGCAAATTCAGGCAAGGTTTTAGCTCTTAACATTCCGTTCAGAGGAACCGGTTATGCGAGCTCTCCCAACCTTGAAACACTCGCTGACGGCAATAAGCTTGTTAAATACACATTCGTTAACGCACCGTCTCAGAGATATTACGCAACTGACAACGGTCAGGTGCTCGCAGTTCACAACGCTGTCAACCTCAACCTCTACCTTTACAATAAAGCGGAGCTCAGAAGCGCGATTGAGGCGGCAAACGATGAAATCGGCGCAAATCCGCAGGAGTGGTTCTATGACAACACAGACGGCAGTTATGATACATATCTTGCCGCTCTCAAAAATGCTCTGCACATAAACGCAAAGTACGACACCAATCAGAACGACATCGACGCGGCGGCTGACGCTCTTAACGAGGCAGTTGCAGACCTCAATGTTGCAATGGCTGACTACACGGCGGCAAACGAAGCTCTCGCGCGTTACAACAGCCTCAACTCAGAGGATTACACAGCTGAATCATGGGCGGCTGTTGAAGCGGCGAAAGCGGCTCTCGGCGACATGAATTACACAATATTCTATCAGCCCCTCGTTGACGACCTCACGGCAGAATTCGTGGCAGCCATGGACGCTCTTGAAGTAAGAGAACCCGCCGACTACACGGCTGTATTCAGCGCGATAGCTTACGCTGACAGCCTTAACCCCAATGACTACACAGACGAGTCGTGGGCAAATCTCATGGACGCAATCAACGCTGTTGTATATGACCTCGACAGCACACATCAGGACGAGGTTGACGCAATGGCATACCAAATCTGTGAAGCCATTGACGCTCTTGATACATATATGTATATTCCCGAACTCGATTTCTCCGAAATCGACGAGCTGTTAAATGAAATTGCAGGTCTTGATGAAAACGATTATACCCCCGAGTCGTGGGCAAATCTGGAAAGAGCAATTGACGCTGTTATGGCTCTTTACAGCGGCTCAATAACTCAGCCTGTGATTGATGATGCGGTTGCCGCGCTCAGAGCAGCCATGGACGCTCTTGAAGTAATGCCACACACCCACACTCTCAGACATATTGTTATACCCTCAACATGCGCTGTCTGCGGCATGGGATATGACATCTGTATAGAATGCGGCGAAACAATGAATCAGACCGTTCTTCCCCTTGCGGAACACACTTGGGGCGAATGGATTAGAACTCTCGACCCCACAACAGAAGCTGAGGGCGTTGAGGAGAGAACCTGTTCTGTATGCGGTGCTGTTGAAACGAGATTTGTTGAAAAACTCAACGAAATCGTTGACGAAGAAACAGGCGTTTCAATCACATACGACGACGATTTTGCAGAAGGCGTTGAGCTTGCAGTTTCGGAAATGTTTGACGGCACTTCTTTCCAGATTCTCACCGCGGACTATGACGGAAACATTGATTTCAGAATGTTTGATATTACCCCCACTCTTGACGGCGAAAAGATTCAGCCGACAGGAACGGTAACGGTCAGAATTCCCGTTCCCGCGGAGTTTAACGGCACGGACATTTTCGTGGTTTATGTAAACTCCGAAAACGGCACAACCGAGGATTTGCCCTGCACGGTTGTTAACGGCTATGTCGAATTCCGGACAACACATTTCAGCCACTACGCAATCTGCCAGCTCATTAACGCGGTCAGAAGAATCCGTGTTTCGGATATTTCTCTGAAGCTCAACGGCTCAAAGATGATTAACCCGAAAATCACAGCTGACGACGGCGTAAACTACACCGTAAGATACGAGTCCTACGACCCGTCAATTGCTGATGTTGACCGCGACGGCACAGTTCACGCGCTCAAAAACGGCAAAACAGCTATAAGATGCGTTGTTACCGACGAGTACGGCAACACAGAAAGCGACGTCTGCAATGTAACCGTCAGAACACCGTTCATTCAGTGGATTATCCGCATTTTCTTCTTCGGATTTTTGTGGATGAAATAAGCTAACCTAACCGTCGGAGGGCTCATCGGGCCCTCCGATTTTCATCGGTGCATTTATGCGTGAAAATAAATTCCTCGGTTCTGACGGGGCTGGTTTTCTCAATCTTGCTTATCTTCAAAATAATAACATCAAATATCCCCAAAGTATTTTAAAACCAAAACCGCCGGTTCATCAATCGGCGGTTTTGATTTTGATGTTCCTTTTTTCAGTATTTAAAATATTTTTAAAAAATTTCTAACTTTTTCCGTTTTCATCAGTCTTAATTATAGATTAACTTAAGAAAGGGTGAAATGTATGGATGATTTTCTGAAATCCGTTCTGAAATATGAGCTTGATTCGCTGACAATGACGGACAAAGAAAAATCCGCGCTGCTCATATCAATTCTGACAGAATATCTGCATATAAAAATGCAGGGAACAATTTTCTGAAATAGAAATATCTTTTTTGACTTATGTGATACTATAAACCAACGGTTCATAATACGCCTGACCTGACGGAGGGGATAACGTGGAAGAAAAGAACTTACTTGCCGAGCTTGTCGTTGATTTACAGCAGGGGAACGGCGAAGCATTTGAAAAAATATATAATCTGACAAGCGGAAAGGCTTTTGCCACCGCCTTGAGCATAGTCAAAAACCGCGATGATGCGGAGGATCTGCTTCAGGACGCGTATGTAACCGTGCTCGATAAAATAGATACCCTTGAAAAGCCCGAGGCGTTTCAGGGCTGGTTCAATATTATTGTTGCCAACAAGGCTAAGAGCTTTTTGCAGAAGTCTCAGCCTGTGCTGTTTAAGGATGACGACGAGGAAGCCGCTGTTATTGACTCAATTAAAGATGATAAAGAGGAATACAAACCGGGGCTTGATGTTGAAAAAGAAGAACTCCGAAAAGATGTTATGGCTCTCATCAACAATCTCAGCGACGACAAAAGAACTGTAATTCTGCTTTATTATTACAACGAAATGTCGATAAAAGAGATTGCGCAGGCTCTTGAAATAAACGAAAATACCGTAAAAAGCCGTCTGTTACAGGCGAAAAAGGATTTGTCAAAGGGCATAAAGGCTCTCGAAAAGAAAGACAAAAAGCTTTTCGGCATCGCACCGGGTCCCGTCATTATGTGGGCGCTCAGATCCACCTCGGATTCAGCCGCCGCGTCGTTTGTCGGCAGTGCCGCGTCCGCAGGTGTGCTGGGTTCTGTTACAGCAGCGTCGGGCGCGGGAACAGCCGCCGCTGTCGGTTCTGCCGCAGGCGGTATTGCCGCTAAAATTGCCGCGCTTACTCTTCTGCAAAAGGTTGTTGCGGGCGTTGTTGCCGCAAGCGTGATTGCGGGCACAGCCGTCGGCACAAAAAAGATTGTTGATTACAGAAAATCAAGCTCCGCTTCAGCTTCTGTTACCGTAACAATTGCGGACTTGC
The DNA here is from genome assembly GCA_045640865.1 of Acutalibacteraceae bacterium. Taxonomy (GTDB): domain Bacteria; phylum Bacillota; class Clostridia; order Oscillospirales; family Acutalibacteraceae; genus CAG-488. The sequence continues at coordinate 4,281 of JAZUFU010000052.1, read as the reverse complement.
AGAATGAACAAATATCTGAAATAAACACGGCGGAATTTGCCGAAAGCACCGAATCGGCTGACGAAAAATCCGAACAGAACGAAACAACTGAAAAGAACTCAGAAAAGACTTCGGAAAAATCATCAGAAAGCAAAAAGACAAACAAAAAAGAAAAATCCACAACAGAAAAATCATCTTCGCTTCACGAAAAGGAAGCCACGGAAAAATCTACCTCGGCGACAGCTACAACCGAGCCGCCGCAGACCACGACTTCCTCAACAACGAAGCCCGAAACCACAACCGCGTCAACTACTAAAAAAACCACCACAACTACAAGGCGTACCACCACAACCACCAGACGCACCACCACAACTACAAAACGCACCACTACAACCACAAAACCGACCACTACGACAACTAAAACAACGACAACTACCACCACAACCACTACAACCACAACAAAAGCCCCCGCAACCATTAAAATCAACTATGTTGTTACGGATGGCTCGGGCGATGAAAGCCCCGCAACAAAAACTGTTCCTGCGGGCAGCACCATCACCGAAAGCGATATAACAGGCGGCATGATCTCGAAATATGACAATGTGATTATCCGCTCGGGAACTTATCCCGTAACCGCCGAATCGGGCAATACATACGAATACACCGTCTATTTATGGAATTATTAAATCGGAGGAATCAACATGAAAAAAGCATTATCCGTTTTATTGAGCATAATTTTTATCTTTTCGGCGTTTGCCGTTTCGGGCGTTGCCGAGGAGGCTCCCGAGTGCGAGCATAATTTCAGACACGTTGTTGTTCCCGAAACCTGCACAGTCAACGGAATGGAATACGACCTTTGTCTGATATGCAGAAAAACATTCAATCAGACGATTATTCCTAAAGGGCACAAGTTCACCCATGTTGTCGAGGACTCCACCTGCACGGCTGAGGGCGCGGAGTATGACCTCTGCTCTGTCTGCAATGAAAGGGAAAACGAATCGGTTATCCCCGTCAAAGAGCATTCGTGGGGCGAGTGGATTCTCACATCCGAGCCGACGGCGGCGAACGAGGGCGTTGAAGAGAGAGAATGTGCCGACTGCCACAGCAAAGACACAAGAGCGGTTGACAGATTAAAAACTCTTTCTGACGAAGGCACGGGCGTTGCGGTTGTCTGCGGCGACGCGTTCCCCGAGGATGTTGTGCTGAGTGTTTCGCCCGTCGGCATGGGCAATTTTGACATTCAGCAGGGCAGGGTGTTTTCGTCGTTTGAAATCAGCGCGTTTTCGGGCGGCGTAAAGGTTCAGCCAAGCAAGCCGATAACGCTGATGTTTGACGAATCGAAGTTCAATTGCGGAATTGCCAATCTTACGGTATATCATTTCCCCGAAAACGGCACGAACGAGACATTCAGCGCCTTGAAGACCAACCCCGCGTATCAGATTTTTGAGCAGATAATTGACGGCAAAGCGTATTTCTGCATCACCGTTTCGAGTCTCAGCCCGTTTGTGATTGTCGATGCTTCAGGCGATATTGACGACAACGAAAAAATCAACTCAAATGACGCGCTTATGGTTCTGCGCCATTCGGCAGGGCTTGAACCGCTCACGGGCTGCAGCCTTGAGCGTGCCGATGTTACACGCGACGGAGCGGTGGATTCCTTTGACGCGCTGAAAATTCTGCAATACAAGGTCGGTCTTATTGAGGACATGGCGGCATAAATTTTATCGGAAGGGCTTGTCCCTTCCTTTTTTCGCAGGCTTTGAAAAAATTAAAAAAAATAAAAAAATTTTCAAAAAATTTCAAACTTTTTCCGTTTTCATCGGTCTTAATGGTAAAGAGCATTAAAAAGGACGGTGAAAAATGATGGCTTAGCGCATTTTTTATAAAATCGCAACAAAATACGCCCTACAAAAAATATTATATTTTGGAGGTTTAATTATGAAAATGATCAAGAAACTCACGGCAGTCATTATGACAATCGTAATGCTGTTCACGGTCATGCCGCTTACGGGCATCGACTTCACAAAAGCGAGCGCACTTGAAGCCACAGGTCAGCTCACAGACACAATCAGTTACACATTTGACGAATCAACAGGCACTCTCACAATCAGCGGCACGGGCGAAATGCCGGATTATGATTCTTTTAATAACAAAAGCCCGTTTTATAATTCTTCAATTAAAAATATCATTATTGAAGATGGTATAACGGGTATCGGAAGATATATATTTTCTGCTTGTAGCAGTCTCATAAGTGCAACAATTCCCGACAGTGTAACAAGTATTGAACCGTTTGCATTTTATCAGTGTACCGCTCTTGCCGATATATCAATATCTGATAATATAACAAGAATCGGACAATCTGCATTTGAGAGAACAGCATATTATAATAACTCATCAAATTGGGAGGATAATGTGTTATATATCGGAAATTATCTGATAAATGCAAATAAATCTCTTTCTGGAATATATTCGATAAAACCGGGAACAAAAGTAATTGCCGGATTGGCGTTTGCTTATTGCGACATTGAAAGCGTAATAATTCCTGACAGCGTAACAAGCATTGACGAATATACATTTTATGAGTGTAAAAACCTTAAAAGCGTAACAATCCCCGACAGCGTAACAACTATTGATTTATGGTCATTTGGTCTTTGTTACAGCCTTGAAAACATAACAATTCCCGACAGTGTAACAACAATCGACGAGTATGCATTTAGTAATTGTGGAAACCTTACAGAAATAATAATTCCCGACAGCGTTGAAAAGATTTATGATCAGGCATTTTATCTATGCTCAAACCTTGCAAGCATAACAATCCCCGACAGCGTAGAAATCATGGGGACTGATGTATTTTATGAAACAGCATACTATGAAAATTCATCAAATTGGGAAAACGATGTATTATATATCGGAAATCATTTGATTAAAGCAAAGACAACTTTATCCGGAACATATTCAATAAAACCGGGAACAAAGACGATTGCCGATGATGCATTTGAATATTGTAAAGGTCTTACAGGCGTAATAATACCTGACAGCGTAACGCGCATTGGCTCTGCTGCATTTGATTGTTGCTACGGAATTACAGACATAACAATTCCCGACAGCGTTACAAGTATCGGTGGTCATGCGTTTTATTACACCGGTTTAACAAGCGTAACAGTTCCCGACAGCGTAACAAGCTTTGCCGGCGCTTTTGAAGATTGCACAAAGCTTGAAAGCGTAAAGCTTCCAGACGGAATTACAAGTATTGGCAATATGACGTTTTATGAGTGTGAAAGCCTTACAGACATAACAATCCCCGACAGCGTTACAGGCATTGGTGAAGCTGCATTCCTCGGCTGCAATTTTGAAAGCATAAAAATTCCCGACAGCGTAACCAGCATCGGCTTTGCCGCATTTCAGGGCTGCACCAGACTTACAGACATAGCAATTCCTGACGGTGTAAAAGTTATTGAAACCGGAATGTTTTTCGGCTGCCGTTCGCTCGAAAGCATAACAATTGGAAAGGGAATAACGAAAATTGAAGATGCTGTATTTTACGATTGTCCCGTGCTTTCCGATGTATATTTTAACGGCACCGAGGAAGAATGGAACGCGATTGAAATCGGAGATGAGAACGAAGACCTCTTAAACGCGAATATTCACTGCATTGACACTCCCGCCGACTACACGGCTGTATATGCTGCCGTAGATTATGCCAACGGTCTTAACCCCAAAAACTATACATCGGAGTCATGGGCAAATCTTACGGACGCAATCAACGCTGTTGTGTATGACCTCGACTATACACATCAGAACGAGGTTGACAATATTGTTGCCGCGCTAAAAGCAGCTATAAATTCTCTCGAAGTACACACTCACACATGGGGCGAATGGATAAGAACTCTCGCCCCCACAACAGAAGAAGAGGGCGTTGAAGAGAGAACCTGTTCTGTATGCGGTGCTGTTGAAACAAGATTTGTTGAAAAACTCAACGAAATCGTTGACGAAGAAACAGGCGTTTCAATCACATACGACGATGATTTTGCAGAAGGCGTTGATGTGGATGTTGTTGAAGAATTTGACGGCACTTCTTTCCAGATTCTCAGCGCGGACTATGACGGAAACATTGATTTCAGAATGTTTGATATTACCCCCACCCTTGACGGCGAAAAGGTTCAGCCCGACGGAACGGTAACGGTCAGAATTCCCGTTCCCGCAGAGTTTAACGGCACGGACATTTTCGTGGTTTATGTAAACTCCGAAAACGGCACAACCGAGGATTTGCCCTGCACGGTTGTTAACGGCTATGTCGAATTC
>JAZUFU010000051.1:0-3721 GCA_045640865.1 Acutalibacteraceae bacterium | reverse complement strand
TAACAGCGGCAGGGGCATTTAAAAGAAACTGTCAACTGCCGTCGACAGAATGTGTCGCAACCGTAGAAAATAATTCACTGGATTATTTTCTACTGCGATCCCTGCCCTACGACCGAAGACGGAAGATTGTCGAGAATGTTGTCCCATACAGGCTCGGTTTGAGTGGTGCAATTGTAGGGGTTGGCGTCCCCGACAACCCGGCAAATCATATTGTTCTTTGTTAATTCTATCATTAACTCTCTATGGTGTCCACTTTTACTATACAACTTTCGTCCACTTTTACTATACAACTTTCACTTTTTCACTATTCACTATTACATCTTACTTAAAGAAACCCCCACCGTCAAAATCAGAGATTTTGCCACCTCCCCCGAGGGAGGCAATAAGGCGCCCCTTCGGGGAGCTGTCAGCGTAGCTGACTGAGGGGGTACATTTCAAAGGTGTATCTATTATTCGACGGGCGATTCGTGCTTCGCCCCTACCACATCAAGTACACAAAAAAATCAGCGGACGATCAGATGGTCGTCCGCTTTTGAATTATACCATTTTAAATCTTATTCTCGGGTTTTCTTCCGCAATATCGCTGAAGACCGCGACGAGCATTTCGGCGTAATCACCGAGATTTTTCTGAGCCTCGTCGAAGTTTTTGAAGCGGATATATTTATCAATGCAGAATTCCGAAACGCAGTCCGCAAGGGCGTCAAGGTTTTTGCCGTAATACTCGGGAAAATCGAGCTTATCGGCGATGTATTTATGCGCCGTTTCCTTATCGGTCATTTTTTTACCGTTCAATGTTCTCTGTCTCATGGCGTCTCCTTATCAGTAAAGCTTCGTGAAGCTCTCGTAATGGTCATCGGTGTAGTAAATCAGCCCGTCATTCGAGAAAATTATGCGCTTCGCGCCCCTCGACTTGGCGTTCATTGTGCCTATATCACATTCCTTGTAGGTTCTGCCCTTTGCTTTCGGGAGCTTGCCCTCATAGTTGCCGAACCTGTCGCCGCCGATACAGCAGCCGGGCGCGTAATATTTAAGCGAGCCGCCGCTCCAGCCCTTGTCCTCCGCCTGACGCTTGGTTATGTAGTTCGAGGGCAGATGACCGAATGTGTGGATATAAAGCGCGACCTCGTCCTTAGTGTCGTACTTGCCGCTTTCAACAACCTTTTTGCCGTTCTGAGCGGTTTTCTGAGTCTTTGAGTAGCTCTGCGTTTTAGTTGTTTTCTGAGTGTAGGTTGTTTTCTGAGTGGTTTTCTCAGTTGTTGTCTCTTCTTCGGTAAACTCCGCTTCGGTTTCGTCCTCAGCGTCAGCTTCATCTTCCAAGTACGGCTCGTCGGATGTTTCATCCTCGATTTCGTCAATGTCGGTTACTTCGTCCTCAGCGTCAACAACGAGAGCCTGAAAATCGGCGGTGGTCGTTTCCTCTTTGGGCTTGTTCTTTTTTGAGCACGACGGCAGGAGGAAAGCGATTATAAGCGCGAGAACAAGTGCCGTTATCTTCTTAAATATGGATTTTTTCATTAAATCAACTCCGTTCTGCTTAATTATAACAAATGAAGCAGATTTTATCAACACTTTAAGGATTTATTTTTTGATTTCAACCGTTTCTCTGTAATCGCCGCAGATGATTTCAAGGGTGAAATCCACATTGCTTTTTACGGAATACTCGGGCTTGCCGTCCTTCATTCCGAAAAATTCAATATCCGCAAGACCGCCGAGGAACGGATACTGCTTCACGCCGAATTTTTCGTTTAAATTTATGTGCCAGTGAATGGTTTTATGCTGTGAGTCGGGGTCAAGACCGAACACATATTCAAAAAGAACGGATATTGGCGAAAGTCCCGTCCAGCCGACAAAGTCGCTCTTTGCGGGCTTACCCTGCTTCTGATGCTCTGAGCTGTAATTCTCCCAGAGAGTGCCCGTGCTCTCAAAGACCTTTACAACATTATAAACATGGTTAAGTCCTATATCGAAAGCCAGCTTTTCGTAGCCGTTTTTGCGAAGTCCCGAAAGAACCATGTAATTCGTCGGCGCCCACACCGAGCCGAGCCAGTAGCCGCCGTTTTCGTCATACTCGGGGCTGTTTGCGGGGAAGGTCGGCACTCTGTGGGGACGGTTGAACTCAGCCTCGTCCTCAAGGTGAGCGACGAATTTTTCGAGTCTGTCAGCAGGAACAACATCGGCGAGCAGATTCCAGTACGCGCCGATTGACTTGACTCCGCTGTGCTTATTGCCGCGCCACAGGTCATAATAGAAATTATCGTCCTCATTCCAGAGCTTCTCGTTAATGAGCTCGGTGAGATAGGCGACCTCGTCCTTGAGCCATGTAAGGTCATCGTCCGCGCCGAGGATTTCAGCCATATTCAGAAGAATTTTTCCGCTGATGAGCATCTGAGCGTTGGTGTCAGCCCATATCATGTGACCGTGAGACATTCCCTCGTCATAGCCCTCGGGTGTGCGGAGCTGATTGTCCATACCGCAGGCAAGACCTGTGCTCCAGTAACTGCCGTCGCGCCATGTGCGGTTGTGATTGAGCCAGTAATGGTAGGCAAGGAGCGGATAAAACACCTGCCCGAGACGCTCTTTATCGCCCGTTGTTTTGTAATATTCCCACTCGCTCCACGGCATTATGTTCGGGCCTGTTGAACTCGGGTCGTCTCTGTGCCACATTTCGCCGTTTCTGCGCTCAAAAATCTCGCGGCAGATAAAGCCGTCAAGGTGCTGATGGGAATACATATTGTCGAGCGTTTTCTGAAAATTGAAAATGTGGTTGCCGTACTTGCCGAACATTGTAATAAACGAGGAATCCCACATAAACAGGCAGCCGTTAAAGGCGGTGTCGATATAATTTGACACGAAGCCGTTTTTCTCAATAGGTTTGCGGAGATTGCCGAACGCGATTTTCCACGCCTTGTAGTAGCAGCCAATCGTTGTGTCGTGCCCCTCCCAGTAGGGCGCGGGAAGTCTGTCCTTTATGCTGCTGAATTTCGGCAGAGGTGTTTTTTCCGCCTCCATGTTTATAAAAGGATTTTTTGTCTGATATTCGCAGGTGTCGTACCACAGCGAAGCCTCGTTGATTTTATATGCCTTTCTCATGTGTATTCCTCCGTAAAATTTATTGCCGTAATTTCATTTTAAACGATAGGGCTGAAATTTTCAAGCGGTTAAGGAAAAACAGCATATTTTTGTAAATTTTTAAGAAAAAAGGAGCGCGGCCGCGCTCCCCTGTCTCCGCCGAAGCGGAACTGATTTATTCGTTATCTGACTTTATCTTTCTCTTCAGCTTTGAAATGAGACTTTCTTTTTCCAGCTTGCCCAGACCGTAGCAGTACGGGCATTTGAACTGACCGACTGACGGGTTGAAGCTGTAATTTTTATGACACGCGGGGCAGGTTTTTATAATCGGGCGCATTGACATATTCATTCTCCTTTTAATCCGTAAAGCTCAGATAGTTTTTTTATTTCCGTTTTCATTTCTTCTGTAAATTCGTCGGGTGAAACGACACGCACCCACGCACCCTGACTGAGAAGCCACATTTTGATTCCGTCGCCATAGACCTCGGCTTCGATGAGATATTTTCCGTCGGAGCGGTCGATGATTTTGGCTGTCGGGAGCTTGTCAAGCACCGCCTGCACGGACGGGCCGCTGAACTCGAAGCGGATTTTGCGAAGCTTGCCCGGCCACATGAGAAGCGAACGCTGCTGTAAAAGTCCCTCGTCATATTCG
>JAZUFU010000050.1:0-3385 GCA_045640865.1 Acutalibacteraceae bacterium | reverse complement strand
GTGAAGCCTATCTTTCTGCCGTAGTCAACCGCAAGGTGCATAAGGCGCGCGATATTTTCCTGCTCGAATTTCACATCTGTGTTGAGAAGTGTCTCATAACCCTCTCTGCCGCCCCAGAAAACGTAACCCTTGCCGCCGAATTTTACAGTCAGGTCGAGAGCTTTTTTAATCTGCGCCGCCGCGAAGCAGAAAACATCCGCGCTGTTTGTTGAGCCTGCGCCGTTCATGAAGCGCGGATTTGAGAACATATTTGCCGTGCCCCAAAGGCATTTTATGCCTGTTTCGCCCATCTTTTCGAGGATGTAGTCGCTTATCTCGTCAAGGCGCGCGTTAGTTTCGTTGATGTCGTCCGATTCGGGAACAAGGTCAACATCGTGGAAGCAGAAATATTCAATTCCGAGCTTCTGCATGAATTCAAAGCCTGCGTCAACCTTTGCCTTTGCGTGAGCCATTGTGCCTTTTTCCGCGCCGAAGCTCTTGTCCGCCGTGTCTCTGCCGAACATATCCGTGCCTGCCGCGCCGAGGTTGTGCCACCACGCCATAGCAAACGGGAGATAGTCCTTCATCTTTTTGCCGAGAATTTCTTTTTCCGCGTCATAGAATTTGAACGCGAGGGGATTTTTGCTCTTTGCTCCCTCAAATTTAATCTGCGGAATGTTTTTGAAAATTTCCATTATGCTTCCTCCTTGATTTCGCTGAAAAATTCTTTCAGCGCAGGGTAAATTTTTCTGAAGTGCTGATATTTTTTATCGTAAAGCTCAGTGAGCTCACTTTCGGGATAAACTGACGAAGAAATTTCTATGAGCTTTTCGCACGCTTCGTCAACATTTTTGTATGCACCTGTGCCGACCATTGCAAGAATCGCGCCGCCGTAACCGGGACCCTGCTCGGTCTTTACCTTGTCGAGCCTTATGCCGAGCACATTCGCCATGATTTTCTGCCACAGAGGGCTTTTCGCGCCGCCGCCGCAAATGTTGCTCGCCTCAATCTTTATGCCGAGCTCCTTTGCCTTTTCAAAGCTGTCTCTTATCGCAAACGCCACACCCTCAAGCACGGCGAGGAGCATATCCTCACGCTTCGTGTCCATTGTAAGCCCCGTGAAAGTTCCGCGCGCGTTGACGTCATTTATCGGGCTTCTTTCGCCCATGAGATAGGGGAGAAAATAAACATTGTTTCTGCCTAAATTTCCGTCCGTGATTTTCGCCTGCAAAGCGGCGTAATCCTTGTCGCACAGAATGTCGTCCATGAACCACTTGTTGCACGAGGCGGCGGAGAGCATGCAGCCCATGAGGTGATAATTTCCGTCAGCATGGGCGAATGAATGAAGCGCGTTGTTTGTGTCAACGCCGAAATTCTTACTCGAAATAAAAATCGTGCCCGATGTGCCGAGAGAAATATTGCACCTGCCCTCGCCGACAGTGCCCGTGCCGATTGCCGCGGCGGCGTTATCGCCTGCGCCCGCAACAACTTTGACATCACAAAGACCGAATTTTTCTGCGATTTCAGTTTTAACCGTGCCGACAACATCATAGCTTTCATAAAGCGCGGGGAGCTGTTCTTTTTTAATGGAGCAAATCTCAATCATTTCATCAGACCAGCATTTATTTTTGACATCGAGCAGAAGCATGCCCGATGCGTCGGAATAATCGCAGGAGTGAACGCCCGTGAGTTTATAGACAAGATAGTCCTTCGGAAGCATGATTTTTGCGATTTTTGCGAATTTCTCGGGCTCGTTTTCTTTCATCCACAGAATTTTCGGTGCGGTGAAGCCTGCAAAGGCGATGTTTGCCGTGTATTCCGATAAGGTTTCCTTGCCGATAACGCCGTTGAGGTATTCGACCTGCTTTTCCGTTCTGCCGTCGTTCCACAAAATCGCGGGACGGATAACATTATCGTTTCCGTCTAGCACTACAAGTCCGTGCATCTGACCGCCGACGCCGATTCCCTTGACCTGCGCCCTGTCAACTCCGTCAAGAAGCCTTGAAAGCCCATTTTCAGCCGCCGAGTACCAGTCCTCGGGGTTCTGCTCAGACCAGCCCGCGCGTGGGAAATACAGCGGATATTCCTCAGTCGCCTCGCCGAGAATTTCGCCGTTCTCGTTCACAAGCAGGAGCTTGAGAGCCGATGTGCCTAAATCAATTCCAATGTAAAGCATATTTATTCTCCTTTTTTATTTCGGGGTATCACGGTTGAAAATTTGTAATTAGGTGGACGATGCGGAAATGTTTTCTTGATTTTTCTCTCAGCATTCGCACCATTTTCCGTCTTCGTCGGTAGGGGCGATTATCAATCGCCCGTCTTTTATATTCGGGGTAACACGGTTAAAATTTTATAATTTGGTTGATGATGCGAAAAATTTACCGTAAATCTTCGGGTTGTCGGGGACGCCAACCCCTACAAAATGCAACGCTCACACCGCACTCGTAGGGGACGACCTCCCGGGCGTCCCGATATTCAAATTCCGTAAAAGCTACCGTCTTCGCGAGTAGGGGAGCGCATTGCGCTCCCGCGTTTCAATTTTCGCAGAATTTCAAATCTTCGTCGGTAGGGGCGATTCACGAATCACCCGTTTAACGCCTTGTTCGCATTGGTTTTCTTTAATTATATACGCTACCCGAACACATAGTCAAGGTATTTACCCGCTTTAAAATAAAATCCCTGAAACATTTTTCTTGAATATCAGTGGAATTTATAATATAATATCTACAAAAAAGATTTATTATAACGAAAATATACTATCATACTGACGAAAAGGAGAATGAAAATGACATCGGATAAAGAATACCGCCTGAGCTTTGACGAAAAAGCGCGCGAGCTTGTGTCTGAAATGAGCTTTAAAGAGAAAGTAAAGCTCATCGCGGGCAACTGCAAAATTTACGAAAGCATGGGCATTGGCAGTTATAACAGCAAGCCCTACGGCGCGGGCGGCTGCAAACGTCTCGAGGTTCCCGAAATGGAGTTCTGCGACGGTCCTCGCGGCTGTGTCTGCGGCAATTCCACCTGCTTCCCCGTTACAATGGCGCGCGGCGCGACCTTTGACCCCGAGCTTGAGGAGAGAGTCGGCAAGGCTATCGGCGAGGAAATCCGCGCTCACGGCGGCAACTTCTACGGCGGCGTGTGCATAAATCTGCCCTACAATCCGGGCGGCGGCAGAAGCCAGGAAACCTACGGCGAGGACAGCGTGCACCTCGGTAAAATGGGCGCGGCTCTTGTCAAGGGCGTTCAGTCTCAGAATGTTATCGCCTGCATCAAGCATTTTGCATTCAACAGCATGGAAAATTCCCGTTTCTGGGTTAATGTAACCGCCGACAAGCGCACCGAAAGAGAAGTTTATCTCCCTCATTTCAAAAAGTGCATTGACGCGGGCGCGGCGGCTGTCATGAGC
>JAZUFU010000049.1:0-10420 GCA_045640865.1 Acutalibacteraceae bacterium | reverse complement strand
CAATACTTGAGGAAGCAGGCATGCTTGCCTCATCAATCGACCAGACAAAGACCACACAGGAGCTCGTAGAAGTCTGCTCAGCGTTTGAGGATTATGTAAACCTCATCTCGCAGACAGTTGAGCCCGAAACAGTCATAACAGAAGAAGAAACAGCAACACAGACAGAGGAAACCACAACACAGGCAGAGACAACCGAAACTCAGCCCGAACAGCAGACAGAACAGAGCATCTTCGATGTCTTAACCACCATCATTCAGAAGCTCGTTTCTTTCCTCACCTACGCAGTTTCCTTAATCAAAAACATCTTCTAAGCAAAACAATACCGCCCTCCGTTCACGCGGAGGGCGGTTATTTTTGCCAAAATCACTTTTCAATTTTAACTTCGCCGTTAAAGATTACCTTTGCGTTAATTCCGTCGGGAACTGAAACTATGCAGATGTTGTTTTCTGCGTCAACGCTGACGGAAATTCTGCCCTTTTCGGTGGTGATATATCCCTCGGCACTGCCTGTCGTTTCGTTCGTTTTCGGCTCGATTATAACATTGTCCCAGCCGCAGGGGTCAGCCTGCTTTATGCCGAGAATGTTGCGGAACATAAATTTCACAACGCTTCCGAACATCGGGTGAGACATTGAGCGCGGGTCTTTCCACTCCTCCCAGAGGGTTGTCGCGCCGTTAGCCATCATGAAGCCGTAGGACGGATATTCGTCTCTTGAAAGGAAGTCAATTGCTTCGTCAAAATATCCGTTTGCGAAAAGCACCTTCGGCACAATTTCCGTGCCGAAAATTCCCGTGTCGAGCGGCTTTGTGCGGACAGCTTCAACGAGATTTGCGAGTGTTCTTTCGTCGCCGAGCCCTAAATCAACCGCAAACGCGTTTGCGCTGTTGAGATTGCCCGCGAAATCGCCTGTCTTTTCGTCAAAATAGTTCTTGATAAGTATATCCGCTTTTTCTTTTCTGAGGGCTTCAAGCTCTTCTTTTTTGTCCTCTCTGCCGACAAGAGCGCACATTTCAAGCATTCTGTCAATCGTTCTGACATAGAAATATCCGTTGACAAACGGCTCGGGAACTTCGGGGCGCAGACCGTGCTTTTCGTGCGGAGCGCACCATTCGCCGAGGCACCACTGGTCGGGCTGGTCGGAAATGATAAGCCCGTTTTCGCTGTGAGCCTCAAGATAATCAAAATAATGAAGCATATTGTCAAAGTATTTTCTGAAAGGCTCGCTGTCGCCGAACATCTTATAGAAATTATACGGCACTTCGGCAATCGCGCATCCCCAGCCGCCGGGGCCGCCGCCCGAGCAGATATACGGCGCGGTATATTGAATATGTCCCGAAACCTCGTCCTGACTGTCGGCGATATCCTCCATCCATTTGAGATAGAACGCCTTTGTGTCGAGCGTAAGCATGCAATCCGCGCTGACAAGCTGACCGTCGCCCGTGTAGCCGCGCCTTTCTATGTGCGGGCAGTCGGAGGGAATGCCGAGGTGCATATTGCAAAGCTGAGTTCTGATATACAAATCGTAAATTCCGCTTAGCACCTTGTTGTCGCACTTGAAATCCGAGGTCTTTTCAATATCCGAATGGATAATGTCAACCCTCAGAAGCTCGGCCGCCTTGCTGAGTCTTATGTAGCGGAAGCCCTGCCAGGTGAAAAGCAGGTGATACTCCCTGTCCGTGCCGTCGCATATAAACTCGGCAGTCTGATGATGTATCCATTTTTCGTGCAGGTCGCCGTTTTCGTCCTTTTCCTCGCTGACGGCGGCAGTGATTACCGCGCCTTTTTCGGGGCACTTGAAAACGAACCAGCCTGTTATATTTTCGCCCGCATCATAGACGGCGTAATCGTCGTTTTCAAAGATTTTTACGCATTCGGCGGTGCGGATAATTTTGTCGTTTGCACAGTTCTGAATGTAATAATCCGTCTCGGGGAGCACCGTTTCGACGGTGTTTTTCCATTCGTTTTTGTCGGTCGGAAGTCCGAGAGCGTCATAGCTGTGCTTTGTGTAGTCCTGCTTCTCGCCGCAGGTGAAGTTGTAATATGTAACGGGTGTGTCGCACCAAAGAACGGACGCGTCGCTGTAAAACTCGCTGTCGCCGCAGGTTATTTTGTAGCAAAGCACGCAGTCGGGCGAATATACATGATACCACGCCGCGCCGACAACCGCACAGAGGGTGTTTTTGCCATCAACAAGATACGGCGTGAGGTCGTACTGCATGCAGTAAATCCTGCTGTTCATCTTCTCGCCGTAGGTTTTAGCGCAGTAACAGTTGTCGTAATCGTGATAAAAACTCGTTACGGGAGCGAAAATATCGTCGCTCACCTTTCTGCCGTTGACATACAGCCTGAAAACGCCGAGACCGCAGATGTTAATCGAAGCAGTGTCGCCCTTTTTGGCGTAAAATTCCCCTTTGAAGCAGGGAGAAACGCAGTCTTCACTCGGTTTCACGAACTGCGCTTTGCCGAATATATCTTCCTTAAACATAAATCCTCCTCATTTTATTGTCGGGGTACATTTAAAAACTGCAATAAATTTTTATTACGGTATCCGTTTATTCAACCTTGCGTTATCTCTCCTTCAGTCAGCTTCGCTGACAGCTCCCTCGTCAGAGCGAGCCGAATTGCCTCACCTTGGCAGGGGAGGTGGCATTACGAAGTAATGACGGAGGGGTAGAACGGTTGAATGTTTATTATATCGTCATACCCCTGTCGGGTTGTATTGCGCGCCGCATTTCGCCGCAAGGTCTTTCATGAAATCAATGCTCGGCGGCTCAACAGCGGGCAGCGCGTATTCTCTGCCGAGAGATGTATATTTGCCGCACCCCGTTTTGTGATAGGCAAGAATTTCATAGTCGAAGCCCTCGCAGAAAGCGGCGATTTTTTCCACTTCGTCCTCGTTGCAGGTCGGTATTACAGGCGTTCTGAAAACCACCCTGATGCCCGATTTTTTGAGCTTTTCGGCGTTTTCTAAAATGAGCTTATTTGACACGCCCGTGAGCTCAATGTGTTTTTTCTCGTCCATGCACTTTATGTCGCACAGCACAAGGTCAAGATAGGGCAGTACCTTTTCCACCGACTCCCACTTGACGCACAGAGCCGTTTCAATGGCGGTATGAACGCCGTTTTCCTTGCAGATTCTGAGAATTTCCGCGGCAAAATCGGGCTGTAAGAGCGGTTCGCCGCCCGAAAGCGTAACTCCGCCGCCCGAGGTTTTGTAAAATTCCCTGTCTCTGAGCGCGGCTTCGGCGGCTTTCTCAGCCGTTATCGTCTCGCCCTTGATTTTTCTCGCCTCGTGAGCGCAAGCCTTTACACATTCGCCGCAGGCAGTGCACTCTGCGGTGAACGCTTTAGTGCAGACCTTCGCGCACTCGCCGCAGTGAGCGCACTTGTCGGCGTTTATCATCAGCTCGTTTTTCATGCTCTGCGACTCTGGGTTGTGGCACCACAGGCAGCGCAGATTGCACCCCTTGAAAAAGATGTTCGTTCTTATGCCGGGGCCGTCGTAAATGCTGAAACGCTGAATATCAAAAATTTTTCCGTCCATATTATATTTCCTGCTGACTGCGCTTGATGATGTTTTCCTGCAAGCCTCTGTCAAGCTCAACAAAATAATCGCTGAAGCCGCCGACTCTTACAATAAGATTTTTATGCTTTTCGGGATTCTCATAAGCGTCCAGAAGCTCTTCGGGCGAGAGAACATTGACCTGCAAGGTCTGACCGCCCATGCGGAAATATGTTTTTGCGAGCGCAACGAATGTGTTTATGCCCGTTTCAGTGTTGAACTGGCTCTTGTTGAACTTCATCTGAAGCACGTTTCCGCTCGTTGCAAGGAACTGGTTGCATTTAAGCACGGAGTTGAGCACGGCGGTCGGGCCTTTTACATCACAGCCGGGAACGGGGCCGATGCTGTCGGCAAGTGTTGTGTCGTTGAACTTCTTGCCGTTGGGCAGTGCGCCGAGAGCTCCGCCGTAACGCGCGGCACGCTCAAAGGTGCTGCATCCCATGCCGAAAACGCCGCCGCGGAACGTCTCTTTGGTCTGAGCGTATCTGTAAATGTGGTCGGTGATTTCAGCGTAGATTTCGTCAACATCGTCAATATCGTTGCCGAATTTATGGTAGGTCGAGAAGTCTTTATAAAGCTCGTCATAGCCCTCATAGTCCTTGTCGAGAGCGTCAACAAGCTGAGCCATTGTGTATTTCTTTTCGTCATAAACATAGTGCTTTATCGCGGCAAGCGAGTCCGCCGTGTCGGGCAGTCCCTCGGTCAGAATCTGACCGTGTCCGTAGTAAGGCCCTCTGTTTTTGTAGTCGAGTCCCTTTTCGATACAGCCCTGAATAAGAAGTGAAAGCCACGGGTTCGGGCCTGTTACGGCAAAAATGCGCTGAGTTTTAAGGGAAATATCAATCGCGTTTTCGAGTAAATACTCAACCTGCTTGAAGTATGCCTGCTTAAGCTCGTCGTAAGTTTCAAATTTCTCCGCAAGACCTGTTTCAAGTCCGAGCTTTTCGTTGGTTTTCTTGTTCACGCCGTTGAAAAGCGCAAATTCAAGAGCCTTCGCAACGCAGATTTCGCCGTCCTCAAGTCCCATGTGCGACTTGCCGAAAATATCTATCTGATTACAGCCGTTCATGCAGTAAAGGTGAGAGTCTGAGGGCGGGATTCCGATAGCCTCAAGAGCCACGCAGACGCACTCGTCGTTGTAAATTGCGGGCATTCCGATACCTGTCGCGATAGTCTCCGCCGCCTCGCGCCACGCTCTTTCGGGGCTGTTCCTGTGAAAACGCATGGTGATGTTGGGCGTGTTGATGCGAAGCTCACGGGCAACGCGCAGAACATCGTATGTAAGAGTGCATGACATATCGTTCCAGTGCTCATCACTGCCGCCTACGCAGAGATTCCACGCGCGGACACGCTTAAAGAGCATCCACAGCTTTTTAAGGCACTCATATCTGTCATCGGGGTCGTCGTTTTCGTAATATCTGCCCATGGCGTAGTCAAAAAGTCCGGGAGAGTCGTTATCGATAAAGCTGTATGCAAGCCAGAAGAACTGACAAGCCTCAAAGAAATTCCTCGGCTGATTGTAGGGAACATTCTCGAAAGCGGAGATAATTCTCTTAAGCACAGCCGCGTCCTTTTCATTAGCGTCGGGGAGCATTTCCTCAGCTATTTTTTTATAACGCGCGGCAAGAATTTCGATAGTCTGAAGTGCAACCTCAAGGCTGAGGTAAAATCCCTCTTTCTCCTTGTGGATACCCTTGAAAAGCGCAACTCTCTCGCGGATTCCCGTTGTGCCGACGCGAAGGGGCATTTCATAATCGGGGTTGGCGTGTCCGCCGCCTGTGCCCCAGCAGCAGCGCGCTTCGTCAAGCTTGTGCTGTAAGGGAGTCATTGCTCTGTTTCTGTGGTAGACTATGCTTGTTTTCTCAAACTCTGCGCGCAGAGCTTCAAGCTCATCTGCAAACTCGGGGTATTTTTCTTTCTTGGCGTTGATGATTCTTTCTCTTGAGCAGGCGCCGTTGCCGCGTGAATAGTAAATGCCTATGTCCGCATAATGACAGCAGGGGCCCGCAAACCAGTCCTCGGGGTTAATGGTAAGCTTCACATTTTCGCAGAGAGACTTCATTCCGCAGGCGATGCGGTATTCTCTCTCATATTCGGAGGAAACAACAGAAACGTCGGCATTTTTAAAGCCGTACGCAAATGGTTCAAGTGTTAAAATATCCATAATATCACCGTTAAAAAATTATTTTAGCAAAACTGCGTAAAAAGCATTACGCTCCTTACGCAGTTGTTTTCTATTTATTTAATGCTTATTTGCTAACGCTCTTGATGATGTCTGCGTAGCCGTTCATAATTGTGGAAGCCGCGTGGCTGCCGATTGAAACGGTCATGCACCATGAATCATCATAAAGGTCGTGGCTTTCGGGGTCATATCTGTAGCTGAGGATAGCGTATGTCTCGTCAGGGCATACATAACCTGCCGCGTCATTCATGAGGTCAAAGAGAATAACATCCTCGCCGTAGCTCTCGCGAAGAGACTTGATAGCTGACTTCTCAAGACCGTAGCCGCCTACATAAAGCTCGCTGTAAAGCTCACCGGGTGAAAGGAAAGCCTTGACAACATTACCAAGCTCAAGATAACCGATTTCTGTTTCGGTGAAGTATTTGCCGTTGTCCTTGTTGTAGTTGATCTTGTTTGTCGCAAGACCGAGCTTGAGGAGAACGAGAGCTGTTGTGTTGTCGATTTCCATCTTGATCTGCTTGTGTCTTATGTTCATGACAGCGTTAACGGGTTTCGCCTCGAAGGTGTCAAGTCCGTCATACCACTTTGTGTATTTCTCGTCGCTGCCGTATTTGTTTACGCCGAGAACATCGCCGAGCTCATCGTTGAGAGCGATTCTTTCGTCAGTTGTCATGCTCGCGCCAAGGCAGATGTAAGCCATTTCATAGCCGTAACGCATAGCCTTTTCGTGCTTTTCAAGGTCAAGGCCGTCGTCGGAGTTATGAGTGCCGACGCTGTTTGTGCCTACGTTGCCCTGAACATACATGAAGTTGTTGCCTGATTTATTTACGAGCTTCTCCATGAAGTAAACGAAGTCTGAGGAAAGTTTGCCGCTGAACTCATGACCGTAGCTTGTAAGCTCGGGATGTGCGCCGAAGGAAGCAACGAGAGTTCCTCTTGTGCCGTCGTCGGGTGTGAACATGAGCTTGTGCATATCATCGTCGCACTCTCTGGATACTGTTCTTGCGCCCATGTAGCCGTCGATGTCAATGTTTGTGTATTCGAGCTTGCCGGGCTTAAGGTCTTTGTAAGCGTCCTTGATTGAAGCCGCAGTGCTGTCGATAATCTTGTTGAGATAGTCCTGATTTACGCCGCTCTTGGTCTGAGTGATGCCGAGCTTTGAAAGGAGGTTAGTAGCTGTTGTGGTGAGGGGAGAGCCCCAGACGCCCTGAGAGTCGATAGCCATGTGAGAATGGATAGCGGAAATCTCAATAGCAACAATGTTCTTTTCCTTTGCGAAATCAGCGATGCCTGCTCTGATTTTCTTAACATCGGGGTTTGAAATGCCGATGCAGTCAACAGCGCAGATTGCGATAAGTCCTCTGCCTGTGCAGTCGTCAAGAAGAATGGTACGAACCATCATCTTTTCATCGTTGCCGTCCTCGTCGGTGTAATAGCTTGTTGAGTAACCCCAGGGGCAGTAGCTGCCGCGGGCATACTTAAAAGGAATACCGAAATCGTCGGGAACGATTGACTTTGTGCCGTAGCCGAGCTTCCAGGTGTATTTGTCTGAGTTTGTGTCTGCAAATGTGTTGCCCTCATAGAAGTTTGTGGTGTCGAACTGGTCGCTGTCAACGCCTACATAGTCCATGTTGGGAATGATTCTTGCGATTGTGCCGAGAAGCAGGTCGCCTACAAGCCAGCTTAAGAACTTGGTCTTAACTCTGCCTTCAGTCTCAATCTGCTCAACGGTCTTGTCTGAATAATCCTTTGCCGCAGATGAGCTGACCGCCATGGGTGCAACGAGCATCGTAAGGCAAAGCACAACTGCAATTACTTTTTTAAATACTTTCATAACAGTTTCTCCTTTACGGTTTATTGAGTTTATGCTGTCCTTTTAATTTTATAGCATTTCCTCAAAAATTTCAACACTTTTTTTAAATTCGCGTATGTTTTTTATTCGGTTCATCGGCATCTCCTCCTTTATCATCACGCCGTGAGCATATCATACACCGACAAAGGGGCTTTGTGTAAAATTCGGAATGAAAAATATAAAAAAAGGAATGAAAAATGTGCACAAATAAAATAGGGGCGACCATTGGCCGCCCACAGTTTAATGAATATTGAATATTGAATAATGAATAATTTCGGAAAAGCTCCGCTTTTGAACATTTTATTCGGGACGCCCGGAGGTCGTCCCCTACAAGCAAAATTTGAGCCGTGTGGTTGTAGGGGTCGGCGTCCCCGACGACCCGAGATATTTTCGCTGATTTAGTTTTTATATACTGTGCTGCCCCGAACTGCCGTGAGAAAGACTATAACAAAACTCCCACATCGGGCACACATTCACAAAATCTTAACCGAGTTGCCCCGACTTTAAAAAACTTCTTTTATCTTTGCGAGAATATCAACATCGGCAGGGCAGAAATCGTAATCGTCGATTTCGTCCTTGGTTATCCATTTAATTGCGATGTGTTCAAGAAGCTTTATCTCGCCGCTGACGATTTCGGAGTTAAAAAGGGTAAGGCACATATTTGTATCGGGGTATTCGTGAATAACCTCAATAAAAACATCGTTGACCTTGACCTCAATGTCAAGCTCCTCTTTACATTCGCGGGCGAGTGCTTCCTCTTTCGTTTCGCCCGGTTCTGTTTTGCCGCCGACAAATTCCCATAAAAGCCCGCGCTTTTTGTTGGCGGGACGCTGACCGATGAGAAATTTATCGCCGTCTCTTATGAGAGCCGCAACAACCTGTACCATGGCTTAACCTCCTTTTAATATCTGTCGAAAAATTCGAGCATTTTCTGTGTAGTAACTTTGCTTTCTTCCTTTTCGGGCTCAAGCACGCTGAAAGCGTGGGGCAGTTTTTCATCGTCCCAGTTGAGAAGCTCAACGGGAATATCGTGTGCCTTAAACGCTTCGTAAGTGCCGACCGTCTGCCTCACTGCCATGAAATCTCCCTTGCTCGTCGCAAGGAACGCGGGCGGCATGGTTGATTCGTTCAGAAGAGCCTCGCCCGTGAGATAGTCAACATAGGGCAGATTTTTATAATCCTTGCCTAAAAGCCGTCTGAAATAAACATTTTTGAAATCGAACGGCGTGAGGTAGAGATTCGGCGAAATAAGTCCCATGGCGTTCGCCTTGAAATCGCTTTTTTCAAAGGAAAAGATTCCGCGGAGCTTTTCGCTTTCATTCACGGCGCAGGCATAAGCCGCAAGCTGACCGCCTGCGGAATCGCCCGTGAGATAAACTCTGCCCTTGTCGCAGGGATAGTCGCCGAGATGAGCGTAAATAAAGCCCAGCGCACGCGAAACATCGTTCATCTGCCCCGAAAAATCGCAGTCAGGAATAAGACGGTAGTTGATGTTGAACACCGTGTAGCCCTGCTTGGCAAGAAGCATACAGTAAATTTTATTTATTTCTTTCGTGCCATAGACCCAGCCGCCGCCGTGAATATCGATTATCACGGGCAGCGGTGAGTTCGTCTTTTCGGGATAATACACATCAAAAAGATGGTATTTATTTCCGTCGTCCATGTAGGGAATATCAATGATTTTTTTTACCCCGTCGGGTTCTGTCTGCCGTGAAAGACGCTCTTTGTCGTTTTCCTCGGCAATTTTCCACATCGTTGAGTAGTCCACTCAATCACTCCCTGATAAGTCTGAAGGTCTTGACCTCGTGCGGCTTCATCGCGAATGAGAACGCCTTGCCGTCGCACTCGATTTCCTGCTCGTCAACCTCCATGAGGTTTGTTTCGATAACCTTGTTGTAGTCAAAGCCGAACTCAGCCTTAACCGTGCAGTGGCGTGTCTCAGCCTCGTACATTCTGACGATTATGCCGTTGCCGTCCTGAGCGGGCTTAACAGCGTCAAGCACAACATTGTCAAGGTCGATTGAGCAGAGTGAAAGCTCCTTATCGCTGCCGCCGTTACCTTTGACAAATGAGGTTGTGAGCGGATTGTTTTCCATGAATCCGAGCTTAACTGTATCTGCCTCGCGCCATGTGCCTGCGTGGGGATAGAGCGAATAGCGGAAGCTGTTGATGCCGATATCTCCGAGCGGGTCGGGGCATACGGGGCCGCGCATGAGGGTGATTTTCATGATATTGTCGTGAACATTGTAGCCGTATTTGCAGTCGTTGAGAATGCTTACGCCGTAGCCGCCCTCAGAAAGATCAGCCCATTTGTGAGCGCAGAACTCAAACTTTGCCTTGTCGTAGGGCGTGTTGTAGTGAGTCGGATATTCCGCCGCGCCGTGAGCGATTTCACAGCTTACATTTCTGTTTCTGATGTTTACGGGGAACGCCGCCTTGAGCACCTTTTCTCTCTCGTGCCAGTCAACTGTTGTGTCAAAATCAAGCGCGGGCTTGCCCTTTTCAAGGATATAATCCTGTGTGATTGTCGATTCGTTGAACTTGCGGACAACTCTGATTACGCCGCGGACGGGTGAACTTTCGATAACCTCGATTGACTCGGCTTCGGTAAGCTCCCAGAACTTTTTCTGATAGTCAAATTCAAGGTTCCACGCGCTTTCGTGTCTGGGCTTGTCAAATGAAATTGTAAGAAGATTGCCCTTGTCGGTGAGAATCTGTCTGCCTGTTTTCTTGTCGATAACCTCTGTGAGAAGTCCGTTATCGTCAATAACAACCTTGAGAAGCTCGTTTTCAAGGAGATTTTTGGTTGCCTTTACGCAATCGAA
>JAZUFU010000048.1:0-14249 GCA_045640865.1 Acutalibacteraceae bacterium | reverse complement strand
TCGTTTTTGCTTGTGAGAACCGTGTTGTGGATAAGAAGATAGAACACAGTAAGAAGATATGAAAGAAGCGCGGAGTTCGCAGGCATACCGCCGAGAGCCTTGCTTTCTTTCTTAAAGAATTTTGAAGCAGGCATCATGTTTCTCAGAGAAAGTGAATAAGGCAGACGGACAAGACCGAGACAAACGCCATTTACCGTGCCGAGAATAGAAATAACAACCGCAATAAGGACGAGCTTCGCGCCTAATTCGCCGAGATTTGCGTTGAATGAGCCGAAAATTCCCTTTGCGGCTTCGTAAACGCCGTTATCCTCAAGCTGAAGAACTCTGTCAGCACCGAGATATGATGTGATGCCGAGGAAATACGCAAGATAAACAATAAGAACGCCGATAGGAGCAACTGAAAGAGCTATGGGAAGATTCTTCTTGCTGTTCTTGATTTCGTGGCAGATTGATGTTGAAACAATCCAGCCGTCATAAGAGAAAGCGATAGGTCCGAACGCGCCGAGCCAGCCGATAGCCTTGAATGTGGTTGCCGCCGCAGGGTCATAAACCGCGTTTTTGAAGGCTTCGCCGCCTGCGCCGCCAAACTCAGCACCGGGGTTGCCCAGAACAAAGCCGAGAACGGCGATGACAATAAGCGGAATAATCTTGATTATCATTGAAGCATTCTGGAAAAATCCGCCGAGCTTCGCCGAAAGAGTATTCATTAAGAAGAAAAATGTTACCGCGATGAAGCCGATAAGAGTGTTTCTTGTAACAGAGAAATCTTCAAAGCCGAGGAGCTGACTTACATAAATACCCGACGCCCACGCAACAACCGCGCTGAGTGTGGGGAGATAAAGAAAGCTCTCAAACCATCCGAAAACTGTTGCCGCGCCTGTGCCTACAAAGTCCTCAGCGTAGGAAACAAGTCCGCCGGGCTTGTCTGTTCTGATAGCGAGCTGAGAAATAGTCAGCGCGCCGAAAACAACAGCGATAGCCGCAACGCTGAAAATAATTACGCCGAGAAAAACATTTCCGTTGGCGTATCTGAGGATATCGTCAGCCTTGAAAAAGATACCCGAGCCGATAACGATGCCCGTTATCATCGTGATTGCCGTGAATAAGCCGTAATTTCGTTTTTGCATATAAACCCTTCCTTTGCGGCGCAACGCATAATCAGCGGTTACGCCATGCTTTTATAGTGTTTCGCTATATTGTCAGAAAATCCGCTTAATAAAAGTATTTCACGGATTTTTCTTATAAAAACAGGTGCTTCCTTGCGAAAGCACCCTGAATATGCAGAATCAATAATTGTCTTCTTTTTCTTCTTTTTTCTGCTTTCTGCTCTTTCTTCCGCTTGCTTCAAGACGCGCTTCTTTTTCTTTTTCCTGAGCGGCCTTTGCTGCTTCTCTTTCAGCGGCGAGCTTTTCGTTAGCAGTGTTGTTTGTTGCTATTGATGTGCGTGTGAACTTGATTTTGTTTCTGTCAGCGCCTGTTTCGATTGTAACAGAGTCCTCTTTAACAGTAACAACTCTGCCCATGATGCCGCCGATTGTTGTGATTTCATCGCCGACCTGAACATTGTCGCGCATAGCCTGCTCTTCTTTTTGTCTCTTTTTCTGAGGTCTTATCATGAGGAAATACATAATAACAATCATTCCTACAAGATAAATCCATATCATGCTGTTATTCATTTTACTTCTCCTTAAACAAAAATATATCTTTGACATTATAACCTATCGGTCGTGGATTTGCAAGTGTTTTTTTACATTTTGATATGTTTTTGTTCAATTAAATCTTTCTGTATGAATTTTATATATACAGTCCGCAGTTTTCAAGAACGCAAACATCGTTTTCATCCGTTATTTTATCGTTGTTCACATCAGCAATTCTGAGAGAAATCCCGTCTGTAATCATTCCGCTGACGGCACAGTCTGCGATTACCGCGTCCATGGCGTCTAATTTACCGTCAAAATCCATATCTCCGCGCAGGGCGGGAGTGAAAGAGTCAATGCAGGTTTCGCCGCTGAAAAGGAGCGAATTATCTGTAATTTCATAGCCGTCATTCGCGCTGATTTCATCTGAATATATAAGCCTGTCGGCAAATCTTTCAATACCATCCGCATAAGGGAAAATTTCTGTCAAAGTCGTGCCGAATTCATAAAAACTAACCGTGTCATCATTATGATAAGCCGTTATAATCTTTTCCGTTCCGTCTGAATACAGATAAAGATTACTGTCATCAGGATGAGGTGCGGTAATGGGTAAAGTGTCAATACCGTCAACAAAAACTTCGCTGAAATCGGTTATTTCCGCTGTTGTAAGTGAAACAGGGCTGCCGTCCGAATTAAAAACGCCCGCAAATTCCGTACTGCATTTATAGCCGTTACCGATATTCTGAGCATACACGCCCGCAACTGCTTTTACACTGCCGCCGTTAATGACAACCGTGCCGCCGTCCCCAATGTAGCCGCCGCCGATACCTGCACCGCCCGCGCCGCCGACAGCCGTAACCGTGCCGCCGTTAATTGTAATTGTGCCGCCCGTGCAGAGGTTGCCGCCGCCGATTCCTGCGCCACTGTTACCGCCGGTTGCTATGAGAGTACCCATACTGCTGCCGGTGGACTGTGCGTATACCGTCAATGAATTGCTCTCACCGCTGACGGTGATTCCGGCATTTTCAGACATTCCCGTATCAGATTTACATTGCCGGTTACCGTAAGATCCGATGTTTGAACATCCTCACCGGTTACAATATACCAGCCTGTTGATAATGTAGTGGTCGAGTTTGTAACGGGAGTTGCAATAGTAGACTTTGTTTCCCAGCTTGCAATGCCTTTTGTCGGATCGTCGTCAACATATACGGGGGCAAGATAATCATAACTTGTCGCCGCAAACGCTGTCATGCCTGCAAGGGGTACTGCCGTGAGTATCATCATAACAGCAAGAATGATACTCAGAATTTTCTTTGTCTTATTCATTCATTTTGTCTCCTTTATGCTAAATTTAATATAAAATATATTTAGTTTTTTATAGCAACTTTTTCCATTAAGTCAAGGGGCTTTTGAGATATTGAACAAAAAAATGCTTTAGTGTGCAGAATTGTTGCTCGTGCCATCGCAGGAGGGGCGAATAACCTGTGAGAAAAAGTAAGATAAATTTACAGCCGTGTTGTCCCGGCGAAAAACGGGACGCCGAGGACGTCGTCCCCTGCAAGCTCAGTTTGAAGCGTGCATTTTGTAGGGGTTGGCGTCCCCGACAACCCGAAATTTTATCGCAAATTTTTCACATCGGGCACACAATTATTAAATTTTATCCGTGATACCCCGAATATGAAAACGGGCGATTCGTGAATCGCCCCTACTTTCACTTATTCACTATTATAAGTTCTACCCCTCCGTCATTGCTTCGCAATGCCACCTCCCCTGTCAAGGTGAGGCTAAATCAGCTCCCTCTGACGAGGGAGCTGGATTTTGCGAAGCAAAAGACTGAGGGAGAGATAACGCGAGCTTTGATAAAATGTACGAAAACACAATTAACGCAGAAAATCCGACACCTTTTCAAAAAACGGGGCGAGCTTTTCTTTTATATTCTCTGAAACGCCGTAAAAGAATGATTTAAATTTCTTAACAGAATTATTAACATAATATTTCACGGTTTCAAATGCAATTACGGTCTTTTTCGTATTCCGAGAAACGGTGCAGTCGATTTTTCCTTTTTCAACATGGTTTTCGTCAGCGTCCTCCATGTAAAAATCAATCAGATAACTCTTACCTGCTGTCAGATGTGCGGTCATGTCAAAGTCTCCACTTCCGTCTCTTTTTTCGGCGGATTCAGCGAGGCACGCCGTCAGGATTATTACATTATTTTCTTCATAAAGCTCCGCAGAGGACACATAACCCTCGGCGGCAGATGAGCTGAAAGTATAAATACCTGTTTTGTCGGGGGTAAAAATATAACCTTCGTTCTCATTCAGCGACTTATTTTCGCCGATGTTCATTTTGCTGACACCAGCGTATGAAACCTTGAAATTAAAATCAAACGGCTTGCCTATGCGGTCGGACTGATATCCGCTTTCAGAACCGTATGTAATAAAGTAAAACTTTTCGGGCTTCAGCTTAATTTCTATTTCAACTTCCGTACCCGATTTGATAAATATTTCTTCATAGCCTATATAAGAACAAGAACCAACCAGATAACCCGATGAATCATTTTGCTCAAAACTGCACGCGAAAAATTCACATTTTTTTCTGCCGTCAAGTGAAATTGTAACCCATGCGCCGCCGAGACTTACAGGCTCTGCAAAAATTCCGTAAACCGCGTCTTTCGGAGCGGTAAAGGTATATTTAAACGGTTTGCCCTCTTCAACAGATATTTTCTCTGTCTGTTTGAGCACAGTTTCGCCGAACGAATCTGTATCTGCCGCAAAAGCAGGAATAACCGCCGAAAATACCATGATAAGGACAAGAACTGCGCATAGAATTTTTTTCATAAAACCACTCTTTCTGAATCTTTCTGTGCCTTAATCATAGCATATATTCCGACAACATTATGAAATACGGTACGAAAAGAGCAAAAAATGGTACGAAAAATGTTTAATTGAGTTTATCCGGTCCGAATGCTTCGGGCAGAAGCTCCGAAAGCGTGTAGGATTTGAAGCCCGTTTCCCCTGTCGCGACGAGAATTTCAAAA
The DNA here is from genome assembly GCA_045640865.1 of Acutalibacteraceae bacterium. Taxonomy (GTDB): domain Bacteria; phylum Bacillota; class Clostridia; order Oscillospirales; family Acutalibacteraceae; genus CAG-488. Next base: position 9,575 of record JAZUFU010000048.1, on the reverse strand, counting down.
TCTCCGCCGCAGAATTCCGCCATGACCTGCCTGCACACTCCGCAGGGAGGCGCGCCGTCCTGTATTTCGCCGCCTTTGCCGCCTGCAACAGCGATAGCAGTAAAATCTCTTTCGCCCTCGCTGACAGCCTTGAAAAAAGCCGTTCTTTCAGCGCAGACGGACGGAGAATACGCGGCGTTTTCTATGTTGCAGCCCGTGTAAATTCTGCCGTTTTTACAAAGCAGAGCTGCGCCGACAGTGTAATTTGAGTAGGGCGAATACGACTTTTTCATTACCTCTATCGCCGCTGAACAAAGTTCCTGTTTGTTCATAAAATCCCCTCGCTCTTGACAATTTTTACAATTCTGCTTGTGCCTAGCCTGTCCGCGCCGAGAGAGATGAATTTTTCCGCGTCGGCGATTGAGGAAATGCCGCCCGCCGCCTTAATGAGCGTGCCGTCCGAAACATTTGCTTTAAAAAGCGCGATATCGTCAAAGGTCGCACCACCAGTTGAGAAGCCCGTTGAGGTTTTGATAAAGTCGGCATCGGAGCGTGAAACGATTCTACACATCTCGATTTTTTCTTCATCGGTGAGCAGGCAGGTTTCGATAATAACCTTAAGAAGTCTGCCCCTGCACGCGGCTTTGACGCTGTTGATTTCTTCGAGCAGAGAGTCATATTTTTTATCCTTGAGCCAGCCGATGTTGATAACCATGTCGATTTCGTCCGCGCCGTTTTCCACAGCGTCTGCGGCTTCAAAGCATTTCGCCGCCGTGGTGGCATAGCCGTTCGGGAAGCCGATAACCGTGCAGATTTTAAGGCTGTCGCCGACATATTCCTTTGCCTGCTTCACATAACTTGCAGGTATGCAGACGGAGGCGGTGGAATATTTCACGCCGTCGTCGCAAATCTGCCTTATTTCATCCCATGTTGCGCTCTGGCTGAGCAGAGTGTGGTCAACCTTTGAAAGAATTTCTTTAATATCCATATTATCAGCTCCGAATAATCTTTTTTCTGATTATAACACAAAGCAGAGAAATAATAAATATTTTTTCGGGAAATTTCGGAGGATTCTAAAATAACGCATACCGTGAGAAAAAAACGCGGGACGCCCGGAGGTCGTCCCCTACAAGCTCAATTTGAGATGTGCGTTTTGCAGGGGTTAGCGTCCCCGACAACCCCTAAATTAAACAAGATTGAATTTCTTTAACCAGTAGTTGAACTGAATGAAATAGGCTATGGTCTGCGGCGTGGTCATGAGCTGACCGTACCACGGCTGAGCCTTGTCTGAATTCATTAGCTCCGTGAGCTTTTCTTTTTTGATAAACTGATGAATCGGCTCGGTCGGGTCTTCGTTGATTTTAGTGAGGATTTCCTTTACTCTTGCGAGATATTCAGGGTGGTGCGTTTTCGGGTACGGACTCTTTTTGCGCCACAGTACCTCCTCGGGCAGAAGCCCCTCAACCGCCTTTCGGAGCAGTCCTTTTTCATAGCTGTTATAGTCCTTATAGCTCCACGGAAGTGAATAGAGATACTCGACAATTCGGTGGTCGCAGAACGGCACACGCACCTCAAGCGACGAAAACATACTCATTCTGTCCTTGCGGTCAAGGAGCGTCTGCATGAACCAGTCGATATTAAGCCGCATCATCTCTAACATTCTTGAATCTGTCGGGTTGATTTCGGCAGGCTTGTCGGTGCGTCTGACGGTGCTTTCATAGCGCGAATACACATATTCGTCAGCGTTTATCTGCGATTTGAACTCATCTTTGAGGAAGTCAAATCGGTACTGCGTTGACTGCGCCCACGGGAATCCGTCGGTCATTCTGATGTCCTTGTCCCTGTACCACGGATAGCCGCCGAAAATCTCGTCGGCACACTCACCTGAAAGAGCTACAGTGCCGTATTTTTTAATCTCCTCACAAAGCAGAAGCATGGACGCGTCAACATCTGCCATGCCGGGCAAATCACGCGCATCAACACTTTTATAGAGCGCGGAAACCAGCTCGGGCGTGTCGATTATCAGCCAGTGATGCTCACAGCCGAGGTAGTCCTTCATCACATTTATGAAATGCGGGTCGCTGTTCGGCTGAAACTTGCTCTTTTTAAAGTATTTTTCGTTGTCCTTGTAGTCAACCGAAAAGGTTTTGAGTGTATCCCCTCTCTCCTTAAAGCAGTTGTTCGCCACGGAAGAAATTATGCTTGAATCAAGACCTCCCGAAAGGAAAGTGCAGACGGGAACATCGGAAACAAGCTGTCGTTTAATTGAATCCGTAACGAGAAAGCGCACCTTTTCTATCGCTTCGTCGATTGTGTCGTTATTCCCGGTGTAGGTCAGCTGCCAGTACGGTCTGATGCTAAGCCCCTGCTCACTGTATCTGCCGCAATAGCCTGCTTTCAGCTCTGAAATCCCCTTGAAAACGCCGCATCCCGCCGTCCGACCGGGGCCTATGAGCATAATCTCCGCGAGGGAATTTATATCCATTGACGGCGTTACATTCTCATTTTCAAAAAGCGCTTTCAGCTCCGAAGCAAAGATGAAGCCGCTTTTGTTTTCGGTATAGAAAAACGGCTTGACGCCCATTCTGTCCCTTGCAAAAAACAGCTCATTTTTGTTGACCTGCCACACCGCAAAGGCGTAAATTCCGTTGAAAAGGTTGACCGCGTACTCGCCGAAGCAGGCAAACGCCTTGAGGACAACCTCCGTGTCGGAATGCCCCGTGAAATGCTCGCCCTTTTCAATGAGCGCGGCTCTGATTTCGTCGGTGTTGTAAAGCTCGCCGTTATAGACAATTATATATTTTTCGCGTTCCGTTTCGTAAATCATCGGCTGTCTGCCGTTTTCAATATCCACAACCGCAAGCCGCCTGTGAACGAGCGCAGCGTTATTCGAGTAAAACCCGCCGTTCTGGTCGGGACCTCTGTCTTTGAGTGAGAGAGACATACGCTCAAAAGAATCCCTGTATTTCAGCAAATCCTCGGTAAATGACACCTGCCCTGCTATTCCGCACATATCAATCGTTCTCCTTTCCGCTGAGATTTTTATACTTTTCCTTCGTCGCCTGACCGCCTCTTATATGACGCTGAGCCTTGTTGACATCAAGAATTTCGCGCACCTGCGAATAAAGCGAGGAATCAATACTTCTCAGCCGCTTTGTAACATCAATATGTACCGTCGATTTTGAAACAGAAAACGCATCAGCCGTCATTCTTACTGTTGCCTTGTTTTTAACTATATATTCACCGAGTTCTATGGCTCTCAATTCAACGGAATCAATCAAAAAAATCTCCCCTCCGATATTCATATACTTATTGATATGAATTCGGAGAGGAGAATATGATTTTGATTTATTTTGTCAGAGTATATGGGAGCTCGTATATGCCGTAAATCCATGAACTGTCGGCATCTTTGAGATAAATCGCGCCCTTATAAACGCCGTCTTCATCTGAAGTATTGTTATTGAAATCAATGACCGCTTTAAGGCTTTGAGAATCAAGCTTTTCGAGCTCGGAATCCTTGCCGTAAAGCTGAACATTGACATAAGATGTGCCGAAAAGCACCTTGCTGTCCTCAGGAGCGTTGGCAACCGAAGCATTGTCAAGCAGAAGCGCAACTTTCTTTTCGCTGATTTTCGGCAAATCAAAGCTGACCTCAACGGTTTTGACCTTGGTACTGTCTGCCTTGATACTTTTAACATTGCTCAGCGGGAATTTAAACTTGTTTTCGCCCTTTTTAATCTGCGAAAAATCAATCGAGCCGATGTCGATATTATCGTTCACCGTGCCGTTCTGCAAAGCGGCAACATTAAGCCCCGAGGGTGAAAACGAATACTTAAGGAACGACTTAACATCACTTGAATAAGCGGAGGGAATATTCGTAAACTCAACATCAATCCCGTGGCTTCCCATGCGGTAAACGGGAATTCCTATCGGCATTGTCGCCTCGTCCTCGCCGTTAATCTGAACATAATCAAGAGGATTTCTTGCTCCGTCATAAGCGGTGAGAACAGCGTTATAGGTTGCAGTCTCAGAAAGCTGACCGTCATCAAGCTGAACATCGGCAATAACCGAGTCAAGCTTGGCAACCTCACCTGCCGCGCCCGAAACAACGGCAGTTTTCCTATCCATTATATAATTGTCGTCGGTCATATATCCCGATTTTACAAAATCGGTTTTATTGACGCTGACTGTAACGGGAACTTCCTTTTTCTCAAAGAAATCATAATAAACACTTACGGAATCCTTTGACACACCGACTATTTTATAATCCGCGTCCTCATTAACCTTTCTGACCTTGAGCTGGAGGCTGAAATGGCCTGCCTTCGCGACATTTGATGTTATCGCGTAAACCTCAAAATCGTCTGCCGAAAGGAGATTTTCACCGATAACATATCGGCTTCCGCTGACGGTAATATCAACGGTGAACTCTTTCTCGCCGAAAAGCTGAAAACCGTACTGAGACGGAACATCATTTTCCGTACTTACCACAACGGGAACATCTTTAATAATGTTGGTAGTCTCAGGCGCAAAAGCAACGCACACCGACGCCCAGACAACAACAGCGGCAAAAATTGAAATTGCAAGTATAGCCTTGTCATTCCAGAAAATCTTGCGGAGAATTACGGATTTTTTCTTTTTGGATACGCTCATTGTTCATCCGCTCCCTCTTCTGTTTTTTTCTTTTTGCCCTTTGTCGTTTCTGAGGGAGTAAAATACTCTGACATTTTTTCGTAAAGCTCGCCCTCTGAAATATCTCTTGCAAGCGCGCCCTTATGGGCGATTGAAATCCGACCGCGCTCCTCAGAGACAACGATTACAACAGCATCGCACTGCTCGCTTAAACCCAGCGAAGCGCGGTGCCTTGTGCCTAGCTCGGAGCTGAGATCCGTTTCCTGCGTAAGAGGAAGAATACAGCCTGCGGAATGAATTTTGCCGTCTCTTATAATAACAGCTCCGTCGTGAAGCGGTGAATTCGGGAAGAAAAGGCTGCCTAAAAGCTCCTTTGAAACCTCCGCGTCAACAACCGTGCCCTTAACGATACAGTCGTCAACCGAAACATCTCTTTCAAGAACGATAATCGCGCCGATTTTTTTGCCTGCCATGTCAACGCACGCCTTGCAGATTTCGTGCATCATCTTCTGCTCTTTCTGCTGAGAGGCATTACCCTTGTTTATGCCGAGTATTCTCAGTATCGAAAAACGGCTTCTGCCGACAGTTTCGAGTCCCTGCCTGAGCTCGGGAGCGAACAGGACGAGCAGAATTATGAGGATATTGTCAGTTACCTGCTTGAAAAGGAATGTGCTTGCCTGCATGCCGAGGAGGTTAACGACAAAATAAGTAACAAGAAGAAACGCGATGCCCTTTACGATGTGAAGCGAGCGGCTCTCTCTGAAAAAGCGGATAAGCGCAAAAATCAGCAGGGCAACGAGGATAATATCCACGGTGTCAAGCACAAAATTATACGATTTAAACAGCGCGCCGAGACGGCTGAGAATATCGGAAACATTTGTCAGAAAATCATTGTTCATATCTTTTTCCCATAACCTTTAAATAAGTGAGCCTATTCTATCACAGCTCAGAAAACAATTCAATGAAATTAACACTAAATTAACAATTTTTTATAAAATTATACAAACAGCGTGAGCGGAAATGCCCTCGCCGCTTCCCGTGAAGCCGAGCCATTCCTCAGTTGTCGCCTTAACGGAAACGGCAGATACATCAACCGCACAGGCGGCGGCGATATTAGCGCGCATTTTTTCGATATGCGGCTTCATTTTTGGATTCTGCGCGATAACCGTCGCGTCGATATTGCCGACGGTGTAGCCGTTCTCTTTAAGTCTTTCGGCAACCTTTGAGAGCAGCACAAGGCTGTCGGCGTCCTTGAACTGAGGGTCGTTGTCGGGGAACATTCCGCCGATATCTCCGAAAGCCGCCGCGCCTAAAAGAGCATCGGAAATCGCGTGAAGCAGAACATCTGCGTCAGAATGACCTAAAAGTCCTTTTTCGTATGGAATCTCTACACCGCCCATTATAAGTTTTCTGCCCTCAACGAGCTTATGAACATCATATCCGTGCCCTATACGCATAAAATTACTCCCTTTCAAGCTCCAAAAGAGCGTTTTTGTAGTCATCATAGCTCATGAAAGCGTTAAAAATCTCAATCATGGCGTTGGCGGTCATTTTTTCGGGCAAATCAAGACTTTTTAGAAGCTTTTTGCGCTTTTCCTTGCTGTCCGCGCCGCCCGTCAGACCGTCATTATAAAAATCCTGTTTTGTTATGAGCCGTTTTTCCGTTTGCTCCTCGCAGACGAAAACGCCTGCTTTTTCGAGCGCGGTTTTTATAAGCTCAGCCGAAACGCCCTCAACACCGAGCTTTCCCTCTTTGGAATCCTCGGTTTTGCGCTTTTCTCTGCCGAAAACATCGGGAATGTAGGCGTTGATTATCTTTCCCTTAGGCAGAATTCCGCTGAGAAAATTTCTTATAACAAAGCCTGCGGAGTCGCTGTCGGTGAGAATGACAATCTCCTTTTTCTCAGCGAGCTTTCTTAAAAACCGCTGTTTTTCTTTATCCTTGAAAATGCCGAAGCCGTCAGTCGCGACAACCACGCCGTCAATTATGGAATTGAGCTTGATTTTGTCGTACTTACCCTCGACAACTATTATTTTGTCTGTTTTCAGCATACTTTTTCACCGTTGGCAATCAAAAACAGCTTTATCATTGCTTCTTCAAGTATGAGCCGCTGGTCAATGGAGGTTGATTTGAGGTTTTCGTCCGCTTTTGCCAAAACTTCAAGGCTCTCTCTGAGCATACCGACGCTCATTTTGGAGGCGTTTTTCGCGCCGTTGCGAAGTCTGAAATCGCTTTTGCCGTAGTTGAAAATCCTCATCATTTCCTCGGGTCTGTGCCCGCCTGCCTGAGCGATTTTTGCGCGGTACATATCCACATAGCTCATGATTATTGTGCCCATTATTGAAATCGGCTCTTCTCTCTGCTTTAAAAGCGAGTCGAGAATCGAAAACGCCTTGTCTGAATTGCCCGTTACAAGATTTTTTGAAAGGTCAAATATTTTTGCTTCGGTATTTTTCACAGTAACCGCGTCAATATTTGCCCTTGTAATCGCCCCTGTGCCTGCGTTGGCGCAGAGCTTTTCAAGCTCATTGAGGACGGTTGTGAGACTGTCGCCGACAAGAGAAATAAAGTAGTCGGCGGCGGAATAATCTATCGAACAGCCGCGTGAGGACGCGCCCTTCATGACATATTTTACCAGCTCTCCCCTGCTCATTTTGTCAAGTTTTAAGGATGAGCCGTACTTTTCGCAGACACTCAAAAGCTCTTTGAAGCCTTTGCCCTCCGCGTCGGAGGTGAGAAAACAAATTATAATAACGCAGGTTTCGGGAGCATCCGAAAGGAAATCGAGAAGCTCTTTTCTGCCGCTTTCGCCGAAATCCGAAAGCACAGGGTCTTTTATAACAACGCAGGTGCGCTCGCTCATCATCGGCAGAGCCTCAGCCGCCAGAATAATCTCTTTAACATCACTCGGCGACTTGAACTCGTGCAGATTGAAGTCCGCAAACGCCGCATCGACCGCTTTTTTGACAAGCAGATTGCAATAATGGTGCTTCAGATAGCTTTCAGTGCCGTAAATGAGATAAATATTGCTGAATTCACCCGATTTTATCTGTTTTTTTAACTCGGTTTCGTTGATTGACGGCATATTTTTCACCTCTTATTACAATTGATACTTATTTTTCCGTTTCTGTCAGTGCTGATTTCCGCGTCGGAATAATCGCAAAGACGGACGAACTCAGCACCTTCGATTTTTTCATATGTATTATCATCTTCCGCGCTGAAAATCACCGCTGAGAATGAGCCGAAGTCAAAATCTTCGGGGATTTCGGCACAGGTTATGAGAACATCGGCACAAAGAAAATCCGCCGGGATACTATTTATATCGGCGCAGGAGAAAATTATGAGAATTTTCATCGCGCCGTCGTCAAGGCAGGCAAAGGAACTGCCGCCGTTTTTGGCAAATTCAAGTGAAGCTCCGCTCCACGGCTCGGTTTTGAAATGGTTTGATATTTTATAGTCGTTTCTAAGAAGTCCGAGCGTCTGATTTCTTTCGCCGCTGATTACCGTCTGCGGCTCAAAATTCTCGGTGAAATACATAAGCATTGAGCTGTTTTGGGGATTTCTGTCGGGTACAAGAAGAAAATCCGCGTCATCTTCAATGGCGAGAAGTGTTTCATTTTCGGGATAGTTACTGCTTCCGCCGCACCCGAGGAACATATTAAAGCCGCCGTGAGATACCTCAACGCACACGCCACCGTCAGTATTGAACGCTCTGACTTTTGTGTTGTGCGAGCCTGTCAGGAAATAAACGGAAGTGCCGACAACGCACAGAGAAAGAACTATGCAGACGAAGCATTTCACACGCTTTTTATCGCTCTGTATAAGAATCGCGGCGCAGATAAGACCTGCCGTGCCGAGAAGCAGAACAACTCTGAAAATAACGGAGCTTGTCTCGACGGAGCAGAACGGAATATCCGCAAGAAATGACGAGACAAAAAGAACATATTTTGCGAGCAATCCGCAGATAAGCGCGAACGGATTTGCGATAAATTTAAGCGGATAAGCTATTGCGCTCAAGCCGCCGAAAATCATCTGAGGCGTCGCCGCGAGAGAAACAAAAGCATTCGTTACGGGAGCGACAAGCGAAACGCTGCCGATAAAAAACGAGGTTACAGGCAGAGTAAACACCGAAGCGCAGACGCTTATCGCGACAAGGCTGAGAATGTATTTGAGAGCATTTCTCACGCGCCTGTTTTTAACGGTGAAAATCAGCTCGTCAATTTTGTTTTCAATGGGCGGAAAAGCGGTCAGTATGCCGAGCGTCGCGCTGAATGAAAGCAGCAGAGAAACACTCACCGCCGCCATGGGATTAGCAAGAAGAATGAGAAAAACAGCAATACCGAGGGAATTTAAAGAATCGTTTTCCTCACCGAAAACTCTTGAAAGAAGCACCACGCCGAGCATTATGCCCGCTCTGCAAACCGAGGCGGTAAAGCCCGTCAGAGCCATAAAAAACAGGGTGAAAACGATGCAGATTATCTCGGGAATTCTGCGTTTTCTTACGGTTTTCTTCAACAGAGTGTAAAGGCTCATAACCCACACCGACAGATGAAGCCCCGAAACGGCAAAAAGATGCGAAATGCCAGAAAGTTTGAAATCTCGTTTCACAGAGGAACTTACTGAGCTTTTGTCGCCAATGAGCATTGCGGTTGTTACGGCACCCTCTTTACCCTGCAAAAGTGAGTGAAGCCTTGCTTTCAACGTGGCTCTTATAAGGTAAAGACCATGCTGTAATGTGCCTTTTCCGCTTGAAACAAGAGTTGTTTTCGCTTCGCTTGTGAGAAATGCATAGAGATATTCCCCGTCTGAAATATATGAAAGACGGCTGACAAAATCGCGCTTGCTGAGGTTATCTGTCAGCTTCGCTTTAAAGCGGATAACATCGCCCGCTTCATAATCGAAAGAGGTTTTGGAATAGACGAGAATTTTCGTTCTGAGCTTTTCGCCGTTGACGGTGTTTGTCTTG
>JAZUFU010000047.1:0-21659 GCA_045640865.1 Acutalibacteraceae bacterium | reverse complement strand
ATCGGATACTACTACCTTTCAGACGAAGTTCTCTACAATCTCATTGACTTCTCTGAGGAAAGCATTAAGATTTCCACCTACACAATCGACGGCGATGAGCCTATCCACACATTCACAATCAACAAGACATCAGCTCAGGGCGGCCACCCCGAATACACCGAGGAAGACAGCAAACGCTGTGATTCCCTTAAAATGGAATTTGAAGCATTCTTTGAGGAGTTCGGCATATTCTTCAAGGTTGTTTTCGGCAGACCGTCAATACTCAAAAAGATGAAATAAACCGAAATGAGCAAAAATCTTTGACGGTTGACTTTCATATTTGGAAGTAATAAAATATCTGTAATATTGTATTTTATCTTTCAGGAGGAATATCAATGGCAAAAAAGGCCTGCAAAAATTTTCCGCTGTTTATCTGCATATTTATTGCGCTGTTCTGCATTTTGTTTTTCACTCCGTATGCAACAGATGACTATGCCGAAAAGCTGTCTGTAATGAATGCCACATGGCCTGAGTGCTTTAAAAGCGCGCTGTTTTACGGCAACGGCAGAGTGTTCGGAAATCTCGGACTGCTGAGCTGCCTTCACAACGATTTAATCAGAGCTTTTCTTAATCCGCTGATAATAACAGTCGCGGTTTTCTGCTGTATTTATGTGTTCGAAATAAAAACGCTTTACGGCAAGCTTGCCGTCGCGCTGATGCTTGTTATACCTGCTCAGGGATATTTTTCAAACTGCTTTGCCGTTAATCCGTCATTTTACAACTATGTTGTTCCGATTTGCTTGTTTACGGTATGCTTGGCTCTTTTGAAATATTCCGCAAAAATCGGTAAAATCAGATGGCTTCTTGCTTTCATATTACTGATTCTGTCTTTCTGCATGCAGCTTTTCAGCGAAAACTCGTCAATCATTTTCATGCTTTTCGCTTTGGGCGTCTGCGTGTATGAATTCATAACAGACAAAAAAATTTCCGTCTGCAATATTGCTCTTCTTATCGGCACGGTAATCGGTCTGGCGGCAATAATGTTATTACCGAATTATCTCGGCGAAATCGGCGAATTTAAATACAATATGTCGGAATACAGAAATGTTTACATAAGCATTCCGTATATTATAGGTGTTCTTGCTCAGTTCGCGGAAATATTCAGCTCGGCTTTTATTGTTATTGCTGTTTTGAGCGCGGCGGAGGTATTTCTTGTAATAAAGGAATCTCCCGAAGACAAATTCAAAAAATGGCATATTGTTATCCCTGTGCTCTATTCGCTTTTAAGCCTGCTTTATTCGTTTATACAAAGCAGCGAGCGCAAGGTTATCGCTTCCGCAAAGCTGGCTCTTTTAGGTCTGTTTGTAATCTTTTTTGCAAACTCCGTGCTGATTTTTATCCGCTTTATCAAATCAAAAAAAGACAGAACGGCTGTTTTGTTCTTGACCTTGCTTGCGATGATGTCCGTGGGAATGTTCACCGTTCTCGACCAGCATGGATACAGAACCTTCTATCTTTCCGTGTGTCTTGTTGCCGCGATTTCTCTTTATATTATCAACATTATCAAAAGAGAATACGGGGCAAACGACATTCTTGAAAAAGCTCAGCCTGTTCTGAATACCGCGACGGTTATTGCCTGCTTATGTTTTTCGGTTATTTTAACCTGTCTGACGGTGCAGAATTACGATGTTTCTCTTATGCGCGAGCGGTATGTTGCGGAAAAATCCGCGCAGGGCGAAACTGAAATTCATATTCCGAAACTTCCGAATAAGAGAATCTGCAGCGAAGATTATTTCATGAAGTTTGAGGAATACCTGAGCGATAATTACGGCGAAGCGGAATATACTTTTGTCGATATGGAAGACTGGGAGCTGAACGAATCCTATCAGTCAATGCAGGACGATCCCGTTCTTAGCTTAACTTATGCGCTCGAAAATTACAATTTTAATAATCCTTTAAAATAAAAAAACAATAATAAACGGCTTACCTTGTTTAAAGCAGGGTAAGCCGTTTTTGCTTTATGTAGTTTTTATATTACACTTTCAATATCAGCCATTCGCGTCTGTATGTCAAAAAACTCCGCTCTGCGCTTTGCGGCGGCGGTGTATTTTTTTCTGCTTTCTTCGTCCGCAACCGCATGCTTTAAAAGCAGATAGAGGTCGCCGTCCGTGTTCGGCACTATAACACCGCACTCCTCGTCTCCGAAAAGCTCACTCATGCCGGGGCAGTCAACCGTATAAACGGGCTTGCCGAGAATCACGCTTTCCGTGGCGGCCGTGCTGAAGCCCTCAATGTATGATGAGCAGATGAAAGCGTCCGCCGCGGCAACGAATTTATAAGGATTATCGTGAAAACCGAGGAGCTTTACCGTGTCTGAAAGTCCGTTTTCCTCAATAAACTGCTCAATGCTTTCACGCTGTCTGCCATCGCCCGCAATCGCGAGGGTGAATTCATAGCCCTCCTCTTTCAGCTTGTCGGCGCATTCAACAAGCCTCGGGTAGCCTTTCGGCTTTTCGAGCCTGCCGACTGAAATAATCAGCGGCCTTTTTTCATTTTCAAGTCCCGATTTTTCCTGCGCTTTTTTAAGAATTTCCTCAGAATCCACGGGGTTGTATTTTACGCTGACATTATTTTCAATGCGGTATTTTTTAATAAACGCCTCTTTGACCGACTCCGAAACGCAGAAAATCTCGTCAAATTTAAGATACGCATCTCTTTCCTGCTCGGAGCTTTTATAAAGATAATCCGTCCAGTTGTTGACTATCATGTCCGTGTGAACCCACGCGAGCTTTCGCGCTTTTCTGTTGAGCGAGCCCGAAACAATTTTGGTCGGCTCACCCTCCAGAAAGGCAATTTCCACATCGAATTTTTCTCTTAAATAAAGCAGTCTGAAAAATTTCGGCGGACAGAGATTAAATATTTTGCCCTTGACTTTGCCGAAAAAACGGCTGACGGGTGTTGAGCCGCTTTTAAAAATAGCTTTATATTTGTATTTGTCCTGCGTTCTGAAAATTTCGCGGTCAAGCTCTTCTTTGTGCATTGAAAAAAGCGTAACATCAAACTTTGAGTAGTCGAGGTTGTTCAGCACCGTCTGGAGCACCTTTTCCTCGCCGCCCGAGTAAAGTCCGTTTGTCATTATCATCACTTTTTTCATCGCGCAATCATCTCCTTAGCCGTAGTATTCCTTATACCACTCCGCAAATTTTCTCAGCCCCGCGCGCAGGGGAGTGGATGGCTTGAAGCCGAAATCGTTGTAAAGCTCAGTAACATCGGCAAATGTGGTTTCAACATCGCCGGGCTGCATCGGCACAAGCTCCCTGTGGCTCACAAAGTCGTAGTTTCGGGGCAGAACGCCTGCGTTGATAAGCTCCTGCTGAAGAATATTTACAAAATCGAGCAGATTTTCGGGATTGCTGTTGCCGATATTATAAACCTTAAACTGTACACCGTCAACATTTTTGTCGGGAGCTTTCTGCATTACCGCCGTGATGCCCTCAACAATGTCGTCAATGTAGGTGAAATCCCTTTTACAGTCGCCGTAGTTGAAAATTTTAATCGGCTGACCGTTTATCATCTTGTTTGTGAAGCTGAAATATGCCATGTCTGGGCGGCCCGCAGGGCCATAGACCGTGAAAAATCTCAGCCCCGTTGACGGAATATCATAGAGCTTTGAGTAGGCATGAGCGAGAAGCTCGTTGCTCTTTTTCGTCGCCGCATAAAGCGAAACAGGCGTGTCGGTCTTATCGTCAACTGAGTATGGAATTTTCTTGTTCGTGCCATAGACGCTCGACGAGCTTGCAAAAATAAGATGCTCAACGGGAAAGCGGCGGCAGCACTCGAGAACATTGTAAAAGCCGATGATATTTGACTCGATATAAGCGTCGGGTTCTTCAATCGAATACCTCACGCCTGCCTGAGCCGCGAGGTTGACAACTATCTGCGGTCTGTGTTCATCAAAAATGTCCACCATTAAATCCTTGTCGGCGATATTTACCCAATAGCAAGTAAATTTTTTGCTTTTTTTAAGCTCGGCGAGCCTTGATTCTTTCAGCTTGACGGAATAGTAATTGTTGAAATTATCTATGCCGATAAGCTTTTTGAGGTTGAATTCGCTCAACAGCTTTTTACAAAGAGCCGCGCCGATAAACCCTGCCGCGCCCGTAACAAGCACGGTTTTTCCGTTCAGGTCAATATTAAAATTTTTCAAGATAACATCTCCATTTAATCCCGTTTAAAAAGGTCGCGCGTATAGACTTTGTCCTTAACATCGTCAAGGCATGGATTGTATCTGTTCGCGATGATAATATCGCAGGACTCCTTGAATTTCTGCAAATCGTTTATGACAGGGCTGCCGAAGAAATCCTCGCCGTCCTTCATTGACGGCTCATAGATTACCGCCTTTGCGCCTTTCTGAGTTATGCGTCTGACAACGCCCTGAATACTGCTGTGGCGGAAGTTGTCTGAATCTGTTTTCATTGTCAGCCTATAGACGCCGACGGTTATATCTTTCCCGTCCGCGCGGCTGAATCCCGCTTTTTCAAGCACGGTTTCGGCGATATAATCCTTCCTCGTCCTGTTCGCCTCAACGATTGAGTGAATAATGCACTCGGGAATATCCGTGAAGTTGGCAAGGAGCTGTTTGGTGTCCTTGGGCAGGCAGTAGCCGCCGTAGCCGAAGCTCGGATTGTTGTAGTGAGAGCCGATTCTCGGGTCAAGGCACACGCCGTCAATGATATTCTGTGTGCTCAGCCCCATTGTTTCGGCGTATGTGTCCAGCTCATTGAAGAATGAAACGCGCATGGCAAGGTATGTGTTGGCAAAGAGCTTGACAGCCTCCGCCTCCGTGAAATCCATTACAAGCGTTTTCACATCATCTTTAAAAGCGCAGTCCGCAAGCAGAGCGGCGAATTCCTCCGCCTTTGCCGATAAATAACTGTCGTCAAGGTCGGTGCCGACAATTATCCTCGACGGGTAGAGATTGTCATAAAGAGCCTTGCTCTCTCTGAGAAATTCGGGCGAGAAAAGGAGCTTGTCCGTGCCGAATTTTTCCCTTGCCGCGCGTGTGTAGCCAATCGGCACGGTGGATTTTATAATGATAACCGCGTCGGGGTTGATTTCTGTAACCGTTTTTATAACAGCATCGACAGCCGAGGTGTTGAAATAGTCTCTGTCAGGGTCGTAATCCGTGGGTACGGCTATGACAACATAGTCCGCGCCAGAGTATGCCTCCTCGGCGTCAGCGGTCGCGTAAAGGTCAAGCTCCTTTTCCGAAAGAAATTCCTCAATTTCTCTGTCGGCGATAGGGGAGACCTTGCTGTTTATCATATCAACCTTTTCTTTTACTATGTCGGTTGCCGCAACATGATATTTCTGCGAGAGAAGCACCGCGACGGAAAGTCCTACATATCCTGTTCCCGCAACGGCGATTTTTATATTTTCCGTTTTCAAAAACACCACTCCGAATGTGATTTCTGCTCATATTTAATCTCAGTATAACACAAATCAAAGCGGCAAATTTCTGATATAGAAAAATAAACAATAATTTATCTGGCTAATTATTGTATTTATTATGAATACTTCGGAAATAGATAATAAACATATCCTGACTTTATGTTTATAAAACAAAAAAGCACAGATGTTAATCTGTGCTTCAGTGTGTCCGTTTAGTTTAAGATACAGATAATTACTGCTCTACAGCGTAAACGCTGACCTTTTTGCGGTCTTTGCCTACACGCTCAAACTTAACTTTGCCGTCAATAAGAGCAAAAAGAGTGTCGTCCTTACCCTTGCCTACGTTGTTGCCGGGGTGAATGTGTGTTCCGCGCTGCTTAACAAGAATGTTGCCTGCGAGAACGAACTGACCGTCAGCACGCTTAACGCCGAGTCTTTTTGATTCAGAATCACGGCCGTTACGGGTAGAACCCATACCTTTTTTATGAGCAAAAAGCTGAATGTTGATTTTAAGCATTATGGCACCTCCGTTAAAATGTAAGTTTAATGTTTTCAGGATAATCCTGACTCAGAGCTTCGAGATGAAGTTTTAATCCTCTGAGAGTCGCTTGCGCCTGGGGGACAGGCTTTACTTTGAATTTAAAAAATCCGTCATCGTTAAGGGTGATGTCAGCGTCCAGTCCGATAACATCGGTTATGGTGTTCGCCGCCATGAAAGCCGCCGAGGAAACAGACGCGCATATAATGTCGCTTCCCGCCTCCGCGTAGCCGCTGTGCCCTTTGATTTCAAAGCCCGTCAGAAAATCGCCTTCGTTGAAAAAAGCCGCTTTAATCATAGCTGATTATGCGTTGATAGCTGAAATTTCAACCTTAGTGTAGGGCTGTCTGTGGCCCATCTTGCGCTTTTCGTTTTTCTTTGACTTGTAGGTGAAAACAACAACTTTCTTAGCTTTGCCGTTCTTTTCAACCTTAGCTGTAACAGTTGCGCCCTCAACATAAGGAGCACCGACAACGATACCGTCGTCCTTACCAACTGCAACAACCTTGTCAAAAGTAACCTCGTCGCCGGCTTCAACATCAAGCTTCTCGATGAAAACAGATTCGCCTGCCTCAACCTTGTACTGCTTGCCGCCTGTAACAATAATTGCGTACATTGAACTAACCTTCCTTTATTATGGACTCGCTACTGTGGGGCGGATAAAATCACTTGTGGCGCATAGCGCCGCCCGAAGTACGCGGTATGAATGAGTATATCACATCATACAAATCTTGTCAACAACTTTTTTCACAATATCACGGATATTTTTCATTATTTTTCTCTCGCTGTCCGCACTTTTTTCAGCTTTCATTTGTAGGGCTGCGGGCTTGCCCCGGCCGTGTTAAGTTTTCGCACAATCTTTCTCCTCCGTCGGTAGGGGCGATTATCAATCGCCCGTTTTTATATTCGGGTTACCACGGTTAATAATTCGCAATTGTGTGCTCGACGCGGAAAATTTGCAATAAATTTTTATCACGGTATCCGCACAAATCTACGCCATCACCCGCCTATCGGCAAAAAACTTACGAAAACGCAAGAAAAAATCTTGAAATTTTGCCGATAATGAGTTATAATATTACTGTAACGAAAGGGGGACTTGCGATGAAATACCTTTCCGCGTCAGAAACGGCTGAAAAATGGGGCGTTTCCGAGCGAAGCGTGCGCGGCTACTGTGCCGACGGCAAAATTGACGGAGCTTTTTTAACAGGCAAAAAATGGAACATTCCCGAAAATGCTCAGAAGCCCGAGCGTATTAACAAACACTCTGAGCCGCAGAAAACTCTGCTCGATATTCTCAAGGCGGAGAAATCGGCAAGGCTTCGCGGCGGAATATACCATAAAATTCAGATTGAACTGACATATAACTCCAACCACATTGAGGGCAGCTGTCTCACTCACGACCAGACGCGTTATATATATGAAACAAACACAATCGGAGCTGCTGACAGCGTTCTGAGAGTTGACGATATTGTTGAGACCGCCAACCATTTCAAGTGCGTTGATATGATAATCGACAGCGCGCCGCATCAGCTCAGCGAATCATTTATTAAACAGCTTCACGCCGTTCTTAAAAGCGGAACATCGGACTCGCGCCTTGACTGGTTCGCCGTTGGCGAATATAAGAAGCTGCCAAATGAAGTCGGCGGCAGTGAAACCGTTGCACCCGAAGATGTAAGCCGTCAGATAAAAAATCTGCTCGCGGACTATAATAAAACAAAAGAAAAATCTTTTGACGATTTGCTCGAATTTCATGTTCGGTTTGAGCGCATACATCCGTTTCAGGACGGCAACGGCAGGGTGGGGCGGCTGATACTTTTCAAGGAATGTCTGCGGAATAATATTGTGCCGTTCATAATTGATGACGATATGAAAATGTTTTATTACCGCGGTCTTAAAGAATGGAATAACGAAAATGGTTATCTCCGCGATACTTGCCTTTCCGCGCAGGATAAATTCAAAAAATATCTCGATTATTTTAAAATTTCCTACGAAGAATAAAACGAATCTCCATAAAGACTTTTAAAAAATATCAGGAGTGATTTATATGAAATCTGTCATTAAAAAACTTGTTTCTCTCTTAATTTGCATCGCAACATTATCATCTTTGGTTTTCCCCGCCTATGCGGCGGAACGCCCTCAGACGCCCAAGGCGGACGAGAGCGGATTTGTTTATGTCAACGGAATAAATATGGAATATGCCGTTTACGGCGCGGAAAACGAGCAGGTAATGCTTCTTCTGCCGCCCAACGGCAACAGCATGCACTCCTTTGACGGAACCGTTCTGCCTTATCTTGCGCAAAGCTATAAGGTAATAACCGTTTCGCCGCGCGGCTGCGGCAATAGCGAAAGAGGCGACGGCAAACTGACCTTTGATGTCATGGCAAGCGACATCAACGAAATGCTCGAGCAGATGAATATTGAAAGCGTCTATATTTTCGGATTCAGCGACGGAGGAAATCTCGGACTTGTTTTCACGCTGACATACCCCGAAAAGGTCGAAAAGCTCGCGATAATGGGCGCGAATATCAACCCGTTCGGCACAAAGCCGTCAAGTCAGATAGGCATTGTTTTTGAGTATATTTTCCTGCGCATCAAATATTTCTTCACTAAAGACCCTGCCGTTGCGCTTGATGCCGATATCGAGGGCATGATGGTTTATCAGCCGACGATGAAATTCAAGGACCTTGAAAAAATCAACATTCCTGTTCTCAATATTTTCGGTCAGAGCGACATGATGCTGCGCACCCATTCAAAAAGAATTACAAAGCATATTCCCGACTGCCGCGAAATTATGGTCAAGGGCGGCGGACACAGCTCCTGCTTTGATTATACAGATGAAGTTATCGCTCCCGCGCTTATGGAGTTTTTTGCGGATTAAGGAACAGGCGAATTAAATGATTTGGCACTCAGATAAATCATAAGTTACCATAATAAAGGCGCCCCTTTGGGGAGCTGTCTGCGAAGCAGACTGAGGGGGTTACCCCCACCATCAAAATCAGAGATTTTGCCACCTCCCCCGAGGGAAGCTTTATATCGACAAATCCCTGTTTACCACATAAAAACAACCCGCCGGGATTTCTTCGGCGGGTATTATTCTGTCAAAAATAAATTTTTGCGGCTGTGGATTTTTATTTATTCTTCCACATCGCTTTTTGCGTATTTCTCGTTAAAATCAAATTCCTTACCGCCGAATTTATACCCGACAATTGTGTCGAGGCAGACAGAATGAATCGAATTGAAAATATTTTTCTCCACATTCGGGTTCGTCTTTTTGAGCTCTCTTATAAGCTCCTTGATTTCCTGCCGTTTCGACTCGCCTGTGCCGTCGCCGCTTTCGCTCATTTTCTCTGTGAATCTGCACGCGCACTGAAGAAAATCAAGATTGTTGTACCTTTTCCACCTGAGAATATCGTCCTCGTGTATGCAGTAAAGCGGACGGATAAGCTCCATTCCCTCATAATTTTTACTGCGGAGTTTCGGCGGCATCGCCTGAAGCTGTGCGCCGTAAAGCATGCCTAAAAGCGTTGTCTCAATAACATCGCTGAAATGATGCCCGAGCGCGATTTTGTTGCAGCCTAATTCCTGCGCCTTTGAGTAAAGATGCCCTCTCCTCATTCGCGCGCAGAGATAGCACGGATTCTGCTCCGTCTGGTTCGCAACAAAGAACACATCTGTCTCAAAAACCGTAATCGGGATTTCCATGAGCTGCGCGTTGTCCTCGATTTTTTTGCGGTTTATCTCATTGTAGCCGGGGTCCATGACGATATATTCAAGCTCAAACGGGAACTCGCTGTGCTTCTGTAACTGCTGCATGTGCTTCGCCATGAGCATTGAATCCTTGCCGCCCGAAATGCACACGGCGATTTTGTCGCCCTGTTCAATAAGCCTGTAATTCTTAACCGCCTGCACAAACGGATTCCATATCTCTTTTCTGTATTTTTTTGTGATGCTTCTTTCGATTTTCTGGCAATCGGTCAGTATTCTTTCCATTATTTTATCAGATCCTTTATGACTTCTCCCGCGATTATCAGCCCTGCCACCGACGGTACAAACGCCGTGCTTCCGGGTGTCTGCTTTCTGTGCTGTCCGTTTTCATCATCTGAAACAGGGGAGAGGGGTGCTTCCTTTGAATAAACTACCTTGAGCTTTTTTATGCCGCGCTGTTTAAGCTCACGGCGCATAACGCGGGCGAGCGGACAGACCGAGGTCTTGTAAATATCCGCCACCTCAAACGCCGTCGGGTCGAGCTTGTTGCCTGCGCCCATGGAGCTGATTATCGGCGTGCCTGCCTTGTCGGCTTTTACGGCGAGGGCGATTTTGCCCGTAACCGTGTCAATCGCATCGACAACATAATCGTATTGAGAAAAGTCAAATTCGCCCTCAGTTTCGGGCATGAAAAATGTATTGTAAGCCCTGACCTCAGCGTCGGGATTGATGTCGAGAATTCTCTCTTTCATCACATCAACTTTGGCTCTTCCGACCGTGCTGTGAAGCGCGATAATCTGCCTGTTGATGTTCGATTCGCTGACCGTGTCGTTGTCAATAAGGTCGAGCTTTCCGACACCGCTTCTCGCAAGAGCCTCGGTTGTGTAGCCGCCGACGCCGCCTATGCCGAAAACTGCTACGCGGCAGCCGCTCAGCTTTTTAACGGCACTTTCGCCGAGGAGCAGTTCTGTTCTTTTAAAAATCTCACTCATAAAATCACCGTGAATATTTTATCACAAACAGGCAATATGTCAATCCTGTGTTTCTTTGAGAATGGGTTTAACGGAAATCAGAATGACTGCGCCGATAACGGTTATGATGATTTCGGGAATCATGTAAGAGCCGTTATAGACGAGCGAATAAACCGCCGCGAGAGCCTGCCCCGAGAATTTCTCAACAATAGCCGCGCCCGTCTGCGTTCCGCTGCCTAAAAGCGTGTCGGCGGCGTAGCTGCCCCAGACATACCAGCCTGTTATGAAATGGCAGAGAAAACGCAGCAGTCCTGCAAAAATCACGCCGAGAGCAAATGACGCTTTCGGTTTTTTTATTTTATTCTTGAAAACGCCTGCAAAGCCGAGCACGGCAAAGGCGACGATAAAGTCGAACAGCAGGCAGATGATGAAGCTGAGCACATCGTCCGTCAGATACGCAAGGGAAGTACCCGCGCCTGCGACGCATTGAACAACGCCGAGCACCGCGCCCGAGAAAACGCCCCATTTCACGCCGTAGGCGTAGCCTGCGAACATGACGGGCAGCATGCTGAAAAAGGTAATCGAGCCGCCGTACGGCAGGTCAAACAGCTTGATGAAAGAAAATATCACCGAAAGCGCGGTCAGAATCGAGCACACCGCAATAATTTTTGTGTTTGTTTTTTTCATAAATATATCTCCTTTTTATATTCGGGGTAACAAGGCTGAAATTTTTAAACTGTGCGGATGATGCGGAAATTTTGTAATATTATTTTCACGGTATATGTTCTATCGTGAATTTATCGTTAATCCGCGGGTCATTCGTGAATGACCCCTACAAATGCGCGCCTCAAACTGAGCTTGTAGGGGACGACCTCCCGGGCGTCCCGTTTTTATATTCGGGGTAATTCGACTATAATTTTTAAATGTGTGCTCGACGCGGAAGATTTATTTTGATTTTTATCTTGGTATTCGCACAATTTTCTGTCGTCGGTCGTAGGGCAAGGGCTTGCCCTTACCGCTTTCAAATTCCGCACAATCTTCCGTCTTCAGAGGATGGCTCCCTCTCCGAGGGAGCTGTCGAGCGTTGCGAGACTGAGGGAGTATGGGACTATCGTATATTTTTTCGGCAGGGGCAAGCCCCTGCCCTACATTGCTCACCGTTTATTTCTCCGCATACCGTGTGAAAAATCATATCAAATCTTCCGCATCGACCTCAAAACTTCAAAATTATATCCCTGATACCCCGAATAAAATGTTCAAAAGCGAAGCTTTTCCCAAATTTTTCATTATTCAATATTCATCATTCATTATTCATTAAAACGAAAAAAGCACCCATACAATACGGGTGCTTTCGGTGCGTCATAACTCCCTGCGCCGGTATTATCCGTATCAGGTTCAAGGGTATAATCTCAGCCGATTTCTCAGCACCCCCGCATTTTCAATTTTATAAATTCCTTATGAATTTTTCTTTCCCTCTTCGGTGTCTCTGTAATACTGCGTCTTCGGTGAGGGATGTTTGGTGTTAGCCCACAATTCGTCCGCCTTGGGCTGCCACTCCGCCGCGAATTTGTCGCATTTCGCGCAGAGCGTTTCAGCGTCCTCCTGATTGACAAGGTCTGTCGATTTCGCGCCTGTTTCTTTTATGATGCGGCGCAGACACTGCGGATTTTCAAGCATCGGACACGGTCTGAGGTGATTGTCGTTGAACGGCTGATTGTGATAAAACGCCGTGAACAGCGGATTTTTCAGAGCCTCAAGAAGCGTGTTCTTTCTGATGTTTGAGTCGGAGTAGTGAATGAATACGCACGGCTCAATGTCGCCTGCGGAGTTGATGTGGAAATAACGCCTGCCGCCCGCGATACAGCCGCCGCAGTATTCGCCGTCGTCCTGGAAGTCCATTACAAACATCGGTTTGCCTGTTTCGCCGCTTCTCATTTTGCGAAGCCATTTATACATGTGAATTCTCTGGTCGGGCGAGGGGATAAGATCTGTTACCGCGCCGCTTCCCAGAGGCATATAGTTAAAGTAAAGTCCGAATTTAACGCCCTTTTCGAGCATGAGGTCAATGAACTCGTCGCTCGTTACAAATTCAACATTCTGACTTGTGTAGCATACGGAAATTCCGAAAAGACAGCCGTTCTTTTTAAGAAGTTCCATCGCCTTGATAGCTTCGGCGTAGCTGCCTTCGCCGCGGCGTGCGTCGTTGCTTTCCTCCGTGCCCTCAATGCTTATGGCAAGTGAAAGGTTGCCGACGCGCTTCATGTCATCGCAGAATTTCTGGTCAACAAGCGTCGAGTTTGTGTAGGCGAGGAATGTGCAGTCCTTGTGCTCCTCGCAAAGGCGAAGCACATCGTTCTTTCTTACAAGCGGCTCGCCGCCCGTGAACATATAAAGGTGCGTGCCGAGCGCAACGCCCTGGTTGACAACGCTGTTCATCTCATCGTAAGTAAGGTTGAGCTTATGACCGTATTCCGCCGACCAGCAGCCCTTGCAGCGTTTGTTGCACGCGCTTGTCGGGTCCATGAGAATAATCCACGGAACATTGCAGCCGAATTTGTCGCGGCTTTCGCGCGCTGTTTTGGTGCCCTTGTAGCCTGCGCCGAGACCGAACGAAATAAACATTTTCTTGAGGTTTTCGCGGTCAATATCCTTTAGCAGATTTATGCCGAACTGACTCCATATATTGCTCTCGTCCTCAACGGCGGCGCTTATTTTATCGAAATTATCCTCGGGGAATACTTTTTTGCCAATCTTTTTGGATTTTTTAATGAGCTTTGCGAGATTTTTTCTCGGATTTTTGTCAATGTATTTCAGCAGCGCGCCGAGCAGAAGGTCAGCGGAAGCAAACTGAATTTTATCTTTAAGCATAAAAAAATCCTCCTTTTACAAATTGTTTACAACTGAATGTATATTTTGACATATTTTTATGATAAAGTCAATAACAACAGAGCGATGAATGAAAAAAAATACATTTCTGTTTCCAATATCTTCCGTTTTTATTGAAATATCTGTATGAAAAGGGTATAATATAGTAAATTTATTTCGGAGGATGCGCGATGAGCAGGAAAACAGCAAATATTCTCAAAGCGGTTTTTGCCGCAGGACTTCTCACGGTGATAATTCTCAACTATAAAACTCTGTCGAATCTTGACATCAGAGAGCTTATCAGCGGTGCGGGGAGCACAGCGGCGGCGATAGCGATTATCCTCGGCGTGTATTTTCTGAAATCTCTCGTGTTTGTCGTGCCCGCGTCGCTTGTTTATATCTCGGTCGGCATGGCGTTCAGTCCTCTGACGGCAATCGCAATAAACTTTGTCGGGATAATGATAGAGATAACCTCGACCTATATCATGGGCAGGGTTCTCGGCAAGGATGCCGTTGAAAAAAAGCTCAGCGGCAACAAGGCGGGGCAGAAGCTGCTGAACATGAAATCCAAGAGCAGAAATCTCATGATTTTCACAATCAGATTCACGGGAATCCCGATAGATTTCTCGTCGCTTTTCATGGGCGCGTTCGATTTTAAATTCGTGCCGTATTTCTTCCTTTCCCTGCTCGGACTTCTCCCGAGAGTCGGACTGCTGACGGTTATCGGCGATAAATTCTACGACCTCATACCCATGAAGTATATTATAACCGCCGTGATAGTAATAATTCCCGTTGCCGCGGCGGCACTCATAATCAGAAGCGTAATGCAGAAAAAGAAAGCCGACAAAGAAACGGACAACTGAAAATCTTTTCATTCCGTTTTCTGCCCCTTTCTTTCCCGAAAAAAACAATTTGATTTCTGCGGTGCTATAATCAGTTAAACAAATGCACAAAGCATTTGATAAATAAAATTTCTTTTAAGAAAGAAGGATTATTATGAAAAAAGCATTAAGCATTATCCTCGCGCTTATTATGGCACTCACAATGGCACTTCCCGCGTTCGCGGCAGATAACGAAATCAAACTCGGCGAACCGAAGCAAGCCAGCGTCGGCATCGGCGAAAAAGCCGAGCTGGTATTCACCCCGAAAGAGGACGGAATTTACACCATTAACTGTGAAATGGTGGAAGGCGAAGAAGATTCCGTATCATTCTGGTTTGACTTAAACTGTATTCAAAATTATGTTTACAACGCAAAAGGCGAAGAAGAAAGCATAAAATTGTTATTCATCGGTCAAAAGGGTAAATCCATTCCGATTTATTTTGATACATGGATGGATCTTCCTTATACAGTCAGCGTGAAAATCGACAAGGTTGACTGTAGCAGCCTGAGCGAAGGTGTAAACAGCGTTAAGGTCAACAGAGGCGGCAGCGCATTTTTATTCGTTCCCGAGAAAGACGGCTATTACAACTTTGCGTCAGAGTGTAAAAACGATGTGGATTTTGAAATCATTGACTCCGCCGATCTGGAAGAGTACAACGATGACAACGGCTATAAATGTGACCGCAATTTTGACTGCACGGTTTCCCTTAAAGCAGGAGAAATGTATCTCATAACCGTTTCTCATCTTGATAAAAAGCCTGTTGCCGACTGTGATGTAATTATAACATACGGCAAAACGGAAAATGTCGAGAAGATTAAAGTACTCGGCTCTCACTGGCTTGAAAGAAATACCGTTGAATTTGTTTACATAGACTTTACCCCGTCAGGCTCATGGCCCACAGCGGATGTCAAAGCAACCTCAAGCGATGAATCCGTAATTTCAATCGGCGGGTATGACGCGGAATTCGGCGAAATCTCTGTTATAACCCATGGTACGGGCAAAGCTGTTATTACGGTAACAGCCGACGGCGTAACCGAAACCTTCAAGGTTAAGGTCTGCAACGATTTTGAATATGCAATTTTAAGATTCTTCAGGAACATCTTTGACGATTCGCAACTGTTTTTCTCCCGCATACTTGATTTCTTTACACGCCTTTTTTAATAAGATATTTCTGATAATTATTTATTTGTTCGTATGAAAATGTGCGGAGTCAGGCTAAGCTGTACTCCGCACACAGAATAAGGCTGTAAATTACTCAGAAAAAAACTATATAAATATATAAAAACCATTTGCAAATCCCGTAATGTGTGCTATAATATTATGACTGCTTAGCTGAGAAGTGTTCTCAGCAGGCGGATTATCCTAAAATTAAGGAGAATTAAAATGAGCAAAGAATATTTCTGCGCAAAAGAAAACGGCAAGCTCCATTATCCTCACACAATACTCACGGGATTCGGATTTCTTGCTTCATCAATAGCATGGGCTATTTACGACCCTTACATCACCAAGATTCTCAACCGACTTCTCACCGACAGCTCAGTTATCACAAACTGGAGCACAAAGCTTAACGAGATGTTCCCCGTTCTCGCAAAATTCGCCGCGGCAAACGGCGACGATGTTGCGACTGCGGCAGGCGGCATAACCCTTGTTCCGCTGTTTATCGGTATCATAATGACGTTCGACAATATTTTCGGCGTTATCTTCCAGCCCACCTTCGGCAGACTTTCAGACAACACTCATTCACGCTTCGGCAAACGCCGTCCCTATGTTATTTACGGCGCGCCCGTTGCGGCTCTCCTTTTTGCGATGATTCCCATTATCGCGATTAAATACGGCTCACTTCCTCTTACAATGGTATTCATCATTCTTTTCGTTTTCGTCATGAGCCTGTGGCGCGCGCCCGTTGTTGCGCTTATGCCTGACCTTACCCCCAACGAAATCCGTTCCGAGGGCAACGCTGTTATCAACCTTATGGGCGGTCTCGGCAGTGCTATCGGTCTTGTTGCGGGCACAATCGTAACAGCTGTTTACTGCATGGCTAAGGGCGTTGACTCAAAATCCCCCGCGTTTGACGAGTACGACACATTCCCGTATGTTTTCCTGCTCGGCGCGGCTATCATGGTAATCGGCATGCTTGTCATTCTCTTCTTTGTAAAAGAGCCCGACAGCAGAATTAAAATACAGTCCGAAATCAATCAGAGCATTGACGAAGCGGCTAAGAGAAAAGCTGAAAAAGAAGCTAAAAAAGCTGAAAAGAAAGCAAGAAAAGCTCAGAAACTTGCTCCGTCAGAGAGAAAGAGCCTTATATTCATTCTCGTCGGTCTGTTCTTCCTTTTCTGCGGCACAAACGCAATTCAGACCTTCTTCGCTCTGTTTGCCGCTGAAATCCTCGGCAAGACAACCGCACAGGCAACTGTCATGACAACAGCCTTCGCGGCAGCGAGCGCAGTTGCGGCTATCCCCGCAGGCTGGCTTGGCAAGAAATTCGGCAGAAAGAAAACAATCCTCGGCGGTCTTGCGATATTCATTATCGCTTTCGCTGCTTACCTTGTAGCTCAGAACTTCGGCATTGACGCTCTGAGCGGCGCGCTCATCTGGGTAGCTCTCATTCTCGGCGGCGCGGCAAATATGTTCATCACCGTCAACACTCTGCCCCTCGTTCTTGAAATCGGCGGACTCGACAAGGTCGGCACATTCACAGGCTATTATTACACAGCAACATTCTCCGCTCAGATTGCAACACCCATTATTTACGGTATCGTCCGTATGTTCACAGGCACATATATGTCTCTGTTCTACTACTGCCCGATAGCGTTCATTCTTTCAACTCTGTGCATTCTCTTCGTCAAGCACGGCGAATCACAGACGATTTCAGATGATATAATCAAAGAAATCGCTCAGGACGACTGAGCGGATTCCCCAGGGAGGAATATAAATGTCTAACACAATTCTTCAGGTCAAAGACCTGAAAAAGAGCTACGGCAGTCATGTCGTTCTCAAAGGGCTCAGCTATGAAATTGAGCAGAATAAAATTATCGGTCTGCTCGGTCCCAACGGCTGCGGCAAAACCTCTATGATTAAGTCAATCGTAGGTCTTATCAACGATTATGAGGGTGAAATTCTTATCGACGGAATGAAGCCCGGCGCATATACTAAAGAAATCGTTGCCTATCTGCCCGAAAGAAATTATCTTGCTTCATGGATGACTCCGAAATCAGCTATCAAATACATGGCTGACTTCTACAAAAACTTCAATAAGGACAGAGCATACGAGCTCCTCAAGGCTTTCGGTCTTCCCGAAAAGCAGAAGATTAAAACCATGTCAAAGGGTATGCAGGAAAAGGTTCAGCTCCTCCTCGTTATGAGCCGCGACGCTAAAATCTATATCCTTGACGAGCCTCTGGGCGGCGTTGACCCCGTTGCGAGAGATTTCATTATGGAAGCCATTATGAAAAACCGCTTTGCAGGCTCAACAATTCTCCTTTCCACCCACCTTATTTACGACATCGAAAAAATACTTGACGGCGTTCTTATGATTAAGGACGGCAACCTTGTTGTCAACTCAAAGGTTGAGAACATCACAGCTCAGGGCAAGACCGTTGAGGATTTGTTCAAGGAAGTATTCAGCTATAATCCCGGACTGGAGGTGCCTTATAATAATGCTTAAATCAATTAAACACGATTTTATATCGACAGGTAGAATAATGGGCGTTATTTACGCCATCATGGCAGGCATCTGTCTGTTTATCGTAACCACAAGAAATGTTCAGGGCGGCGCGCTCTCGCTTATAGGCGTTATGGCGCTGATGATTCTTTCCCTTTGTCTCCTCGTGCTTACAGCCGTTGTTGTAATGCTCGACTTCCAGAAGTCGCTTTACGGCGACAGGGGATACCTCACATTCACGCTCCCTGTTAAAAGCTCAAAGATTCTCGGCTCAAAGGTTATCGTTTCGGGCGCATGGTTCGTAATCGCTCTTGCGGCTATTCTCGGCTCAATGTGGGTTGCGTTCTCTTCGGCAAAAGAAATGGTCGGCGACAACTATGAAATGTGGACAGAAACAATTGAAGCGCTCATCGGCAAGAATGTCAACTCAATGCTTGCCATGGCTCTTGTAAGAATCGTCATTCTCTTTATCGCGTTCTGTTTCTTCGCACTTGTAATTTTCTTCACAAACACTCTTTCAAATACAAGATATTTCCAGAAGCACAGCATCCTTTTCACAATTGTTTTCTTTATTCCGATTTTCTTTGCGGTTTATAAGGTTGCTCAGCTTGCGAATGAGTATCTGGTTTTCTCACTTTTCTTCGTAAACGGCAGACCTGAGCTTGTAACCGACAACGCGATGTATGCGGAATACGCAACAATTTATCCGTCAGTAAATATTTCCGAGTTGTTTGTTTATATTCTGATGAGTGTCATTCTTTTCTTTGCGACTCATTACCTTATGAGCAAAAAGGTTAACATTAAATAATGCGGATAGGAATTTTCGGCGGAACATTCAATCCGCCGCACAATGGTCATAAAAAGCTTGCCCGTGAATTCGCGGGCAGGCTTTCGCTGGATTTACTGATGATAATTCCCGACTACATTCCGCCTCATAAATCGGCTGAAAGTCTCGCGTCCGAGAGCGACAGGCTCAATATGTGCCGTCTCTGCTTTGAGGATGAAAAAACAATTGTCAGCGACATCGAGATAAAAAGAAAAGGCACGAGCTACACCGTCAACACCCTCGAGCAGTTAAAGGCTCAGCACGAAAACGACGAGCTGTTTTTCCTCATGGGCTCCGATATGCTACTTTCTTTCCACACATGGCGCGAGCCGCAGAGGATACTCGACATGGCGGTCATCGTCGCGGCGGCAAGACTCGGCGGCGAGACTCAGAAGCTCAAAAATTATGTCAGCGAATATTTCCCCGACAGGGCAGACAGATTCGTTATCATGGATTTCACTCCGCTCGAAATCAGCTCCACGCAAATCAGAAGCGGTACGGATTTCGCTCAGCGTTACCTCCCCGAAAGCGTGAAGGAATATGTCAGGGAAAACGGACTTTATCAAGAACGCTGGACTGACGAAAAAATCACGGAGCTTATCCGCTCACGTCTTAAGGATACAAGATTTATCCACAGCGTGAATGTCGCAAAATGTGCGCGCGAGCTTGCGGAAATTTACGGCGGAGATAAAGAGAAGTGCTACACAGCGGGACTTCTTCACGATATAATGAAAAACGCTCCCGACAGCGAGCATTCAGAAGTTT
Organism: Acutalibacteraceae bacterium; assembly: GCA_045640865.1. Taxonomy (GTDB): domain Bacteria; phylum Bacillota; class Clostridia; order Oscillospirales; family Acutalibacteraceae; genus CAG-488. The sequence continues at coordinate 2,013 of JAZUFU010000047.1, read as the reverse complement.
TCGAGCTTGCGAAGGCAGAGCTTACGCCCGACGAGCGACAGAATAAAAAGCTCTGGCACGCGATGAGCGGAGCGGAATATATAAAGCATAAAATGGGTATTGATGATGAGGAGCTTTACCTTGCCGTCAGATACCACACCACGGGCAGGGCAGATATGAGCCTTACCGAAAAAATCGTTTTTATCGCTGATTTCATTTCAGAGGAACGGGATTACGACGATGTGAATGTCATGAGAGGCCTTGCGGCAATGAGCCTCGAAAAAGCGATGCTTTACGCTTTGAGATACACAATTCCCGACCTTGTGAAAAAAGGGCAGACCGTCCATAGAGACAGCGTCGCTCTTTATAATCAGCTTATACTCGAACAAAACAGAAAGGATTGATTATATGACACCGAAAGAAATAGCAGAAGCCGCCGTTAAGGCACTCGACGACAAACTCGGCGAAAACATCTGCCTTATAGCTACCGAAAAGGTTACCGTTGTTTCAGATTACTTCGTTATCGTTAACGGTAACTCAAACACTCATGTCAAGGCTCTTGCGGACGAGGTTGAGTACGCTCTTTCACAGCAGGGTATTGAGGCTTCCCACATCGAGGGCAAGGCAACAGGATGGATACTTCTTGACTACGGCTGTGTTGTCATTCATGTGTTCACTCCCGAAGCGCGCGAATATTACAACCTTGAAAAGCTCTGGGCTGACGGCGAGGTTGTTGACATATCATATCTGACAGAGGAATAAAAGGGGTTTGTTGAAAATGAATTACGATTTTAAAAAGACAGAAGAAAAATGGCAGAATAAGTGGGAGGAAACAGGCGTTTTCCATGCTGAGGATTTTTCGGATAAAGAGAAATTCTATGCTCTCGTTGAGTTCCCTTATCCCAGCGGAGCAGGCATGCACGTCGGTCATATCAAGGCTTATTCAGGTCTTGAGGTTGTATCGAGAAAAAGAAGAATGCAGGGCTACAATGTTCTTTTCCCGATAGGCTTTGACGCTTACGGTCTTCCCACGGAAAACTACGCTATGAAGACAGGTATTCATCCCCGCAAGGTTACGGATATGAATATCGAAAAATTCACAGGTCAGCTTAAAAAGGTCGGCTTCTCCTTTGACTGGACGAGAGTTATCGACACCACACAGGAGGACTACTACAAGTGGACTCAGTGGATTTTCCTTAAAATGTTCGAGAACGGTCTCGCTTTCAGAGACAAGACTCTCGTTAACTACTGCCCCTCCTGCAAGGTTGTTCTTTCAAACGAGGACTCACAGGGCGGCAAGTGCGACATCTGCCACAGCGACATCGTTCAGAAGTCCAAGGATGTATGGTATCTTCGCATAACACGCTATGCCGACAAGCTCCTTGAAGGACTTGACAGAGTTGACTATCACCCCAATGTAAAGCTTCAGCAGAGAAACTGGATAGGCAAGTCAACAGGCGCGTTCGTTGACTTCGAGGTTAAAGGCTCAGACAACGAAAAGCTCAAGATTTACACCACCCGTCCCGATACTCTTTTCGGTGTTACATTCATGGTTATGGCTCCCGAGCATCCGATGATTGACAAGTACGCCGACAGAATCACCAACATGGACGAGGTTACGGAATACAGAAAAGAATGTGCCAAGAAGACCGAGTTTGAAAGAACTCAGCTTGTCAAGGACAAGACAGGCGTTAAGCTCAGCGGCCTTTCGGGCATCAATCCCGTCAACGGTAAGGAAATCCCGATTTACATTTCCGACTATGTAATGATGGGCTACGGCACAGGCGCAATCATGGCTGTTCCCGCTCACGATGAAAGAGACTGGGATTTCGCAAGAAAATTCGGTATCGACATCATGGAGGTTCTCAAGGGCGGCAACATTGACGAAGCGGCTTACACAGGCGAGGGTGTTCATGTCAACTCCGAGTACCTTGACGGACTTATGAAGCAGGAGGCCATTGACAAGATTATCGAGGTCCTCACCGAAAAGGGCGTAGGCGAAAAAGGCGTTCAGTATAAGATGAAGGACTGGGC
>JAZUFU010000046.1:0-37369 GCA_045640865.1 Acutalibacteraceae bacterium | reverse complement strand
CATCAAGGAAAAATTCACCCGTAATCTGACCGTTATCGTCATAGACAAGCACTTCTTTTACAATATCAAAGGCTGCGAATTTATCTTCAAGCTCCTCGGGCGAAACATTTTTGCCGTTTGAAAGGACAATAAGATTTTTCTTTCTCCCTCTGAAAAACAGGAATCCGTCTTTGTCGAAATAGCCGAAATCTCCTGTTCTGTACCAGCCGTTGTCAAATGTTTCATTCGTAGCGTCGGGGTCGTTGTAATAGCCTGCCATAACATTGGAGCCTTTGACATAAACCTCGCCGACACCTTCGTTGTCAGGATTATTTATTTTAACCTCATTGCAGTCAAGCGGCCTGCCCGCGCTGCCGAATTTAAAATTATCAAGATGATTGCAGGTTACGGTGGGCGAACATTCCGTCGCGCCGTAGCCGTTGATTACCTGAATACCTACTTCGTAAAGACCGCGCTCATATTTCTCGTCAAGATACGCGCCGCCGCAGATTATCACCTCAAGCTCACCGCCGAGGCTGTTGATAATATCCTTAAACAGTCTGCGCCTTACATCAATGCCGATTTTTAATAAGAAGTTGCTGAGCTTAATGCCTTTTTTCAGCTTTTCCTCTTTACCCTGCTTCCTTGCGGTCTCCCATATTTTTTTGTGTATCATTTCAACCGCCATTGGAACAGCGGTGAAATTCTGAGGTTTGTAGGTTGCAATATCGTTGGGCAGATGACGCAGGCTCTTGCAGATATATCCCCACTCTGTTAAAAGAGGGCTTGCAAGCAGAGCACTCGCCCACGAAAGGGTGTGGTGAAACGGAAGAAATGCGATTGCCTGACCGCCCGTCATGGCACGGCAGGTGGAGATTCCGTCGCAGGCGACATTTTTCTGCGTGAGCATTACGCCCTTGCTTTTACCTGTTGTTCCCGAGGTATAAACTATAAATCCGACATCATCGCCGCTTACATCGTCATTAAGATAATCAGTGCTTTTTTCTTTGCGCTCATTATGACCGAGAGCAACAAGATTGTCAAAATTGTCAAGGCGTATATACTCCGAAATAACCACTCCGTCGGTGCTTTTCATCATATCAATGACACTCTGAAATTCGTCGCTGTAATAAATCGCGTCGCACTGACTTCTTACCATAATATCGGTGAGCTCCGCGGCTGTCAGCTTCGGGTCAAGGGGAACGGCCGTCATTTTACCCGTGGCAACAGAGTAGAACGCGGCTATCCAGTAATAGCTGTTTTCGCTAAGGATAGCAACCTTTTTCCCTCTCAGACCGAGCTTGTAGAGATACTGCCCGAGACCGACGGTATCATAAAAAACCTGGCTGAATGTTTTTGTTTCAATCTCGCCGTTCAGATTTGTGAACATATACTGCTTTTTATTTTTGCCGTTCTGTGCGCCGTAAAGAATGATGTCTTTAACGGTTTCCATGTCCGGAAAATTTCCGTATTTTTTATAATTAACTTTTGTTTTCATCGCAAAAATTAGCACCCCTTTTTTGTCTGAGTAATTATATCAAAAAGAGAGCGCGTTTTCAATTGAAAATTAATCCAAAAACAGACGATGTTTTTATACAAATTTAATCATAAAAAAACAAAAAAGGACAGCTTCCGCAGTCCTTTTTGTTAACCGTATCAATAGCGCGAAAGAGTTGAATTATCGTAATCTATCGCGGTTATTTCATTATTCGTATTGATTGAAATATTTGCAAAAGTACTGTCGTCAAATTCAGCCGCGGCGAAATCATCAAAGCTGTCTGCACCGTTGAGCTTGAAGCTGCCTGAGAACGGGAACGATACGCCTTTATATTTAACATAATATGTGCTGCCGTCGCAGGCGTACTCGTTGCTTACGGAATCTGCGCCAAGACCGTTCTTTGAGGCGTAGCCCTTTGCCTGATCTTCATCTGAGAACAGAACATATAAATCCGAGGTCATGTACCATTTGCCGCCGCTGTTTGTGAGCTTATGCGAACCGATAAGCGTCTGAATAGCATAAACGGAGTTCGCCCTTATCTGCTTCATGACATCTGCGCTTACCGTTACTTTCTCATCGGCAAATTTAACTTCTTCAAACTCGTCGAGCTTACCGTCAATATTTACCCAGCTTGTGTAGTGCATATAACCGCCGCTGCCGTAATAGAGCGCATCCTCAAGGGTAACAACGCCGCCGTCGATTGTAAACATAACGCTTTCGTCAAGCTTGCCCGCGGTCTTTTTTGTTGCTTCAACAATAATGACCTGAGGCTCATTTTTCTTTGATTTATCGAAGCGGTCATAGCTTGTTCTGCTGCCCGCGGTTTCAACAATAACATTGAAGATTTCGCCGTTTGCGTGATAGTAATAAACCTTTGCGTCCTTGCCGCTTTTTGTTTTGGTGTGGTTAATGTAACATTCCTCACCGAAGCCCTCAAGCACCTCGTAAATGAGCTTGCCGTTTTTATAATACTGAACGGTGTTCGTGCTGTTTTGCTCATCCTTAACATTTTTAATTGTGTATTTTGATTTGTTGAGGTCGGGCTTTAATTTGAAGTCGATTTCAGAGTTATCCTCAAGGATTGCTTTATAGTCGCAGTTGCTTCCCATGGACGCGATGATTTTTTTGCCCTTGTCGGTGAATTTCTCTTTGTAATTTACCGAGAATTTTTTTGAATTTTTCTTTGTGGTTTTTCCTTTTTCAGTCTTTTCAGTTTTATCATCTTTTTTTATATCTGTTGAGCTTACACTCTGCCCTGCGTTTACGGCAGTTGTTTTCTGAGAATTTCCGTCGTCTTTTTTATCCTTGCCGCAGGCTGAAAAAAGAATAAGAACTGCGCTCAGAACCGAAACAATTTTTATAAAATTTTTCATGGATATTCCTTCCTTTCAATTTGTCATAAAGCAGTTAATAAAAAGGACTGCCGATGCGGCAGCCCTCAAGTTTTATTTATTGAATCCGAATCTTTTAACCGCGGAGTTGGGTGCTGTACCTTCACGCATATTGAATGCTACGGACGAGAGCCTTTTGCCGAGCATGTCGGGGAAAGTGTACTCAACGAACGGGAACTGCGCGCCTGTATATTTAACCTGGAATGTAACCTTGATGTCGTGCGGCAGAATACCGAGATAGCTCTGATAAATCGCCGACTGATTATAGGCATGCTTGAATAAATCATAATATTTGTCGGGAGCGAATTTTTCGTCCTCCGCAAGGGTAACGGTGAACTTCTGCATATAGGAATACTGCGCGAAGCGGAGAACATCGTTTTCCTTAAGGAAGTTATCCTCCTGATATTCGTCTGAGTGGAACTCATACATGGCCGAAACGATAGCAGGATAATTCACCGACTTAATGGTATAGACCACATTTCCGCCGATTTTTTTGACATCAACATAGCCGCTTGCGATTTCTTCCTCTGTGAGAGTGTCGGCGGGCTGCTTGTCTTCATAATATTTAAGCGGAACGGTAACAACAACTGTCGGGCCCGTTAAATCAAGCAGACAGCCGTCAACTTCTTCATCTGTGCCGCCCTCGGTTGCTTTTGCGACAGCCTCAACGGACTGAACACCGTTGACATCATAATACTGCTCTTTGGTTTTTTCATGAATGTTGCGGATAAGCAGAATGATAAAGAATATTATGATGAAAAGAATAACGGCAATTATTATTTTGGCTAACTTATGTTTTTCCTTGACGTCCTCGTCCTCTTCCTGTTGATAGTCTTTGTCGAGAGCTTCTTCATCGGGAGCGAGAGTTTCGTCGGGAGTTTTTTTATCTTTTTTCATAAAAGGGGACTCCTTTCACATATATACAAATAATCAACTTAAATTATAAACAATATTTATTTGTTTGTCAATAAAAATGTGAAAAGAAAAGACGCAGTGCCGTCTGACACTGCGCCATGAAAGTAGATTTATTTAATATCTTTGACGGGAACAATCGCGCCTTCATCAGTTTCAACCGTGAATGTTACGCTGTCGTTTGCGTTGAAGGTAACAACCTTTTCAAAGTCAGCCGCCTTAACTGAGTAGAAGCTTGTTGAGGTGTCGAGTTTGATATAATAAACGCTGTCGCCGCCGATAACCGCCGTTCTGATTTCCTTGATTTTGCCTGTAACATCAACTGTTGTTACAACGGGAGTTTCATCATCGGGAACATCTGTTGACTCTGTGATGTTTTCTGTTGAAACCTTAACGGAGGAAATATTGTTCTTTTTAAGAGCGGAAACATAGTTTTCGATACAGTCTGAAAGCGATGTGCCGTAGCCGCCGACTGATGACTGCTCAACGTTAACCATTGCGTACATCTTAACAAGGTTGCCCGAGTCCTTCATGGGCATGAAGTATGTGGGAACGCCCTCGATGTTAAGAAGAAGCGGGAAGCTCGCCTTGTATTCATACTGCTGAACAAGACCCTGAGCGGATTCCTGAGCGGATTCTTCCTTAGCACCCGAAATGGTGTAATATTTTGCTTCCTTTGTTCTCATGTTCATGAGTGTGAAGCCTGTAAGAGACTGGTCGTCTGTGAGCGATGTAACGCCTGTGTAAAGGTAAACGTCATCGTTCATGGCAAGGTAGCTGTAACCGTCCGTGGTGCAGTATGTGTTCTTCTGACCGAGAATTGAGTTCCAGAAACCGCCGCCGTATGAGCCGAAGTAATTGAACTGCTCAACAAGGAGGTCTGCGGAGTAAACTCTGTCTATCCATGAAAGGGATTTGTCGGTCTTAAGCTGTTCCATGGTGTATTCTTTGCACTCACCTGTTCTTGCGTCGCAGATAACAACGCCAATCGCGTCAGTACCGCCGAAAAGACCGATTGTCTTGTCGATTCTTGCGGCAATCCAGTAGGGGTTTTCGTTGTCGTCAATCTCAAACTGCGGTGTGTCAAAGAGGTATGTGGGATAAGTGAAACGAAGCTGACGCTTGATGTTGTGTGAAAGGTGGTCGGCGTTTGAGAACTGAAGACCGCCGTCAACCATAACAAGGTCCGCTTTCTGAGTGATTGTGTCAATCTTGATGTAAGCGGGGATTCTTTCATCACTGCTTGTGAGCCATTTGATGATATTGGAATACTGGAATGTTGCGAGTCTTACAGGTCTGTTCTTGAAGTTAATCTGGTTGTATGTGGGCTCAACCGTGAACTGTGAAACATAACCTGTCTTTGAAAGGTCGCTCAATGCACGCGCTGCAAGAACGCCCGTCGTGTCTGTGTCGATTCTGGGAACGGTGTCAAAATTATCCTCTGTTGAGCTGACAACCTCGTCGGCAAAAACACCGTCTGCGTCAACATCAATGATTTTGCTGTAACTCTTTGCTCTGAAGAAAACAGATGAAACAACAAAACCGCCCGCAACGATAACCGCAAGAACGGCTAAGATTGCAACAGGAACTCTGATGCTCTTTTTGGCATAGGGAGCATAGTCGGGAGTTCTGAGAGCTCCGCACATAATGTAGTTGACAAGGCAGTAGAAGCCGATGACCGCACCGATGAAAATATACATCTCAGTGCTTTTAAAATTAAGCGCGGGAAGATAGAAGTAATAACCTATTGCGGCTGCAATGAGAGTTATTACAAGGCTGATTACGATTCTCAGACCTTTTTTCTCGGGAGGGATAACAAATTTGCTGTCGGATCTGTTGTTATTGTTATCAGATGAAAAATCAACTTTAATCGGATCCATTTAAACAACTCCTTAATTCTTCTTTTTCGGATTATTGACCGAATTACTGTTATTATATAACATTTCTGAACTTTTTACAAGTGTTTGATGATTTTTTTGCCCACTTCTTTAAAAATCATTATCACCCGAAGTCCGAATGTATAATATCACACCGAAAATCTGATTTCATAGAAAGGCGAATACAAGTATCAGAATTTGCAATATAAATCTGAAATGTGAACGGAAAATGTATTTATTATAAAAAGAAATAAGAAAATTTACAGTTTGTTTATAACGGGCGGTTGAATAATGATAAGAATTGATATATTATATTATTAATATTAAATATCAGAGGGATTCTATGGAAAACCAGAGCGTAAATTATTATTCACAGCCAAATATACAGGGCGGCACCTACACCTACCTGCCGCCGAAAGACCCGTTTGTAAACAGGGAGGCACGGCATCTGACAAGGCTGAGCCTGCTTGCGGGCGCGGCTATACTTTCATTTTTAGGTATGCAGAACATCATGGCGGTTCTGCTGTCTGTGTTCGGGCTTTCCGAGCTGTACATGACAAATTACAGCTTTCAGCTCATTTTCGGCACGCTCTGCTCAATTATCTGTATTTTTGTGCCGTTTATAATTGTATATGCTCTCTATTCCGAGGGAGATAAAAAACGCTGCTTCGATTTCGGTAAACCCGTTTCCAAAAAAGCATTCTGGCTTGCGGTTGCGGCGGGATTCATGGTATGCCTCATGAGCGACTATATCGCCTCGGGCTTCAATTCATTTGTTGACAGCTTCGGCGTTCTGTTTGAAGATATTGATATGAAAGGCCCGTCAAACGCGGGTGAGTTCATGCTCTATGTGCTTGAGTGTGCCGTTGTGCCCGCTCTTGTGGAGGAATTTGCCGTCCGCGGCGTAATCATGCAGCCTTTAAGAAGATACGGCGACCGATTTGCGATAGTTATGTCGTCGCTGATTTTTGCGCTTATGCACGGCAATATGATGCAGATACCCGTTGCCCTTGTGGCAGGCATAGCTCTCGGCTACTTCGCAATCTCCACGGGAAGCATATGGACGAGCGTTACGATTCATTTTTTGAATAATCTGCTTGCGGTTATTATTTCTTCCGCTTCGGAAAGCTCAGTTGTCGGAATTATCTTTTCGCTTGTTTCAACCGCGTCGGTTGTTGTCGGAATTATCTGCCTTGTAAAATTCATCAAAACAGAGCATTACGGGCTCGGCTTCACAAAAGCACCGAGAACCGAAAAAATCTTCCTTCTTGTTTCGGCGGCTGTGTTTATGCTGGTTTCGTATTTCTCAACTCTGTTTGAAAAAACTCTGCCGCTGATTTATATCGGCTCGCTTATTGTGCTTGCGGTTTTCTTTGTCGCTTATAACAACGCAAACAGAAGAGAGCTGAAAACAACGAATGTTACAGGTCTTTCACTTAAAATGAAAACAGCTCTTTACATCGGCGCGCCCACATTTGTTATGGGATATTATTCTCTGACATTCATGACTGCGGATATGGTATCCTCCGAGGGAATAGGAAGCTTCATTTTTAAAATTCTGCTTTTTGCCGCTTACTTTGCGGTGTGCATTGCCGCTGTTTCAAGGGTGCGAAAGTCCGAACAGCTCGAAAAGAGAAAAATTTATACATTTTCCGCTGTGTTACTCGGTGTTATGGCGGCATTCACGGCAATTGCCATATTCATTATATAAGGTGATAATATGACAAAAGAGGAGTTTATGCGCGAGGCTCTGCGTCTGGCACAGGAGTCCGCCGCGGAGGGTGAGGTTCCCGTCGGCGCGGTGGTAACGCTCGGCGATGAAATAGTCGGCAGAGGCAGAAACCGCAGAGAAATTCAGAAAAACGCCCTTGCCCACGCGGAAATTGAGGCAATCAACGACGCGTGCAATAATTTAGGCGGCTGGCGGCTGTGGCAGTGCGATATGTATGTTACTCTTGAGCCGTGCCCGATGTGCGCGGGAGCGATAATAAACAGCAGAATTAAAAAAATAACATTCGGCGCGCAGGATAACAAGGCGGGCTCGTGCGGAACGCTTGTTAATCTGTTTGATTTTCCTTATAATCATAAATCCGAAATTGAGGGCGGTTTTATGAAAGAGGAATGTTCGGAAATACTCAGCACTTTTTTTAAGGAGCTGAGACTCAGAAAATCAAAAAGGAGCATTGAAAATGGGTAAAATTGCGGCAATAGGCGGCGGAAGATACGACAACGGTGAGATTATTTCCATCGTTAAGGATATAAGAGATTTAAGCGATAAGGAAAACCCGAAGATGGTGTTTATCCCTACAGCAGGTCATGATAACATTGACGGCAGCAATTACATGACAGATGCGTTCAAAGCCAACGGCTGCACGGTGGATTATCTTTTCCTGACCGATAAAACTCTTACAAAAGAGCAGGTCAGAGAGAAAATCCTCAGCGCGGATATTATCTATGTCGGCGGCGGAGACACGGGCTTTATGATGCGCACGTGGAAAAAGACGGGCGCGGACAAATGCCTTATCGAAGCATATAATAAAGGTATCGTCGTTTCGGGCTACAGCGCGGGCGCGCTCTGCTGGTTCGACACAGGTTATGACGACTGCGGCAAGGACCACGCCTACATATTTGTGAAATGTCTCGGAATTCTCCCATTCTGCGTCTGTCCTCACGCTGAAAGCGAAAGCTGGCAGAGCTTTTGGGAAGCAGTAAAATCGCGCGACGAAAACGGACTTGCCCTTGACGACGGCGCGTGCCTCATTTTTGAGGACGGCAAGGTGAGATATGTCTGCGGCAATGAGGACGGAGATGTAAACCTTTTCAGAAAGGATAACGGTCATATCCCCGAGAACATAACCGCCAATCCCGAAATCCTTGAAACGCTTATGTAATTGCATAAATATTTTCAGACAGACCTGAAAGCGGTAAATTTTCAGGTCTGTTTTTCATATATATAATTCCAAAAGGAATAATTATTCAGAAAGATTGCATAAATATGTCCGCAATGTGTAGAAAAAATAAACAAATTGTAAAATATGTATTGTATTTATCAATAAATGGTGTTAAAATGCAATTACGGTATTATCACTGAATTTTATAAACAGGAGTGATTTTTTTGGAAAACAAACTTGAAAAGAAGTACGGTCTGTTTACGGCTATCGGCATGGTTGTCGGCATCGTAATCGGCTCAGGCGTATTCTTTAAGGCTCAGAACGTACTTAACAACACACAGGGCGATATGCCTCTCGGTATCCTTGCATGGGTAATCGGCGGTATCGTAATGCTCATCTGCGGTTACAACTTCGCTAACTTCGCAACTCGTTACGAAAAGGTTAACGGACTTGTTGACTACGCTGAAGCAATGTGCGGCAAAAAGTACGCATATTACATCGGCTGGTTCATGGCAACCGTTTATATCCCCGGCATGACCAGTGCTCTCGCATGGGTATCTGCAAGATACACTCTTGCAATCTTCGTTCCCAGCGGTGTTATTTCATTTGATGAAACAATTGCAAGTGATATGTGCCTTGCACTCGCAGGCTTCTATCTTGTAGCAAGCTACGCTATCAACGCTCTTGCTCCCAAGCTTGCAGGTAAATTACAGGTTAGCATGACTGTAATCAAGATGATTCCCCTTATTCTTACTGCTGTTGTAGGCATTATCGTTGGTCTTAAGAACGGCAACACAGAAGCAGCTTTCCAGACAATGGGTGCTGCCGCAGCTTCTGAAGGCGGCACAGCAAATGCTCTTCTCGCATCAGTTGTTGCAGTTGCTTTCGCATATGAAGGCTGGATTCTTGCAACATCAATCAACGCTGAGCTTAAAGACTCCAAAAAGAATCTTCCCAGAGCTCTCATCCTCGGCTGTGCAATCATCATCGTTATCTACATTCTCTACTACATCGGCATTTCAGGTGCTGTAAGTGTTCAGACTCTTCAGGAGCAGGGCGCAACAGTTGCATTCCCCAAGCTGTTCGGCAATATCGGCGGTACTCTTGTTAACGTATGTATCGCAATTTCCTGCCTCGGCACTCTTAACGGCCTTATGCTCGGCGAAGTTCGCGCACTTTACGCTGTTGCGGCTCGCGGACAGGGACCCAAGCCCGAAACATATTCAGAGGTCAGCAAGGCAACGAACATGCCCACAAACAGCTCAATTTTCGGCGTAGCAATCTGCTCTCTCTGGCTCCTCTATTTCTTCATTGCAAACCTTTACAGCAAGAACTTCCTCGGCGTATTCAGCTTTGACTCATCAGAGCTTCCCATTATCACAATCTATGCTTTCTATATTCCCATGTTCATTTCTTATCTTACAAAGAAGAACAACGGCGGAGTATTCAAGAACAAGATTATGCCCGTATTCGCGCTTCTTTCCTGCATTTTCATGGTATTCGCGGCTCTCTATTCACACGGCTACACACCGTTCATGACCGCTAAAGAAAACGGCACATTCTCATGCCCCGTTCTCTTCTACCTTATCGTATTTGCAGTATTCATGATTATCGGCGCATTCTTCTACAAAAAGAAGAACGACGAGAAATAATAACACAAATTAACCAAGAAGCCCTGTCATTTCGGCAGGGCTTTTTCTTTTGGTGATTGACTTTTTGACATTTTTTGAATATAATGTTTGAGTATGAATTTTTATATTCTTTACGGAATCACGGGACGACATCGTTATCTGTATAAGATAATAATTTTGTCATTTGTGGCTGCAATACAAAATGTAGGGGCGACTATCAGTCGCCCGCAAGACTGTGTGAATTTTAAAACGGGCGATTAGTAATCGCCCCTACATACTTGTTTTCTGTATTGCTTTTATTTCTGCGAAGAAGCATTATTATCCTCGGAGGCGTTTATATATGGATTTTAAGGGCAAAAAGGTGCTTGTTGTCGGTCTGGCGAGAAGCGGCATGGCGGCAATCAAGGTGCTTAAAAAGCTGGGTGCTGAAATAACACTTTCAGAAAGCAAGAAAAAAGAAGATATAAAAGAAATTGACTTTTTAAATGAATACGGCGTTGAAATCACCGACCAGAGCATGGCGGTCTTTGAAAGAGATTTTGACCTCGTTGTCAAAAATCCGGGTGTTCCTTTCAGAAGCCCCATGATGCAAAGATTGGCGGAGAGAAACATTCCCGTTATAACCGAAATCGAGCTGGCGTTTATCGTTTCAAAACCTCAGCATTATGTTGCGGTTACGGGCACAAACGGCAAAACAACTACCACAACTCTCGTTTATGAAATTCTTTCAAGAGCATTTCCCGAAAAGACGCATCTCTGCGGCAATATCGGTGTGCCTCTTTGTGAGATCGTAATAGAAAACGGACTTATGGAGAACGAGGGGCATTATATCGCCCTTGAAATCTCCAACTTCCAGCTTGTGAATATCGACAAATTCAGACCTGAGGCGGCGACCATAATAAACCTCACACCCGACCATGTTGATTTCATGGGCAGCCTTGACGCTTACTACAAGTCAAAGACCGAGGTTTACCGCAATATGCAGAGCAGCGATGTTTTTGTTCTCAACAGCGACGACGAGCTTGTTAAGGAATACACAGAGCGTTACCCCGTTAGATGCGCCGTTCAGACCTTCAGCATTGAAAACGAAAATGCCGATAATTTCATTAAGGACGGATATATGTATATCGGCGGCGAAAAGGTGCTTCCGCTTGACATAATCCGTGTTGTCGGCAAACATAATTTACAAAATATTATGATAGCCGTAAGTCTTGCCAAAGCCGAAGGTGTTTCAAATGAGATTATCTGCGATGCTATTTCGTCATTCAAGGGCGTTGAGCACAGAATTGAATTTGTCCGCGAAATTAACGGCGTCAAGTATTACAATGACTCCAAGGGCACAAACACCGATGCGACAATTATCGCACTCAAGGCATTCCCGAAGGGCGTTATTCTGCTCGTCGGCGGCTTTGAAAAAGGTCTTGCCATGGACGAAATGAAAAAGCATCTCGGCTGTGTCAAAAAGGTTATCGGCTTCGGCGCTTCGGGTCCGAGAATTGTTAAGGATTTAGTCGGCGACGACGGAATAGTTGTCGATAATCTTGCAGAAGCGATTGATGAGGCCAACAAAATTGCCGAAAGCGGAGACACGGTTCTTCTCTCCCCCACAACAAGCTCATTTGACCAGTATTCCTGCTTTGAGGAAAGAGGAGAACATTTCAAAAAAATAGTCAATTCACTTTGAGGTCAGTATGAACAATAATGAAAAATATATAGGTGTTTTTGACTCTGGCATCGGCGGTCTGACCGTTGTGAAGAGCATAGTTGAGCTCATGCCCGACGAAAATATCATTTATTTCGGAGACACCGCTCACGTCCCCTACGGCACTCGTTCACGCGAGCAGATAACGCAGTATGTGCTCAGCGATGTGAAATTTCTCAACACATTCAGCATAAAGGCAATTGTTATTGCCTGCAACACGGCTGACTCAATTGCGAGGGAAACGGTTGAGGAAAAGTACAGCGAAATCCCTGTCTTCGGCGTGGTTGAGCCGACATCAAAAAAGGCGGCGGAAAGCACGCTCAACGGCAAAATCGGCGTTATTGCCACGAATGCCACCGTGAACAGCGGAGCTTACGAAAAGACGATACATAAATATAACAGCAACGCGCAGGTCTTCAGCCTTGCCTGTCCTCTGCTTGTTCCGCTTGTGGAGGAGGGACGCTTCAGACGGGGCGACAAGGTAATTGAAAAGGTACTCACGGAATACCTTGAGCCGCTTATGGAAAAAGAGATTGATACCCTCGTCCTCGGGTGTACTCATTATCCGCTTCTTTATGACATTATAAGGGATATTATGGGCGATGGTGTGAATATTATCAGCTCGTCAGCGGCGGCGGCAAAGACGCTCAGAGAGGAGCTTTCGCAGAGAGAACTGCTCAAACGCTCTCACGGGAGCGAGAGAAAATATTTTGTCAGCGACAATGCGGAATTCTTTGAGAAGCAGGCGTTGATTTTTATGGGCGACGCTCTCGGCGGCAGGGTTGAGCACGCAACAGCAGAATAAAATAACGGAGCACGGTTTATTTTTCGTGCTCCGATTTTTTGTGAATTTTCGCAGGTTCGGACGATGAGCTTGCAGGGGTCATTCACGAATGATCCGCGAATTTGTGGGAAATAAAAAACGGGCGATCGTGAATCGCCCCTACCACCGAAAACAGCAAAACAGAGTAAGAATGATTTTCTCGCTGGCTTAGATAAAACCCGTAAGGAACACGCCCAAAGCGTAAATCATTATTACTCTGCTGACGACAGTATATCTTGTTTCACTAAAAAAGTCAACAGACTGACGGAAGCTGAGCCGATTTTTTATAATACCGGATGAAATAAATTATCTCCGCGGCGGCGGTTATCCCCCACGAAAAGGCGTAGAGGAGATACAGCGAAAAAATTGTGCCGAAGTGGGCGAAAACGGTGTAAACCCATATTATTCTGAAAACGCACGAGCCGAGAAAAACGATGACTGTCGGCGCAAGGCTCTTGCCGAGTCCGCGCGAAGCGGCTATTGTGCAGTCCATGAACGCCGACACACAGTAGGATAGCCCCATTACCTGTAATCGCGTCATGCCTGCGTCAATAACCGCGGCATCGGGCGTGAAAATTGAAAGAAACGCTTTGCCGAAAAGTACAAGAATTCCGCCCGAAAGCGCGGCTGAGCCGAATGAATAGGCAAGGCTTATGTAATAGCTTTTGAGTACCCTGTCCTTTTTGCCCGCGCCGTAGTTCTGACTCATGAAGCTTGAACACGCGACATAAAACGAGCCCATTATGTTATAAACAAAAGCGTCGGCATTTGCCGCGGCGGAGTTGCCCTCAACCACAACGGAGCTGAATGTGTTTACGCCGCCCTGCACGAAAAGATTTGCGAGCTGAAAAATCGCGTTCTGCACGCCCGCAGGCAGGCTGACTGAAAGAATCTGCTGCGTTTTGTCTTTTGAAAATTTCAGAAGTCTGAAATTAAGCCTGTAGCTTTCGTCAGTTTTCACGAGACAACGGACAATCAGAAACGCCGAAATGTACTGAGAAATTATGCTCGCGAGCGCAACACCCGCAACGCTCATTTTAAGCACGATTACAAAAAAGAGGTTGAGTATCACATTTATAATTCCCGCGGCGGTCATGTAGTAAAGCGGTCTTTTTGTGTCGCCGACGGCGTTGAGTATTCCGCTGCCGCAGTTGAAAATCGCGAGGGCAGGCATGCCGAGAAAATATATTTTAAGGTAAGTTACCGCGCCGTCGATGAGGTCGGGCTTTGTGTCAAGAACGCTCATGAAAGCTCTTGAAAAAGCGACGCCGACAACCGCCACCGCCGCGCCCGAAAGCAGGCAGATTAAAAACGAGGTGTGGACGGTTTCCTCAATATCCTTTTTACTTTTCGCGCCGAAATAACGGGCGACAAAAACATTCACGCCGTTGCCCACGCCGATTAAAAAATCCGTAAAAAGGGTAACGAGCGTTGTTGTTGAGCCGACGGCACCGAGAGCCTCCGCACCCGAAAAATGACCGACCACCGCAATATCGGACATATTGAAAAGCACCTGCAAAATATGAGAAAGCATGAGCGGCACGCTGAAAAATAAAATCTGCTTTCCGAGCTTGCCCGATGTTAAGTTCTGAGATTTTACCGACATTAAATCATCCTTTAGCTGACATACAAAGCGGCACACATTTTTGATGCGTGCCGCAAATCTTTACATATTCAAAAATTACATATCCGAAAAACCGTTGGGGCCGACGATAAGATAAACGAGGTCGCTTACCGCTTTTGCGAGATATACGCCGATAATCTGACTTGTTGTCGGGCCGTTGTCGTACGCTTCAAGTCCCATGTCCGCAAGGGTATTCTTGAACTTTCTTACAATCTCGTTGTCGTTCTGCGAGTCGATAACCGTTCTGTTCATCATCGCCTGCGTTTCGGCAACAGCCGCGTCAAGGGCGGCAAGCTGCTCGTCGGTGTAAAGGCTTCTGTCGAGCTTCGCAACCTTGGGCATATAGCTTCTGTTTACCCATTTTGTGTTTCTCGTTCCGTTGAACTGAGGGTATTTGTCAGGAGCGGAGTTTACATCTTTTATTTCGTCGAAGCAGAGAATTTCGGACGCAAGTCTCAGCGCAACATCGTTGCCGCCGATTTCGTGGTGCTGATTTTCAAAAAGCCATACATTCTCGGGGAACGCGCAGGTTGAAATGTCAACCGATTTGTCGGGGGAAATGTAAGCAGGATTTTTGACTGAATCAAGATATTCCTTTGAGAGAGTTTTGCCTGCGGGGGCGTAAGTTGCGCCGAGTGAAGCGGAGCTTATTTCGATAATTCCGTCGCTGTTTACCTTGTCAAAGCTGTTGACAAGTGAAAGGAAAGAATACTGCTCATCACCGAATTTAAGACCGTAGCCGCAGATGAACGAAATTTCGCCGCCCTGTGCCTTGAACTTTTTGATGTTATCGACAAGGTTGAGCTGAGCGTGGTAGAATTCGTCGGTGCTCTTGCGAAGCTCCTTGTGTTCGCTGTCAGAAAGGTATCTGTCTGCGAGCTCCTCATATCTGCTCACAGGCAGCGTCGCCCAGAACTGAGAGGTGTTCACCATTAAGTTTTCGAGCATCACATCATAGAATGAGGAAATAATCGCGCCAAGTTCCTCTTTCGGGAGAATTCTTATTGCGATATTTATGAGATAGCCCAAAGCCTCGTTGCCTGCTTCAAGTTTCATCATGTAGGGGAAAGAGTCGCTATAAACGCTCTTGTCACCTAAATTCCATTCACGGGCAAAGAAATCGCCGAAAACGCTTGAGCCGTAGAAAACGGCAACAACATTTACGATTTCGTTTATGTCGCCCTTGTCAACGTATCTGTCCATATAAGCGGTGAAAACAGAGCCGCCGAGGCTTACGTTGAGGAGGTTGACTTTATCGCTTCCCGTTTCTTCCTTGACAAACTGAATGAACTCGTCAAGTCCGTCGGCTGAATCCATTACATTGCCGAAAAGATTGAATGCGTAAAGATAAACATTGTCCTCTCCCGCAATTTCCGTGTATCTCTGAATGGGAAGCATGCGGTAGAACCATGCTTTATCATAATTTCCGTCAAAGGAATTTTCATCAAACTCAGAGAGCGGGAAATGGAAATCCTTGAGCTTCAGGTCGTAGTCATGAGAGCCGTCGGCGTAGGTTTTCTGATAAGAAAAAATTTCCGCCGTAACTTTCTTGACTCCGCAGCAAAGTCCACAGTCTCTTTGGGTTATAAGTGTGAGAATGAGCGGAATCGCAACATATTTGAGAATGCACTGAACGATTTTATCAGTTTTGGTGATAAAAATTGTGCCGCTCAGGGGCGTTCCGCTGCCGTCGCAGATATAATCGCCGTTATTGTCGCAAACATAAACGGGCGAATGGTTTATGCCCGGGCAGATAACGAGGGGATACTGCTTGTCCGCTTTGGCAAGAAGCGAAGCTGCTTCCTCAACAGATGCGGCATTGAGCACTCCGTCGGTTGCTTTTTCTGCAAAGCTGACAGTGCAGAGGGAAAAAACAAGGCATACGCAAATCAGTAAAGAAACGATTTTTTTCATAGTAAACCTCCTGAAAATCTCTTGTAAGTAATATAATATCATAATCTGAAAATTTTTCAACAGTATATTCAATTATTATATATTTCATTAAACTGTATGAGTATTGACGGATTATTATTTGCTGTGATATAATATTCTCGGTTTAGTTTGTTGATTTGGAGGAATAAAAATGGCAGACCATGAAATTCAGAGAACGATAATTGAGCCTAACGGGCACAATTTTCAATACTGGAAAGATATATGGAGATACAGAGAGCTCGCGTTTAATTTTGCGAAAAGAGATATTACCGTAAGATACAAGCAGACAAAGGTCGGCTTAGGCTGGGCGGTAATAAATCCCGTTATCAATATGATAATAATGACATTCATTTTCGGCGGCGTTGCGAATCTTTCTTCTGAGCCCGGCGTGCCTTACGCGGTAATGGTTTATTCGGGGCTTATTCCGTGGGAGGTTCTTTCAAAGGCAGTCATCGGCGGAGCGGGAACATTTATCAGCAACGCGGGAATAATGCAGAAGGTATATTTCCCGAGAATTCTCTCACCGCTCGGTTCGTGCTTTGCATATCTTATTGATACGCTGATTTCATTTGCCGTTCTTCTTATACTTATAGTTATTTTTTATTTTACTCAGGGATTTGTTCCGTCGTTAAGAATTTTTCTTGCTCCGCTCGTGCTTGTGTGGGCTCTTGTGCTGGGACTTTCTGCGGGACTTTTCCTCTCTGCTTTCAATGTTAAATGGCGCGACCTTAACCAGGCTCTGCCGTTCATTATTTCAATCGGTCAGTATATTTCACCTGTCGGATATTCTGTAAATCAGAACTTCGGCGACAAATGGTGGCTTCCGATTTACTGCCTCAATCCTGCGGTAGGAATTCTGGAGCTGTTCAAATGGTGTATAATCGACGGCATGAAGCTGAATACTTTTGCGGTTATTGTTTCGGCGGTATGGACGGTTGTTCTTGTACCTCTCGGAATAAAGCTTTTCAGAAAGACCGAGAGAACATTTGTTGATATAGTATAAGGCGGTGAGCGGAATGGACGAAAGACCTGTTGTTATTGATTTAAAAAATGTAAAAAAGAAATATGTAATAAAACATAATATCAAAAAGCCGGATACCTTTTCGGGCAGGCTGAAGCTCATGGGAAAAAATCTGCTTCATCCGTCAAAAAGACAGAGCAAAGAGGATTTCTGGGCGCTTGACGGCATTACTTTTCAGGTGCATCAGGGCGAAAAAATCGGAATCATCGGCAAAAACGGCGCGGGAAAATCCACGCTTCTTAAAATTCTTTCCCGCATAACCGAGCCTACGGACGGCAGAATTGAAATCCTCGGCAAGGTTTCCGCCATGCTCGAGGTCGGCACAGGCTTTAACGCTGAGCTTACGGGCAGAGAAAATATTTACCTTAACGGCGCGATTCTCGGCATGACAAAGGATGAAATAGACGCAAAATTTGATGATATTGTAACGTTTTCAGAGGTCGGCAGATTTATTGACACCCCTGTTAAGAGATATTCGAGCGGAATGTTCGTCCGCCTTGCGTTTGCGGTTGCGTCTCATCTTGAGCCCGATATTCTTATTGTTGATGAGGTTCTTGCGGTCGGCGACACAAAATTCCAGCGCAAATGTATAACGCGAATGATGAATATTGCCGAAAGCGGAAAGACGATTCTTTATGTAAGCCATCAGATGCAGACTATTCGCCAGCTTTGCGACAGAGTTATCGTTCTGAAAAGCGGCAAGGTTGTTTATGACGGAAATGTTGAGGACGGCATAGAGGCATACACGGAAACGGCGGATATATCAAAGGAAAGATACATTGACCTTGAGGGGCATAAGCCGCGCGGAACTCAGATGGCGGTTGTCAAAAGCGTGGAGCTGACGGAAAAACATGACTTTGTGTGGGATTTCAGCGAGCCGATAAAACTCAGAATAAAAATCAAAGCCAACGAGGACTGCGAGGACGTTTACCTTAAATTTGTTATAAGAGATTTATCCTATACCCCGCTCGGCAACTGCAACACCGCTCCGCTCGGAAAGTATGTGAAGAACAGCGTATATACATACGATCTGACAATTCACAACGATATGCTTCTTGTACCCGACAAGTATGTTGCGGGGCTTGAAATATGGAAACGCTCGGGAGAGCTTGTTACGATTTATGATGTTGTTCCCGAGGTTTTCGCCTTTGAAATTGTTGACGGAACAGACGACACCGACAGGGAGTCGATTGACTGGGGAATGGGCGTAACAGGAAAATTCCTGCTTCCCGAAATTACGCTGAATAAATAAATCAGAGGATGGCATGATGAAAAAAATACTTCTGTTTTTCTGGAATCTGATTGTTGTATCGAAGAGAAAAATATCGGATTTTCTGTTTCTTATAAAGGATAAAATCTATACCCTTTTTAATAAAGCGCCGATTGTTATGACAAGCGAGGACACGGTCAGATACATTCTTGAAAATAACTGCTCGGTTACAAGATACGGAGACGGAGAAATAAAGCTCATAATCGGCAAGGACATTCTTTTTCAGAAAAGCACCGAAAGAATCAGTCAGCAGCTTAAAGATGCTCTTACTTGCGACGATGAGAAGATTCTTGTCTGCCTGCCTGCGGTTTTCAGCAAAGAGCAGTGCGCGGTTATGGACGAAACAAACTGCGCCTACTGGAAAAAGCATCTGTCATACTACAGAAAATACTGGTACAAAGAGCTGAAAGCAGGCAAAATCTACGGCAACGCCTTTATTTCAAGGCATTATATGAACCTCAAAGATAAAAAAACAGGCTGCGCGGAGTATTTTGAGCTTGTCAAAAAAATCTGGGAGGACAAGGATATAATAATCGTCGAGGGCGAAAAAAGCCGCCTCGGCATGGGCAACGACCTTTTTGACGGCGCAAAAAGCGTCAGAAGAATTCTCGGCCCGTCTGAGCAGTGCTTTTCAAAATATGACGAGCTTTTAAGTGAAGTCGAATCCCACGAAAAAGACGCGCTTTATATTCTTGCTCTGGGCCCTGCCGCAAGTGCTATGGCGTATGACCTTGCAAAAGACGGCTTCCACGCGATAGATATGGGTAATATCGACACGGAATATGAGTGGTTCCTTGCGGGGGCGACGAATAAACAGCCTGTTAAAAACAAGCTGGTCTATGAAGCTATGCGCGGTACCGTCGGCGAGGCTGACGACCCGAAATATCTCAGTCAGATAATTGCAAAAGTTCTTTAAAGAGGTGAGAATATGCCGAAGTTCAGCGTGGTTATTCCCGTGTATAAGGTCGAGGAATACTTACGGGAGTGTGTTGACTCAATTCTGAGTCAGAATTACACCGATTTTGAGGTTATCCTTGTTGATGACGGTTCACCCGATAACTGCCCTCAGATATGTGATGAATATGCCCTGAAGGACAGCAGGATTAAGGTGATTCATCAGCAGAACGGCGGACTTTCCTGCGCGAGAAATTCGGGCATGGCTGTTGCCTCGGGGGATTATATATGGTTTGTTGACAGCGATGATTATCTTTGTGAAAACGCGCTGAAGCTCGTTGAGAAGCATTTTGACGAAGATGCTCAGATAATAAATTTCGGAATTATAAGTAAATTGTATTCAGGAGAAACAGAAAAAACAGAGCTTGAATACACAGGCTCTGCGGATAAGAAGAAGCTGTGTGAGCTTATGAAATCTGCCTGCTCAAATCACTTATTTACATTTGTGTGGAGAAGCGTTTATAAACTGAGCTTTCTCAGAGAAAACGACCTGCGTTTTATTGAGGGACTCAGCTTTGCCGAGGATTCCGCGTTTAATTCCGAAGCGTTTCTTAAAGCCGATAAAATCTGCTTTGCGAATATTTTTCCTTATGTATATCGTCAGCGACAGGACGGAATCAGTAAGGGCGTAGATAAAAAATTTGATGTAAATATTATAAATCATTTTAATCTGTACGATAAAATCCGCGATGAAAACTATGAAAAATACTGCATTGAAAAAAGCGATGAGTATTATGAAGACGCGGGACGATTTATATTGCTTAACACTTTTATGTGCGCGCTTGTCAGACGCATTTATATGAGCAGAAACAAAAATAAATTTTCCTGCTTTAAAAAAGCCGCAAAATCTGACATGGTCAGAAAAGCTTGCGGCAGGTTCGATATAAACAAAATAAAAAGCAAAAGCCTTGACTGGTATGTTCTGTGGGCTGTTAAACACAGAATTTATATTATCGGTCATCTGATATGCAAATATGTTCTTTATAAATAAACGGAGGCGTTTAAAATGATTTTATCAACACAGACGGATGTTGCAGGCAGACGGTTCGGCGAGGAACAGGCTGTCCGCTGGATTTGTGAGGCAGGCTTTGACGCGCTTGATTATTCAATGTTCCGTATGCAGGAGGACGATTTTGTTCTCAACACACCCGAGTACAAAAAGCACATAGCCGAGCTGAAAAAGATTGCCGAGGGTTACGGCAAATTCTTCAATCAGGCTCACGCTCCGTTCCCGAGCTTCAAGGTCAATGATGCCGAATACAGCAAAAAGATTTTTCCTAAAATCGAGCGTTCGGTTGAAATCGCGGGCTTGCTCGGTGTTCAGAATATCGTCGTTCACCCCACGGATTTCGGCAAGGGAAGCGATGAAAATCTGAAGCTCAACGCTGAGTTTTATAACAGGCTTATTCCCGTCTGCAAGGAATACGGCGTAAAGGTCGCAACGGAAAATATGTTCGGCAGAGACAAACGCCGCGACTACATAGTTTCAAACATTTGCAGTGAGGGCCGGGAGTTCAGCAAAATGATGGATATGCTCGCCCCCGAGTATTTCACCGCCTGCGTGGATATCGGCCATGCGGGGCTTGTAGGTACAACAGCGGCGAAGCTGATTAAAGCTCTCGGGCACGATAAGCTCGGCTGTCTCCATGTTCACGATAATGATTACAAACACGACAGGCATCTTCCTCCGTTTTTCTGTGAGCTTGACTGGTCTGAAATCACACAGGCTCTTGCCGACATTGATTACAAGGGCGATTTCACCTTTGAGGCGGATAATTTCTTCCGCGCCTACCCTGCGGAGCTTATGCCCTCGGCGTATAAACTGCTTCACGATACGGGCAGATACCTGATTTCACAGATTGAAAATAAAAAGTAATGCAAAAAATAAGACCGGCGGTAAGATTTTACCGTCGGTTTTTTGTGCTTTATTAAATCTGGGTGTGTCTGATTTCCTCGAAGTCCTGCATTTCTCCGTCCATACCGTAGGTTGAGAACTCACCGATGTGGATTCTGCGCTCAATTTTGGCTCTTTCCACATTCTCGTGGATGATTTCCTTGACCTCTTCGGGATATCTGATGTTTTTGAGAACAATGACAGGCAGCGATAAATCAGAAGAAGCTATCTTGATTGTCCCCAGACCGAGCATCCTCTGAAAAAGAGTACGGCTCATGCTTATATCTCTTATTCTGTAAAGAAGAGCTTCATCGTCCTGAATATTGAACAATCCGGTTTCGACGAAAATTCTGTCATCAGAAAGAGCATAATAAGTGAATGTCATGGGAATACCGAGAATTCTCTTCTTATCTGCCCAAATATACTTCTCTCCGCCAAGCGACATGACAAAGCCTCCTTAATCTGTAATCAAATTCACTATATCACAAATAAATAAAATAATCAATAATTTTTATGGACTTTTATTAAAATTTATGCTAAAATAATGCGGTTTTAATAAGCAAATGTTAAGAGGTAATCAAAAATGCAGAAATTGAACAGCAAAAACTCCAACAAACTGACGGCTCTCTGCTCCGCCGCCTATTTTGTAAGCTATCTTACAAGGGTAAATTTTGCGGCGGTAATCGCGGCAATAATAGCCGCGGGAGATGTTGATAAAACCACAGCGGGCGCGGTTACAACAATTGGCTTTATTACATACGGTGTCGGTCAGCTCATAAGCGGAAAGCTCGGCGATGTGATAAACCCCAAAAAACTGATGTTTATCGGCTTTATTCTCACAGGTCTTATGAATCTTTCGATTCCGTTCTGCCCGAACGGCGGCGTGATGTGCGTTGTGTGGGGAATCAACGGCTTCGCTCAGTCCTTTATGTGGCCGCCGATGGTTAAAATTATGAAAAGCGCAATGACAAACGAGCGTTACGACAAGGGCTGTGTCGCCGTAAGCTGGGGAAGCACGGGCGCGACGATTCTGATTTATCTTATCGCTCCGCTGATAATTACCCTCACAAGCTGGCGCGGAGTGTTCTTCGTCAACTCCTCGGCGGCTCTGATAATGTCCGCCGTGTGGTGGCTTCTCATAACTAAAATTGAGAAAGAAACAGGAATGTATTATCCCGTCAGCGGAAAGGTTAAGAAAGAAAAAACAGCGAGCAAAAAGCTCACCGCTTCAATGTGTCTGCCGCTTCTGATTTTTACAATGCTTGCGATTTTCTTTCAGGGAAGTCTCAGAGACGGCGTTACAACATGGGTTCCGACTTATATTTCCGAGGTTTTCAAGCTCGGCAGTGAAGCCTCAATTCTGAGCGGAGTTATTGTTCCCATCTTTTCTCTTGCGAGCATTCAGCTCACATCAATCATATACAACAAAATGGGCAAAAAGCCGTTTAAATGCGCGGGGCTGATGTTTGCCGTTGTTGTTATCAGTAATGCGATTTTAGCTGTTTTCAACGATAAATCAATAATTCTCACGATAGTTCTCTGCGCGCTGTGCGTCGGCTGCATGCACGGAATCAACCTTATCCTTGTTTGTATGCTTCCCGCAATTTACGCGGACGAGGACAATATGTCAACCCTTTCGGGCACGCTGAATTTCACAACCTATGTCGGCAGTGCGGCTTCGACCTACGGCTTTGCGCTCCTTTCTGATGCCTACGGCTGGGGCGGAACGATTTTTTCGTGGCTCGCAATCTCAATTCTCGGCACAGCGATGTGCGTTCTCTGCATAATAAAAGCAAAATCTTCAGAAAAACAATAAATTTTCAGTTCGGGATAATACATAATGTTTCAAAAACATACGGAGGCAGGCACACGATGACAAATAATGTAAAGCGTCTTTTCTCAAACAGGGACAGAATCGGCTATGCTCTGGGCGACATGGGCTGTAATCTTTCGTTTTCACTTCTTTCAACATACATGATGCTTTTCTATATTCAGTATATCGGGCTGAGTGCGGAAAACTGGGCGTGGATAATTATTGTCTCAAAGGTGTGGGACGCGATAAACGATATTCTTATCGGCAACATGGTTGACAGAAAAAGAATCAGCGGTAAGAGCAAATTCATGCCGTGGATAACCATCGGCTCTGCCGTGCTCATCGTGTTTACCGTCATGGTATTCGCTCCCGTCAAGAGTTTTTCTCAGGCGGGCAAAGCAATCTGGTGTCTCGTTTCATACTGCCTGTGGTCAGTAGCCTTCACCGCTGTGAATGTGCCCTACGGCTCGCTCAATTCCGTGATTACTGATAAGCCGAGGGAGAGAACCTCACTTTCCATGTTCCGCTCAATCGGAGCCAGTGCGGGCGTTGCGGCTGTGATGATTCTGCCGTCGGTTATTTATGACAAAAACAACAAGCTCGTCGGCGACAGGCTTTTTTACATCGCCATTGTCTTTTCCGTTCTCGGATTTTTCATTCTTCTTGCCATGCGCAGAATGGTTACGGAACGCGTTGAATACAGCGGCGAAACTCCCGACACCAACTACATAAAAACTGTGAAGTCATTTTTTACAAACAGAGCCATGGTCGGCGCGACTCTTGCGACGGTGGCGTCAATTGTATTTTTTACCTCAACTGTTTCCGTCAACAACCTCGTCTTTCAGTATTATTTCGGCGACGCGGGCAAAACAACAATTGCCACCTTTGCCTCTTATGTTCCCATGGTTGTTTTTCTGCCGCTGACGGGCACTCTCGTGTCAAAATTCGGCAAGAAAAATTATGCGGCGGCGACTGCGCTTGTTTCTGTTATTGCCTGTGCCGCGCTTGTATTTATTCCTGTTTCGCGCGATTTAAATGGGATTATCGTATGGGTTGCTGGGCTGATGGTTGCCAACATCGGCAACAGCGCGTTTCAGCTTGTTGTGTGGGCGATTATTGCCGACTGCATTGAGGTAAGCATGAAAAAAACGGGCATTCGGGAGGAAAGCTCGCTTTATGCCATGTATTCGTTTTTCAGAAAGCTCGCGCAGGGCATAGGCTCTGCTGTTGTTGCCGTTTCGCTGAGTGCTGTCGGCTTTGTTGAGGGCGACGGAGCAATTCAGCCCGACCGCTTCTGCTCGGGTGTAAAAGTGCTTTACGCCGCGCTGATTTCGTTCGGCACCGTGATAATGTTCATCTGCATGAAGTTTATTTACAATATAAATAAAACTGACGAGCAGAACCTCAGCGCAAAATAAAAAATATACAATAAAACCGCAGAGGGTACGGAATGAACCGCACCCTCTGTTTTTGCTGTCATTTATTTGTTCTCTGTCATGAATATTCCCTCGCCTGCGTCGAGCCTGATGCGCATAAGCGAGCCTGCGGAGTATGTTTTCGCTTCACCTTTCTGATAAACCGTAACATCGCAATCTTTCGGCACACAGTAAGTGAAATGAGCAGACTTGTTTTTGTTGAGCTCCTCCATGTTGGTGATTATGTAGGCTTTTCCGTTGTCGGATGTAAATGTTCCGACAAGCAGACCGCTGAGAGAAGCCATTTTAAGCACCTTGTCGGGGTCTGTCGTAGCAAGTGAAATATCCTTCTGCCCCGTTACGCAGATCGGGTGAACAAGATATGTGCTTTCGTAGGTGTATCTGCCGTATTCTTTCGCGAATGCCGCAAGGTAGCCGTCAACGGTCTTGACCGCGTCATAAGTCTCGGTGGTGTTGCCGTCAACATCTATCATGTGGGAACGTTCGGGATCCCACCAGCCCTTTGCGGCAAACTGTGCGTGAATTATCGCCTTTGCACCGAATGCAAGGCAGGCATAGCACTGCTGACTTATATCAGTAACCTCGTCGCAGTATCTCGGATTTCTGCCGCCGGGCTCACCGTTCTTTGTTTCGCCCGACGCCTGAGTTATAATCCACAAATCGCGTCCCGTGCCGCGGCACGCCTCAGCCATGACATCAAGGTTGAAAAGCCAGTTTTTTATCGTCGATTTAACCTCTTTGTCAAACACATTTTTCTTTGACCTGTAAGGGTAAATATCAGCGCAGATGTAATCAGTCGGAATTTTGTTGATGTAATCGGAAATATACATTTTGTAGGATTCCGCGTCGAAGCAGCCCGCATCCGTCTTGCCGAGCCAGAAATCCTCCTTGTCCGTCCTTTCGGGGTACTCGCTGAGCTGATCCTCGTTGGCGTAGGCAGGGAAAAGATTTACAAGACCGATTTTGCCGTCTGTATTTGCATTATAAACCTCGAGAGATTTTGCGATATTCTCAAAAGCGTCAGCGTTCGGCTCGTCAATGAAATCGTCGCCCCACAGAGCAGGGTGGTTTCTGTACTGAGTGTAGTCAAACTTCACCCAGCTTTTTTCATTTTCGGGGTTGAGAGAGCTGTAACCGCCGGGAAGATTGTAGCCGTTTGAGATAACGCCTATGCCGTATTTCTGACACTCGTCAAGGAAAGCCTCGTCAACTGAGCTGTCGATTATGAAATCAATACCCGCTTCCTTTGCTTCTTTCACATGGTCAATGTCGCCGTAGTACGCGCCGATAAGCAGGCGGTCATTATCAAAGCAGTAGTCTCTTTTTTCAGGAGTAATCGGTTCGCCGTCGGTGTATTTCAGCACAGACTGCGACGCTCCGCCGAAAGTGAACAGCAGGGACATTAAAAAAGCAAGAATTTTTACCGCGAGTTTCATAAAAATATCTCCTTTAATTTAGATTTTAAGGAAGTTTCTGAACGCTGTGATATATGTCGCCGCCTTTTCCTTTGAAGAGCTTTCGGCGAAAATACGAAGCAGCGGCTCCGTGCCCGAGAAGCGGCAGATTACGAAATCTCCGTTTTTAAAATAGACCTTGCAGCCGTCCTCATAACCTACGCGCTCGATTTCTTCGCTGAAATCGGGGAGCATTTTATCAACCATAAGAATTTTATTGAATTCGTCCTTCTGCTCGGGAGCAAAGCGGAGATTGTCCTCCACCATTCTGAAGCAGCCGAATTTTTCTTCCAGCTCGTCCATGATTTCAGACGGGCTTTTATTTGTCGCGCTGACCATTTCTGCAAAGAGCGAAGCGGCATAGACCGAGTCTTTGCCGTGAATATGCCCTCTTACCGTCAGACCGCCCGAGGACTCACCGCCGAGAACAGCGTCAACCTCGTCGATTTTTGAAGAAATATACTTAAAGCCGACAGGAACCTCATAGCATTTTTCGCCGAAGCTCTCGGCAATTCTGTCAAGCATGTGAGTTGTGGCAAGGTTGCGCACAACAGGGCCGCGCCAGCCCTTGAACTTCACAAGATAATAGTAAAGCATGCAGAGAATTTCGTTGGCATTTATGTATCTGCCCGATTTGTCGATTATTCCGAGCCTGTCGCCGTCGCCGTCCATGGCAATTCCCATGTCGTAAGCGTCCTTGACAACGGTATTTTTAAGCATTGCGAGAGCCTGCTCACTCGGCGCGGGCATCAGACCGCCAAAATAAGCGTCCTTGTTGAGGTTTATTGTGTCAATGGTGCAGCGCGCTGTATGGAAAATTACAAGCAGGGGGTAAGCACCCGAGCCGTGCATTGTGTCAAATATTACGCGCAGACCTCTTTCACGCAGAGCCTCCATATCGAGCTGAGCAATAATATCGTCGAGGAACTTGTTGAACGGATTTTTGAGATAGACAATTTTTCCCTCATCAACTGCCGCGGTGAAATCAACGGACTTCACTTCACCGATATTTTCAATGAAGCTTTCGAGCTTTTCTGTTGTTTCAACGGGAGCGTCTCTGCCCTCCTCAACAACGAGCTTTATGCCGTTATAATTTGACGGGTTATGGCTTGCGGTAATTTCAATTCCGTAATGAAGCTCTTTATCCTTAACCGTGTGCATGACGAGCGGCGTGGGAACGGAGCGGTTCATGAACCAGACCGTTATTCCGCCTGCGGCAAGCACCTCGGCAACCCATCTTGCGGCGTTTTCTGAAAGAAAGCGTCTGTCATAGCCGACGATTATCGGCTTATCTGTGTTATTTTCGGCTTTTGCAAGCTCAAGGATACCTGCGGCAACTCTGCGGATATTGTCGCATATAAAATCTTCACCTATGACGGCTCGCCAGCCGCCTGTTCCGAATTTAATCATTCGCCGCACAACCTTTCAAGAGTGGAATTTACCTCACTTCTGAATTTGTCGATATACTCGCCGACAAATTCTTTCACGGCTTTTTCGCTTTCGATGAGCGGCATAAGGTCAAGGCCGAAGCTCATGCTTGTCATCGCGTCGGTGTCGTGAGAGGCAAAGAATGTCGCATTGGCAAAGCGTCTGCCTATTGCGGCATTGTCATATCTTTTGCCGCCGACAACCTGTGAGCGGTGAACTGTCAGCAGCTCACGGGCAACCTCGGGATAAGGCGCTGTGTCGAGGCATACCTTGTCATCATCGGGGAGCCAGTCGAGAGAACGCCACACCTCAAGCGCGGTAAAAGTTTCGGGGCGCTTTTCTTTGGGCAT
This sequence comes from Acutalibacteraceae bacterium, assembly GCA_045640865.1. Taxonomy (GTDB): domain Bacteria; phylum Bacillota; class Clostridia; order Oscillospirales; family Acutalibacteraceae; genus CAG-488. The sequence goes on along the minus strand of JAZUFU010000046.1, from coordinate 9,489 downwards.
GCGCCTTACAGCTTCAATCGTTCTCAGCGCAACCGCAACGTGAGTTTCGTGCTTGTCGGCAGGGTTGTGGGTGTAAAGGTGCTTAGGCTGAATTTCCATAAGCAGGTCGTAAATCGCCTTAACAGGGTCGCCGTTCGCGGGATTTTTAACCTCCTTTGAAGCAAAGCCGAGCTGAATCGCTGCGCGGTATTTTCCTATATCCGCCGCTTTCTGCTGCTCAAGAACTCTGATTTTCTTCATCTGCTCGTCTGTGCAGTCGGAATATTCGCCTGTGCGGGGGCTGCCTGCGCCGTCGGTAACAACAACACCCGCAAAGAATTTTTCATCGCTGTCATAGCACTCGGCGATAGGCGCGTAAGCCATTATTTCAATGTCGTCCTGGTGAGCGGCAACGCACATGTGCGTTATGCCCTCAAGGCTTTTTTCGTTCGGATAATAAATGTTCATAAGAGTCTCCTTTGAAAATAAAATTTTCTGTAAACAGATTATAGCACAAAGCAGTTCCGAATACAAGAAACTGCCGTTTTTACTTTATTGATTTTTCCGCGAAAATCCCGTATTTAATTTTTATTCTTTCAAGCTTTTCGGTTACGGGCGGCTGAATGAGCGCAACGATAACGGCGGTCGAAATGCTGTGAATTATATTGAACGGAATTCCAGCCGAATAAACCGCAAGAATCGACTTTAAATTGAACTGTGAAACCATCATGAAAACGGAGCCCAAATCGACGATTATTCCATATACAAAAAAGCAGAAAACGCCGCTGATTACGCCGATAATTATTCTGTTTTTTATTTTGAAAGTTTTTATAATTATCGCGCAGAGAAAAACGGTCATGCCCATTCCTATCATCTGGAACGGCGTCCACATTCCCTGACCGTAAACAAAGTTTGAAATCAGCATCGACAGCGCGCCGCTTACAAAACCGAACTCCGCGCCGAAAGTGAGGGCGGCAATTATAAGCACGGCGCACATCGGCTTTATCTGCGGCAGAAAGAAAAATGCCGCGCGTGAAGCCGCCGCGATTGCCGAAACACTTGCGATTATCACAAGCTCCCGAGCCTGTAACTTTTTGCGCTCAAGCGAAAGAAAAAACGGGAGCATTGAGACGGCGATTACAATAAGGCTCAGCAGATAATACTGCTTTCCGTTTGAAAGAAACCAGCCGAGAATAACGGTGGCGGGAATTACGGCGCAGAGAATCACCGCTGAAATTATTTTTCTTTTATACATAGGCAAATATCCTCATCTGTTACGGCGTTTTTGATTATTCCCCGTGCCATTCTGCTTGCGGCGGTGGTGTAAAATCTGTTCTGATTAAAGAATGTGCGCGAAGGCTCAGCGGCGGCGATTTCACCGTCAAAAAGCATGGCACAGAGGTCGGCATATTTCGCGCAGAATTCCACATCGTGAGAAATCATAATCACCGTACAGCCGTTCTTTTTAAGCGTACTGATTATATCGGCAAAGTCCTCTTTAAACTCGGCGTCCATTCCCTTGGTCGGCTCGTCGAGGAGAAGAATTTTCGGCTCGCACAAAAGCACCTTTGCAAGTGCCGCTCTCTGCTGCTCTCCGCCGCTTAAATCGAACGGGTGCTTTTGGAGCAGATTTTCAATCTTAACAAGGCGTGAAATCTCTCTGATTTTTTCTTCGTTTTTTTCGATTTCCTTAAGGTCGAGCATAACCGTTTTGGCGGTGAAAAGTGCCTGAACATCCTGCGGCAGAGCGGCAATTTTTACGCCGCTTTTTTTGGAGCTTTCTCCGTAGATTTTCACCTTTCCGCTGTAAGGCGAAAGCACGGAAGAAATTATTTTAAGGAGCGTTGTTTTGCCCGCGCCGTTGCCGCCGAGAACGGCGAAGAAAGTTTTTTCGGGGATTTTCAGCGACAGATTTTTTAAAATATCTTTCCCGTTTTTTTCGTATCTGAAAGAGATTTCACGAAGCTCAACGGCGTTGATTTCCGGGAAAGTTTTTTCGTTGAAAATGAATTCGTCTTTGTGCTCTTTTCCGCTGAGATATTCTCGCCCGTCGCGGACGGTTACGGGGCATTTTTCGCCGCCGAACCGACTGAAAATTCTCATTGCTGTCGGAGCGGCCGAGCGCAGAAAAGCAGGCAGAGCGTTAAGCTTTTCGCCTGTATTTTCGGGTGCTCCGTCAAATACGATTTTACCGTCGTCCATGAGAATAACTCTGTCCGCATAGGCAAACGCCTCCTCAAGCCTCTGCTCGGTGAGAATGACGGTTGTGCCGAGCTCGCGGTTAATTTTGCCGACGGTGAAGAGAAAATTTTCCGCCGCTATGGGGTCAAGCTGAGATGTCGGCTCGTCAAGCAGGAGAATGTCGGGGTGCATTGCCATAACGGACGCTAAATTGAGCATTTGCTTCTGACCGCCCGAAAGCTCCGCTGTTTTCTTGTTAAACCACTCATTTATGCCGAAATATGAAGCCATTTCCGCTGTGCGAAGGCGGATTTCCGCACTTGAAAGCCCGAGATTCTCAAGACCGAAGGCGAGCTCATGCCACACCTTGTCCGTTACAATCTGCGTGTCGGGATTCTGCATGACAAAGCCGATTTTTTCCGCGCTTTCACGAAGCGAAAATTCATCCGCATTTTTGCCGTCAATTAAAATTTCCCCCGTTTTTTCGCCGTGAGGCGCAAGCTCTTTTTTGAGCTGCTTTAAAAGAGTTGTTTTTCCGCAGCCGCTTGAGCCGCAGAGCAGAATGAACTCACCGCTTTTTACACTTAGCGAAAGACTGTCTATTGCTTTTTCGTCGCAGAGGGGATATGAAAAACTCAGATTTTCAATTTTAATCTGTTCCATTTTTATTCTCCCCGCTTTCTTTGAACTGTTTTCTTCTTTCTCTTGAACGCTGATGCTTTTGTCTGTTCTTTTCCTGCCGTTCTTCTTTTTTTGATTCTTTCAGCCCCGCCGCCTCAAGAGCCCACGGCCACGGGCCGAAAATTCCCTTGATGCGGTTGACCTCGTCCTGAGAAAAATCCGATTTTTTCGGAAGTCTGCCTTCTTTTTCGGCTGTCTTTTTCAAAAGCTCAATATAGTATTCTCTTGCGTTTTCCGTAAAACCGCCTCCAAAAAATATACGCCCCCGAAAACGAGGGCGCACAGCAGCAGACCGAATCCGAAACGGAAACAGACAACGCGGCTTTCCTGCCCAAAGCTTTCGTTATTATTGTTGGCCGTCAGGTTCCCCGACTTATGATTTAAAATCAATCACGGTAATGGCTGTTGCGACGGATTTTCACCGAACTTCCCGCTGACAGGCTGTAAGTAATTTTACCGCCAAACGGCAAAAAAGTCAAGATACGGCGCGAAAATGCGAATATATAAAAATTTTTGCAAAAAAGTAAAAAAAATTCAAAAAAGGGGTTGACAAGCTCATAATAGTGTGGTAATATAATCAAGCATTAAGGAACGGACACACCGTTCCGGAGTTGGTGTTTATGACAATGAGGGTCCACCCGTTCCCATCCCGAACACGGTAGTTAAGCTCATTAGTGCCGACAATACTTGGCGGGCGGCCGCCTGGGAAGATAGGAAGACGCCAACATTAACGATTCAGCTGTCCAAAAGGGCGGCTGTTTCTTTTTGTATAAAAAATCTTCATATGAAAAAAGTACGGACTCGATTGAATCCGTACTTCTTTTTTTATAAATTTTTATCCTTCTAAATCTGAGAGAACATCTTCGTTCTTCTGAAGCTCTGCCGCCGCTCTTGCGGAACGTGCGATTTCAAGTTCCTTATACATTCTTTCACGGGTGTTCTTGTCGATGTTATAAAGAATCATCGGCAGAAGTGAAAGGACGTCGAAGATAAGGTGCGGACCGAAAGCAATAAGGAAGAGTCTCCACTTTGTTTCCGCTGTCTGAACGGTTGTTTCACCTATCTCATAATTTGCCCAGTTCTGAAGAAGATTTGCGTTGACAATATTGAGGATAGCATCTTTTACTTTGTTGAAATAGCCTGTGATGAGGGTGATTGTAGCCTCAACACGGAAGCCGTTCTTCCATTCGCAGTAGTCGAGAACCTCATAGTTAATCTCTTTGCCTATGATGCCCTTTGTTGCATAGAAGAACATTTCAACGCAGTTGCCGATTGCAAAAGCTATTGTCATGGGAATTTTACGCAGATACAGGCCTTTCTTCTGACCGCCGATAAGGCCGACAAGGAAGAAGAAGCCTTCGCTGAATACGATTGAACCTCTTGAGAAGAACCAGAGTGCCTTTGTTGAGAATATCTTTCTCAGCTTCGGAACCATAGCGTATGATGCGTATGAAATAGGAGAACCCGGGATACCTGCTATTGTGGGCAGAAGGTTGAAGTGAAGAACATCATTGTAATAAAGGTCTTCGCCTGTACCTATGTTTATGCCGTCAATAAGTCCGCTGAGGGTGTAGATAAGAAGCGGTCTGTTTTTGAATACGGAAAGAACGCTCTTGACAGGATTGGGGGGCTTTTCCGACTGGGCAACTCTCTCACGGCTGAAAATGTACCAGAGAATGTTGGGAACAGTCGCGATAACCCACACAATTGTTTTTGTAACAACAAACACCTTGGTAATGCTCGCCCCGATTACACCGTTGCCTATAAGGTCATAAAGAAGACCCATTACCTGCGCGGGGAATTTACTTAAAAGGCTGCCTACAAACTCAGAACTTACAAGCAGCGATGTACGCTCGTTCGGGTTGGGGGTGAATACGTTATCCAGATATCCGATACCGTTGGAACCTAAGAGCGCGTTTACTGTCTCGGTTACCCACTTGAGAACCATAAACATTGTAAGCCTGCTGGATGTTCCGAGCCCGAGACCTGAAGCGATAACAGGAAGGAAGCAGGTAAAAATACCGATTAAAATGCTCGGTATAATTGAAAGATACTGGAAAGGCTTGAATTTACCCCAGCGGGTACGCATATTATCAACAATCGCCGCGGAAATGGGGTCGTTGATTATATCCCATGCGGTGAGGGCAACTTTAGCCTTGGCATAAGCAACAGGCTCAATGCCGTAAATCTTGTAAAGCCAGATATCGGAGTCAACATCGTATTTGCCGATGCCGAGAGTTCCGAACGCATTATGAAGAATGAAGCTGACTCTTTCTTTGGTGGAGCAGAAGATACGGTTCATCATATAAGCCTGATTAACGCCGTTGCTTTGATTGATGCTTCTGTCAGCTTTTTCAAACTCAGCGTTTTCATTTATATTGTTTTCACTCATCAGCGCGCCACCTCCTCTTCTCTTTCTCTCTCAGCTTTATCTTTTGCTTTTTCTTCTTTTTCTCTCGCTTTTTCTGCTTCTCTCTCTGCTTCTTCTCTTGCTTTTTCAGCAGCGGCGGCATCAGCCGCATCCTGCATAGCCTGAAGACGCTCGTACTGAATCTTGCGGATTTCAGGAGTTGTCATGCCTCTTTCCTGCATCTCGAAATATTCCTCAATCGGAATACCGCCGACATAGCACTGCTTGTGATTAACGGGAATGCCCTGCTTCATTGTCATGTAGTCGATAACAACATTCACAATCTGAAGCAGAATGTAAAGCAGCGCGCCGATACCGAGAGTTCCTTTGATGAACGGATTATCAGGCATCATATAGAAGCAGATTGCCGAAGCAAAGGTTGTAACAAGGATAATAACATCCATTGCCATGTTTCTCGGTTTGCCCTTAGGTGAGCACGAAAGGGTGTTGAGAATAAAATGAAGAAGCATTGCAAGTGCCGAAAGCACAAACAGCGCAATAGAAGCAACAAAGAATATGCCCGCTTTATTGCTTTCAGAAAGCATTGTCGGGATTCCGTCGCCCGTAAGTCCGTCGATATTGTTGATAACATCGAGCAGGCTGACTCCGCCGTCAAGAGGCTTAAAGGGTTCTGAAATTTTGCCCTTCATCAGCGGAAGAAATACCGCACCTGCGGGAATAAGTGATGTGATGATTCTCGTGATTGCAAGCTTTGAGCCAATAAACGAGGCTTTGAGTCGGTCAACTTTTTTCTGGAAATGATAATGTTCGACCTCCGCAATGTCAGCCTGTGCCATAAGCCGCTCCTGAATGTCATAGACGACAATGTTTGCGCCGCAATGGGGGCAATTCTGCCGCCAGTCTGTCAATTTCAGGTGAGCATCACATTTTGGACAGTTAGCCATTCTATACCTCCTTAAAAATATACTTTATCTGATTATAGCATATTTGTTTTTGTCTAATCAATATATTCTTGAATGTCATAATATATGATTTTTTTCTTTTTTCTTTGTCTGTTTTCAACAAATATCAGAGCATTTGCTCTTTTTTGCTGATGAAATTTCATCAAAATATGCCATTATGTTAAATCATGGACATCAGCTCCCCGCAAAAAGCTGCGATAATCAGATTTCTGAAATAATTATACACATAAAAACTGCTCATGAGTCAGAAAAGGAATAAAAATACATAAAAACGGCACAAAAGATTTTGAGGGAATCAGAACAGTATTTTGCGGTCAATACTTATCCTCTTGATTGACTAAACACAGTTCAACTGCTATAATGAAATCAATCTTATTCTGCGGAGGGATTTCCATGATAAAAAAACTTATTGCGGCACTAATTTCTTTGCTTACTTTTATTTCACCGTCTGTGAACACCTTTTTCGGTCTGCCTCAGAAAATCAGCGACAGGCAGATTGACATGAGCAAATTTACATTGACATGGAACGACGAATTTGACGGCGACGAAATCGACGGCACCAAATGGGGCCCCGAGTGGTGGGTTGTCAAGCGCAAGGGCGGCTACTGGCACGAGGACATGGCGAGAGTCGAGGACGGAAATCTTATAATTTCCGCTGATTATCTCTCTGAGCCGCTTCCCAACCGCTATTATGAAAAATGGCATGATACAATAAACTTTGATGAATACGGCGCGGGGTATTATTCCACAATTCTCACTACGAGAGACAAATTTGAGCAGTGCTACGGCTACTATGAGGTGCGCTGTATTCTGCCTGCCGCGACGGGGCTGTGGTCTGCGTTCTGGATGATGAACGAGGGCGTTTATAATGTTGACGGCTACGGCGACGACGGCACGGAGGTTGATGTTTTCGAGTCGATGTACTACAAAGACCACTGGTGGGGCGCGGACGCTGTTGTAACGGGCATACATTATGACGGCTACGGCGACGGCCACAAGAATGACTCAATCGGCAAGTTTTTCATGGAAAACAATCCGTATGAGGAGTACAACACCTACGGCGTTGAGTGGAACAAGGACGAATATATTTTCTATATTAACGGCTATGAAACAGGCAGGCTCAGCACGGGCGGCGTTTCGGATAACCCCGAATACCTGCTTCTTTCCGTTGAGGTTGCGGGTAATGACGGTATTGCCGACGCGGACAGGCACGGAACAGGCAAAATCACCCATACGCCCGAAAAGAACTGGCCTGTTGAGTTTAAGGTTGACTATGTAAGATGTTATCAGTACAATGAACTGATGAAATAATCAGGGAGGAATAAATATGTGTCTGAGAATAAAAACATTTTTAATGGCTCTGCTTATGTGCTTTCTTGCTCTTTTCGGTAGCGGAATAGTCGAAAAGTACAGAGTAACAGCACCGAAAGGCTTTGGCGATTACACAGAAAAAGAGGCGGCAATTGTGGACGATGCTGATTTTTATGTTTCCGTGAACGGAAGCGACTCTAACGACGGCAGCCTTGACGCGCCGTTCGCCACAATCGAAAAAGCGAGAGATACCATAAGAAGCATGGACAAATCCGCGCTTGACGGAATCACCGTTGCGGTTATGGCAGGCGATTACCGTGTTTCTTCGCTTGAATTCACAGAGGAAGACAGCGGAACAGAGAACTGCCCGATTACATACTGCGCCTACGGCGACGGCGAGGTTGTGCTCAACGGCGGAATTTCCATAAGCGGAAAGGATTTCGGTAAGGTTACTGACGAAAATATGCTTTCAAGGCTCACAAAGAAAGCACAGAAAAAGGTTGTCTGCCTTGACCTCGGTGATTTCGGCATAACCGCTGAGCAGTACGGCAAGATTTACGCCATAGGCTCTTACAACACCGCACATAAATATGACGGCGATTACACGGGCGACCTTTACTGCGAGCTTTTTGTCAACGATAAAAGGCAGACAATCGCAAGATACCCGAACGACGGCTGGCTCTACACCGAAAAGGTGGTTAAAACAGGACTCGGCAGAGAGAGTGACGGCTCGCTGACGGCTGTTCCGAACTGGGACAGCATCAGAAACCCCGAAAGCGATGTTTATGAGGTGAGCAAAAAGCTCGCCAAGCGCATAAACAGCTGGGAAACTCTTGACGATGTGTGGATGTTCGGCTTCTGGAAATATGACTGGGCGGACGCTTCAACGCTTATCGGCTCATTTGATTACGAAACGAGAGAGCTTTCACCGAAATTTGTAAGTACATACGGCACAAAAGTGGACGCGCCCTATTATTTCTTCAACGTTTTTGAGGAGCTTGACTCGGAGGGCGAATGGTACCTTGACAGAGACAACGGAATAATTTATCTCTATCCGTCCGATGATTTCAGCTCGGCAACAGTTGACCTCACGCTCACAACAAAGCCGATAATAAATGTTAAATCAGATTATCTTACATTCAGCGGATTAACCGTAAAAGGCACAAGGGGCGATGCGGTAATCATCAGCGGCAACAATGTAACGGTTAAAAACTGCCTTATAAAAAATGTTGCGGGCAGCGCGATATATGCGGACGGCTGCAACAATCTTATATCCGAGAATGAAATCACACGCACGGGCATGGGCGGCATATATATCGCAGGCGGCGACAGAGAAACGCTCACGGCAGGCAACAGCAAAGCGGACAACAACCTCATTCACGACTGGTCGGAAATTTATCAGACCTATCAGCCTGCGGTTACTCTCAGCGGCGTGGGCAACATCTGCTCGCATAACGAAATGTATAACTCGCCTCACGAGGCGATAACCTACAGCGGCAACAATCACATTATCGAGTACAATGTTATTCATGATGTATGTCTCCTTTCCGACGATGCGGGCGCGATTTACTCGGGACGCAGATGGGACTGGTACGGCACGGTTATCCGCTATAACTGCCTTTATGACCTCGGTGCGGACGGACATACTCCCGACGGAATTTATATGGACGACGCTCTTTCGGGGCAGACAATTTACGGCAATCTCCTTATAAATGTACCGAAAATCGGTATTCATCTCGGCGGCGGACGCGACCTTGATGTGCGCAACAATATCATTATCAATTCAAATGACCGCCCGATTTCCTATGACCAGAGAGCAATTGACGGTGTAAACGGCGGCTGGTTTACAAATTCTCTGAAAGACGCGAGTATGTGGACTAATCTTTACGCTTCTCCGTGGAAAACGGAGGTATGGCAGGCAGCATATCCGCAGACGGCAAGGCTTAAAGATGATTTCAGCAATCAGGACGACCCCGATTTTGCGCCTAATCCGTCATACAGCAC
>JAZUFU010000045.1:0-11043 GCA_045640865.1 Acutalibacteraceae bacterium | reverse complement strand
CCTCGATGAATCCATCCCCGTCAAGTACGATCTCATCGGACAGGAAACGACGGGCATCGGCGGCTTCTTCAAGGCGCTGAGAACCATCCCCGTCATCGGCAATATCTGTAAGAAGATCGAAGAGATCTGCCCCGACGCATGGCTGATCAACTTCACCAATCCCTCGGGCATCATCACAGAGTTCGTTCTCAACCACACAAATGTTAAGAATATCGGTCTTTGCAATGTTCCCATTGATATGCTTGACGATGTTAAGGAAATCACAGGCGCGGACAGCGAGATTACATATCTCGGACTCAACCACTTAAGCTGGATTACCTCCGTTAAGAAGGACGGCGTTGAAAAGCTCCCCGAGCTTATCGAAAACGGCTTCTCACCCAAGGTAATGGCAAACATCAAGGACGACGGCTTTGACATTGAGTGCCTCAAGACCATTCAGGGACTTCCCTCATCATATCTTCAGTATTATTACTGCCGTGAGGCTAAGCTCGAGCATCAGCGCGAGGGCGGTCAGACAAGAGCTCAGAGATGCATGGAAATCGAAGAAGAGCTTCTCAAGATGTATCAGGACGAGGAGCTTTGCGTTAAACCCGCACTCCTTGACCAGCGCGGCGGTCATAAATATTCACTTGCGGCTGTTTCTCTTATTGATTCAATCGCAAACGACAAGAAAGATGTTCATGTTGTTAACATCAAGAACAACGGCACACTTGATTTCATGGATGACGACGATGTTGTTGAAATCGCTGCTGTTATCGGCGCTGACGGCGCAACACCCGTTAAGGTTGAGCAGAATCAGTCAAAGCACATCAAGAACCTCATGCGTGTTGTTAAGGCTTATGAGAAATACACCGTTGAGGGTGCAGTAACAGGCGACGAGTCAAAGGTTATCGAGGGCCTTCTCATTCATCCCCTCGTTGGCGACTACAAGAAAGCCACACAGTGCTTCGCAGAGCTTAAAGAGGCACACAAGGACTACCTCCCCGAGTTCAAATTCTAATATTTGGCTGCCGCATTTAGCGCAGACCAAAAAGTAAAATAAATAAAGAATAAATAAAAGCAATTCTGATATAACGGAAGATAAACCCGAAATTTCAGAATTGCTTATTTTTATGATAATTCAGTTGATATTATTTTACTTTTCTAAGCGTTTTTTCGCCCTCGGAGTATCGCATACACCGTCGGTCGAAGAAAACGCTTTCTGCATCTGAATGCGACAGCCAAGATTGTGCTTCAATTGCTTTTTACGGTATCTGTATATCCTGCTTCTTAATCTTCTTATCCCATTTTCTGATTTTCTTTATGTCAAATTCCTCGGGAGCTTTTTTGTATGTACGCGCCGCCTTGCTTCCGCGGATAAGACCTTTGATAAGCGCGAGAAAATATTTCGGCTTCTTCATTCCTCTGAAAGCCTTGCCCAGCAGAGCGGAGAGCTTCGTGTTTCTGCCTGCGCCTGCAAGGTCGGAGGACTGAATAACATCGTTTTCAAACAGGAAATCAACACCCTCAGAGGGGATAGAGAGAATCGCGTTTTTGAGTCCTTCGTTTTTGGCGGTTTCACCGCCGTAAAGGGCATGGAACTTTCTGTTGTATTCCCACAGCCTTTCTCTTGAGTAGTTGCCGTTGCATTTTTTGACTGTCTCGGCAAGCAGCTCGCCCGCAAGAAGTGAAAGGTCAATGCCCATTCCGTTCATCGGTGTTGTCATGAACGCGCTGTCGCCGACCGCGGCGTAGTTGTTATAAACCATGAGCGTGAGCGGTCGTCTGACGGGAATCGCGCCGTACTTTCCGCCGTGCTCAATCTGGTCGTTGAACCACGGATGGTCTTTCTGGAAAATGAGGAACTGCTCAATAATTTTTTCGTCGCTCAGCGGCTCAATTCTGCCGATAAGCATGTCAACATTGTCCTCGTTCGTGTTGAACCATGAAAGTCCCTTTTCGCCCTCGTGGTACATATAAACCTCAAAGGGTATCTCGGGCATGGCAACTGATTTGTCGCGCTTGAAATACGCTCTGTAGGCGTAGAAAATATCGCCGCGGCGGGGGAGAGACTCGATTTCCGCGTCGTCGCGCAGATTCATTCTCACGGGTGAGAACGCGCCTGCCGCGTCAATAACAAGGTCGCACTTTATATCGCCGGTTGAGCAGGCAATTCCGATAACGCGGTTATCCTCAACAAGCGGAGCATAAACCTCGTTTTCATAAGAGAACTCAACGCCGCACTTTTCGGCGTAGTCAATGAGCATGTCAATGAGCGTCTTGCGCCACATGATGCGCTGACGGTTGTCGTCATTATAGTTGATTACAACCTTTTTGCGCTTAGCAGGGCTTACAAAAGCGCAGTCGCCCCTGTATCTCCAGCAGCCCTCGGGGAAGTCCTTTTCGTCCTTTTCAATCAGCCTTGAAAGAATGGAAAAGGTGAATCTGTCTTCCCAGTCGTGCCCTAAATCTTCTCTTTTGGATTTTTCATAGACAGTAACCTTTGCGCCGTCCTTAGCGAGCTTTGCGGCGGCAATAAGTCCGCCGTGGCCCGCGCCCACAACAACTATTTTTTTCATAATTCAACCTCATTTAATATGATTTTTTATGAGATAAACAGGTCTGTTCTTGACCTCAATATAAACCTTTGAAAGATATTCGCCCAAAATTCCGAGACAGAAAAGCTGAACTCCGCCGATGAAAAGCAGAAGCACAACGATTGTCGCGTAACCGGGAACATTGATGCCGAAAGCGAGCTTCTGAATTACAACGACAATAAGATAAAGAATGGAGAGAATGGAAGAAATAGTGCCCGTGTAGGTTGCGAGCTTGAGGGGGAAGGTCGAGAAAGAAATTATGCCCTCAAGAGCGTATTTAATGAGCTTTCTCGCGCTCCATTTTGAAGTTCCGCTCGCGCGCTCCTCAACATTGTAGGGGATATAAGCCGTGTTGAAGCCTACCCAGCCGAAAAGTCCCTTCGAGAAGCGGTGATACTCGGTCATTTCGAGTATTGCGTCTCTGACATTCTTTTTGAAAAGGCGGAAATCCGACGCGCCGTCCTTGAATTCGCTGTCCGACACCTTGTTTATCAGCTTGTAAAACGCCGATTTGACAGCCGACATCGCCTTGCCCTCTTTTCTCGTTTCCTGATAGGCGGCAACGCAGTCAACATTTTCATCATTTTTCATGACATCGAGCATTTCAAGCACAACCTCGGGACGCTGCTGCAAATCCGCGTCAATAAGGCAGATTTTTTCTCCGCGCGTGTTGGAAAGCCCCGCGTAAATCGCGGCCTCCTTGCCGAAATTTCTGCTGAAAGAGATAATCTGAATATTACTCTCGGGATTATCCTCATATATTTTTTTAAGATTAAAATAAGTCATGTCCCTGCTTCCGTCATCGACAAAAACAAATTCGTATGTGAAGTCTTTGCCTTCAAATACGCGGCTCACTTCGTCAAAAAACAGCTGAACATTACCTTCTTCATTAAAGCAGGGGACAATAAGAGATAAATCAAATGAAGTTTCCGACATTTATATCACTCCTTCTGTTTTATTATATCAAATATGTCAACTAAATTCAATATTAAATACAGATTAAAAAATACAGTTTTATTTGACTTTGCCCCGCGCTTTCCGTATAATGAAATTGATTACAGTACGGAGGTGTCTTTATGAAAAAAGCATTGTGTATTTTCCTTGTAATACTGATTTCAGCTGTTTCATTTCCGGTCTGCGCAGTTTCTGTTTCTCAGCAGCCGAAGATTGTTGAAACTGTCTATCCAACCCGTGATGTTGTCGTTGCCGACATCGTTCTGACCGATGCGCCGTATAACGCTGACAATATGGGCAAAGAGGATTGCTCTGCGATACTTCAAAGAGCGATTGACGAGCTTTTTGAGGCAGGCGGCGGCACCGTTTTTCTTCCTGTCGGCTCGTACCGTCTCTGCTCAGGCATAACAATCCGTCCGTTTGTAACGGTTATGGGCGACTGGCAGAATCCCGACGAGGGCACGGATTACGGCACGGTGATAATCGCCGATGTTCCGTCCACGGATACATACAACCCCGCTCTTTTCAATGTCGGCGGCAGTGCAGGAGCTGTCGGGCTGACAATCTGGTATCCCAATCAGAGCATTGACAATGTTGTTCCGTACCCCTACACCTTTTACATTGACGGCTACGGCGCGAACTATATGCTTGAGACAATCAGAAACTGCACCATGCTCAATTCCTACAGAGGAATCGGCGCGTGCACGGAGTGGAAAAACGACAAATATCAGTGCCACGAAATGCTGACGGTTGAGAATGTAAAAGGCACCTGCCTTTATGAGGGTATGTCAAACTTCAACAGTGCCGATGTCGATACGGTGAAATCGTTCCATATCAGCGGCAGATACTGGGCGCAGGCAGGGGAGAAGTACAACGCTCCCGATATAGCCGCCCTCAACGAATACACAAAGGCAAATCTTTCGGCGTTCGTGCTCGGCGACCTTGAATGGCCTGAGTTCTGCGATATTTCCGCTGAAAACTGCAAATACGGAATCTATTTTGCCGTAGGCCCGAGAGCTTCATTTTCTGGCACATTTTTCGAGCTTTCGCTGACCGACTGCGAGTACGGAATTTACGCTGAGGAAAAGGCTGTCATGCACCGCGGCAGGCAGTGGGGATATTCCATCTGTAACAGCACGGTCTGCGGCGAAAAATACGCAATATACGACACCAACAAATCCGTTGTGATGCTCACCAACACCGTTACCTGCGGCAAGGTCAAGGGCAAAAATATCCACCGTGAAAAGGCTTCGACGGAGAAATATACACTCGATTACAACAAAACCTACGAAAAGCCGAACGCCGTGCTTTATGTTGTAGATGCCGATAAAACGGGCAAAACCGACGCTTCACCTGCTGTTAAGGAAATGCTCGAAAAAGCGGCTTCTACAGGCGGCATAGTCTATCTTCCCGCAGGCGTCTACCGCTTTGATAATTCTGTTGTCCTTCCCGACGGCGCTGGGGTTCGCGGCGCAGGCTCTGCTGCGAGCCGAGACCAGAGCGGCTGTTCAAAAGGCACGCTGATTCTTTCGTATTACGGCTACTGCAACGTCAACAGAATTCAGTATCCGCTCATCACTCTTGAGGGCGACGGCTCGGGACTTATGAATATCAGAGTAAATTATCTTCTCAACTGCCCGAGGGACGAGAGCGGCGCATATATTCCGACAATGCCCGCTGTTTCGGTTACGGGCGACAATACCCACGTCATCAATAACTGCGCCGTGCTTGCGTCTGTCGGCTTCGAGCTTAAAGGCGCGGAGAACGCCTACCTTTCAAGAAATATCGGAAGCTGTATAGATAATTTCATCAGCGTTGAAGATTGCTCTGACATTCTGATAGAGGGCTGCCTTCAAAACGGCACAGCAATTGTCAGAAACGGCTTTGCGTCTTTCGATATTCCCGAGCTTGCTGACTGGCTGACCGAAAACCGCATTTTTGACTGCTGGTTCGTTCCGATTTCAAGGCTTCACACCGATTATCTTAAAATCACTAACAGCGAAAATGTTACCGTGTTCAACACATTCATTTACGGCGGCAGAAGATTTATGCTCGCCGAAAACAGCAGCATTTTTGCCTGCGGAGTAGGGTGCGACGGTCAGTCAAAGGATTATTGCACCTACACCTTCAAAAACAGCGATGTTACGGTCATCGGCACAATGAAATCCACCTTTGACGGTCATGACGGTACACGCTCTTACGAAGCGGATAAGGCGTCAAAGCTGAGAATATACGACCGCATTTCCGTTGACCTTGAGTATAACGAGTTCACCGTCCTTAAAAACAGCGGAATGGAGTGCGCCGATTTCTTTACAGCAATTTTACAGCCGCTCTACCGCATAATCGAATTTTTCGGTAAGCTGTTTACAGAATAATATCTCAAAAGAAAGGGCTGCTGCATTAAAAGAAATGCGGCAGTCCTTTATTTTATTTAATATACGAATGTAAATCTCGAGCCGGGCGCAACATCGCCGTTAAGGTAGAAGTCCATGATGTCGCCGTCGGTCTGCATGTTGTCAGAAAGCTTGAAATTGAAATGAGCGTTTTCACAGCTGAGTCCGAGAGCCGAGAGGGGAACGGTAACGCTCATGCAGTTTCCGCTGACGGAATATTCCGCTGAGCCGCAGTTTTCAAAATTCCAGCCGCCCGTTGATTTTTCGATTTTAACCGAATTTTCATCTGCGCTTTCTCTGTTGATGATGTATTCAAAGCCCTCCCAGTTAGGCGTTACTCCGCTTGTGTCGGTGTCAATCAGAATTCTCATCCACGCATTGTCGGTGTAAGGAGAAATATTGTCCTTGCAGTAAATCTTGAAATAAACATTACTGCTGTCGCTGCCGACTTCGGCTTTTACAAAATCGTTTCTCATTGTGTCGTTGTTGTAATGAACACCAACCCAGCCGTCGCAGTTGCGGTTGTATGTGCTGTTTTCATAGTGATAGTATGTTTTGATGCCGTCAGCTTCGTCTGTTGTCTGACCGATACCCTTGAAACGCCTGATGTTTGCGGTAAGCTGTGCATAGTAATAATCCTTAAGCCTGCCCGTTGACGGCTCAATATCGCGGCTGTTCTCGTCGCTGAACTGGTCGGGGAATGCGTTGGGCGTGCCCTCCCATTCCTGCCACCTGCCTGCAATCCATTCATTCCAGCCGTCAACAAAGATGAAGTCGGGGTCGCATTCAATCGCGTAATCCCACTGCTGCTGGAAATTCAGACCGTAGAAATCGGAATTTTCAATGTTTTTGTCAACATTTACCGTCTTTCCGCCGTAGTTATATGAATATGAAAAATCGCCGTGAGTGAAGCTTCTGCCCTGAACATTTCCCTCAGCGTTCTGAGCGCAGAGCCTGCCGTCCTTTGCGTTCTGAGCAACAGAAACGCACATCTGCTCAACTCTGCCGTTGAGTGAATAACCGTATTTCGCCTGCGGATAATCACTGCACCAGCCCCAGGTCTTTTTGCCGAACCGCTTGTCAGATGTGAAATATGACGGGTCGTTCGTTCTGAATGTGAAGAAGTTAAGAATCTCTTTTTCGAGCTTGTCTGTTTTTCTCAGTGCTTTCGGATGAGCCATGATCATCGGCTTGCCGTCCCACATAAACCACAGGTCTTTATACTTTCCCTGCGAGTAAATCTCATCATAAAGATGCTTGAGCGAAACCGTCGTAGTGCTTCTGTCGTCTGAGAACGGAAGCATGTAAGCCATTTTCGGAACATTCACGCCGTCCTCTTTGGCTTTTTCAAAAACCTCAAAGAGCTTAAGGCAGGCGTTGTCCCATGTTGCGGTGTCGTTTGTGCAGTCGAAGAATATAACATCAACGCCCGCGTCGGCAAGAAGCTCCGCGTTCTTTCTGATAACATATTCGTCAAGGTCGGAATAATATCCCCATATCGGCTCGTTCCAGAAGAACGGTCTGCCGTCGGGATAGCCCGCTTCGCTTTCCCATATCGGAGAATTGAAATCGTAAAGAATTTCGGGATGCTCAGCGAGAATTTCTGTTGCGTTTTTGGGCGTAAGCCACGAGCCGAAATTGGTGTGCCATGTCCAGTAAAACATTCCGACAAATTTTGTGTTGTCCTTTTCGCCGACTTCGGTTTTCATCGGCATGGTTCTGCCAAGACCGTCTGTCATCGCCCATGTTTCGGGCTTGACGAGCCCGTCGTATGATTCGTTAAAATTATTATTGTTGCCCACGATGCACGGAAATGCGGAAAATAATGACATGAAAAAAGCCAGAATTGCCGAAATTATTCTTTTGCACATAAAAATACCTCCGTTTTAATTCAACTTTATTTTTATTGAAACAACCGATTTCGGCTGAATATCAACGCAGACTTTCCTGCCGTCAAAGGGCAGAACGGAAAGGACTTTTTCGGTGAAGCTCACCGCCTGCACTCCTGTGATTTCCTTGGAAAATTCAGCCTCAGCGCAAACCGCACTGTCTTTCGTGTTATACATTCTTATGATGATTCCGCCGTCCTCAGCCTGCTTGAGCGCGGAAATCTGTGCGTTTTTAACATTCACAGCCGAAAGCGACATCGGGAGTGTTCCGCCGTGAACGCTGTTTGCAAATGTGCTTATCGGGTGGGCAAATGCGGTGCAGCTGTCAATGAGCGCGCCGCTTTCAAAGTCCGAAAATCCGAGCCCGAGAGTGATGGGATGACAGCCGATTTCGGGCATTGAATCGGGAGCATTTGAGGAGCGGATGAGGTCAACGAGCATTCCTTTGCCGAAATTTCTGAAGCCGTATTTGCAGTCGCTCATGAGCATAAGCGCCCTTTCGCCGTCGGGCACAGCCATGAAGCCGACGCACGGAACATCGTGGTCGAGCGCGGGGCGGTCGATTGTGCCGAAAGGCACGGCACAGCGCGAGAGGGGAGTGTCAAAAGCCGTCGGAGCATAGAACTGAAGCTGAGGGATAAATTTGTCGCTTCCGAATTCGCGCCAGTCAGCGTTCAGCGAAAAGACGAGCTTGTCGCTGCCTTTTTCAAGCGAAACAGATACGCTTATAGCTGAATTCTCAACCTCAGTCGTGTAGTCCACGCCGCTTTTCAGTTCGCCGTGATATTCATGGTTTATCTTAACACGGTTTTCACGGTTGATGTTCACGGTTTTCATGTATTTTCCGACTCTCCATGCGGACATTCCGTCAACATTTTCCTCACAGATATATCTGAAAGAGCAGGACGGCTCGGAGATAAAATTCTTCCCCGTTTTTTTGTCGGTGAGCTTAATAAGCTCCATTGTTTCGCTCCTGAACTCAGCATAAATTTTGTCGTTTTCAAGGATAATCGGCGCGTCGGTGATGTGGTCGCATATATCTCCGCTGAGATAATGCTTTTCCGCTTTTTCTTTTCTGATTATAACCGTCGTGTAGCCGAACGGCGGAATTTTTGCGAACACGCCGATGTTTGCGTAGCTGTGTCCCCAGTAGCGGAAATCCTGCCCGTAGGACTGAACGGCGAGAGCGTTTCCGTCAGCGTCCTCGGCGGTGATTTTGTCGCCTTTCCCACAGAAGTCCCACAGCGTTATCGGCACAACCTCCTCACGGAGAATGTTTGTCGGGTTGAAAAGATTGTAAATTCTGACGCTGCCCTTGCCTGCCTCAGCCGTCGGGAAGCGGTAGCCGTCGCCGTCGGCAGTGCCGAAGCCAACGCCCGCGCCGACAGAAATTTCCGTTTCCTCGTCGAAAACGACAGCGGAAGTGTCGATATTATTGCAGATTGTCTCCATGGCGTGGCTCGCGTTAATGTCAGCTGTCGCAACGGCTTTCTGGAATTCGCCGAGAGCGTATTCTCTTGTGTCCGAAACGCCCGAGCCGGGGAGAATATCGTGGAACTGATTGAAAAGAATCTTCCTCCACGCGCTGTCAAACGGACTTGCGGTTTTGTAATTTTTGCAGTTAATCGCCGCCTGAGCGTCAATTGCTTCGGAAGCGCAGAGCCTGTCCTCACCAAGTTTATTCGCGCGCTTGATTTTTGACTGCGAGGTGTAACAGCCCGTGAAAACATAGTTGAGCTCCTGCTTGACTGTCGGGAAATTCGCGCTGTCCTTTTCAAGACGCTTGAAGAAATCCCTGAGTGTGGAGAAATGAATCGTCGGCATAAGCGGCCACGAAGCCATGTCAATAAGCCGCTCAATATCACGCCTTGTCGGTCCGCCGCCGTGGTCGCCCACGCCATAGACCTTGAGGTAGTTTTTCGTTTTGCATCTCTTGCAGAACTCGGGAACATTCGAGAAAAGATTTGAGTCAATCTCCTGATTGTACCAGGTCGGCTCTCTGAAAACGAGCACCTTTTTGCCCGACGGTGCCTCCCAGTTGTAGATAAATTCATCGCTGAACGCGCGGCAGTGGTAGTAATATTTCACTCCGCCGTTTGTGAGAATTTCGGGCATGTTTTCGTTATGACCGAAGGTATCGGGCTCAAAGTCGATTTCAAGTTCGTCCTCGCTTATGTCAAACAATTCCGAAAGGTAACGCTTTGTGTAAAGCAGATGGCGCGCCATAGCCTCCGCGCCCGACATATTCTTGTCGTTTTCAACCCAGGTTGAGGCAGTGATTTCCCATCTGCCTTCTTTAACTCTCTTTTTTATTTTTTCGAGCATTTCGGGGTAGTATTTCTCGACGATATTATAGACAGAAGCCTGCGACTGCGAGAAAATGAACTGCGGATACTCGTCCATGAGCTTGAGCATTGTTCTGAATGTATCAACAGAAACGCAGGCAGTCTCCTGAAATCCCCACATCCAGTTCATGTCAATGTGAGCGTGGGCGACACAGCTTATGTCATATTCACGCGCGAGCGCGCCGAAACGCGCAAGCTCTTTTTCAGCTTCAAGCGCGTCAGTTTTGGTAATCGCGCCGTTTTCTTTAAAAATTCCGTAAAGCTTTTCGGCACAGGCAAGAAGCTCGCCGTCATATTTTCCGCCCTCGGTCTTTGACATCTCGAGCAGAAATTCGAGCTCGGAAATTATCCTTTTCTGCCAGTAGCCGTTGAAAGCGTTATCTTTCAGCTTGTTGAAAAAATCGTAATTTTTCATAATAATACCTCCGCAATCAGTATAAAAAGATTATAACATACGCCCCCGCATAGTCAATAAAAAGTTTCATTCTGAAAAAGAAAAGAGCGAACCGCAGCCGACCAAAGCAAAGCGGAACACTCTTCATAAACATATTTATTTTACTTCAATGTAAAGTATTATTTCACCTTTCGGTGCTTCATTGATATTGACCGTTACGCCGTCGGACATCAGCTGTTCACCGCTGTAGATAGTCCTTATATCCTGACTGTCATAGTCGCGCAGTTCATAATTTTTGTCGGGCGAAAGACCGTTGAGAACGAGCTTAAAGCTGTCTTCTTTTACATTTTCGCGTCTGTATATTATCGCCGCTCCCTCGTTTTCGTCTCCGAACTGCACGGCGTGGAACTTTTCGGTGTCAAGTCCGCCGTAGGAAACAGGGAAATAGTTTTTGTCTGTGAATCTTCTGATTGTTTCATATCCGGGACGCTG
>JAZUFU010000044.1:0-15389 GCA_045640865.1 Acutalibacteraceae bacterium | reverse complement strand
GTTAGCATGTTCAACAAATGTTCAACAAGACCACAAAAAACACCTTAAAATCAGCCGGGATGTGAAGGGAAAACTTAAGAAACAAACACCGTGAAAAGCCGTGATATATAAGGATTTCTTAACACTTTTCGGGAGAGCACGGGAGCGTTCCGTTGTCTCTCCTAAGGGTTAGTTGTGGGTTCGATTCCCGCAGGGGGTGCCAAAAAAAGCACGCTTCGGCGTGCTTTTTTCAATGAAGATGCCTTTACGGGCTGATGAAGAAATGGAAATGAGAGAATGAGAGTTAAAAAGCGGCTTCGATTCATTATTGATATATCTTTTTAAGACTGGATATTGACAATTACGGCAACAGACTGTATGATTGATTTACAATATAAAAATCAGTGTGGTGCCTATGGATTTTACTCATATTCTGTCGCTTCTCGGCGGCGTCGCGCTGTTCCTTTACGGTATGTCCGCAATGGGAACAGGTCTTAAAAAGGTCGCTGGACCTAAAATGGAATCTTATCTGTGGAAGCTGTCGTCAACTCCCGTCAAAGGCTTTCTGCTCGGCACGCTTGTTGCCGCTGTTATTCAGTCTTCGTCGGCTACATCCGTAATGGTTGTCAGCTTTGTAAACGCGGGAATGATGCAGCTTGCGCAGGCTGTGTGCATTATACTCGGCTCAAACGTCGGCACGACCATGACGGGCTGGCTTCTGACGCTTTCGGATTCGGGCGGAAACGGCGTTCTTGCTCAGATTTTTTCAACATCGGCTCTTATTGCAGTTCTTGCTCTCGTAGGAATAGTAATGAACCTCTTTATGAAGAAAAACACCGTTAAAAATTTCGGAATGATTCTTCTCGGGCTTTCTGTTCTGCTGCTGTCAATGACGCTTATAAGTGATTCCGTTTCTCCGCTTAAAGAAAGCGAAGCCTTTAAACAAACGCTTCTTCTTTTCTCAAATCCTGTGCTCGGTATTCTCGCGGGTATGTTTGTTGCCGCTGTTGTTCAAAGCTCCTCAGCGGGCGTCGGTATTCTTCAGGCGGTCTGCGTTACAGGCGCGCTGCCGCTGAATGTCTGCCTGCCGATTATCCTCGGCATAAACATCGGCGCGTCAGTTCCCGTCCTGTTTTCCATGATGGGAAGCTCCAAAAACGGCAAACGAGCCGCGCTGACTTATCTCATTTCAAATGTGTTCGGTCTTGTAATTATTTACGCTCTTTATGTTCCGTTTACAATGATTGCCGGCGATGAATTTCTCAACGCCGTATCAACAAAATTTTCAATAGCCGTGATGAATACGGTTCTGAGAATTGTGATTGCGCTCGTTGAGCTTCCGTGCTGCAAGCTGCTTGTGAAAACAGTTTATCAGCTCGTAAAGGTTGAGCCGTATGAAAACGAGGATGTTGACGAAATCAATTCTCTGAGCGAAAGCCTTCTCGATTACACTCCCACGGCACTTGAAAAGGCGACTATCGCGGCGCAGAAAATGGCTGAAATTTCCGCTAAAAATATTCAGCGCGCGATGAGCATTATATGGAATTATGACGGCGATGAATTCAGCAGGGTTCAGGAAAAAGAAACTCTCGTTGATAAATATGAAGACAAGATAGGCAACTTTGTTGTAAAAATAGGTAAAAATTCGCTTAACATCAGTGAGCAGGCAAAAATTTCGGAGCTGTTAAATTCAGTCGGGGACTTTGAACGACTGAGCGACCATGCAGTGAATATTTCCGAAGCGGCGCAGGAAAAGCATGAAAAGAATATTTATTTCTCCGAAGAAGCCAAAGATGAGATGACGTTGCTTCTGAATGCGACCAATGAAATTCTTGAGCTTTCAATGGAGGCATTCAGAGAACAGAAAACCGAAAACTCCAAAAAAATTGAGGCAATTGAAGAAGTAATTGACGAAATTTGCAAGCGTATGCGCACATTCCACATAGGACGCGTTCAGGCAGGCAACTGCACAATTGAGATGGGCTTCGTTTTCAGCGATCTGCTTGTTAATCTGGAAAGGGTTGCCGACCACTGCTCAAATATTGCGTTCTGCGTGCTTCATTCGGATAATGTCAACGCTGAGGAACACGAATTCTCGGAAAATGTTGTAACAACGCAGGATTTCAGAATGTTCTTTGAACAGTACAGGGAAAAATATCTTCTTCCGCTTGAAGAAATGCACAGAATTTAAGCAGAATAATAAAGAGCACAGAGACAGATTTATGCTGAGCTCTGTGCTGTTATTTCTTTACAGTTTACCGTTATTATGATATACTGTTGTAAAATTCAGAGAAATCAGGGGTGAGGCTATGAACACTAAAGAAAGATCTTCAAATTTTGAGCTTTTGAGAATAGTATGTATGCTGATGATAGTTATGTTTCACGCAGCATTTAAAGGCAAATTCGGCGAAAGCGGCGGATTGGCTGACAGTCTGATAATAAAATCATTCTGGTTTTTAGGTGAGCTGGGTGTAAATGTTTTTGTTATGATTTCGGGCTATTTTATGATAAACAGCAGATTTAAGCCGAAAAAATTTGCGCTGATATTAAGCGAGGTATGGTTTTATAACCTTGTTTCTGTTTTTATTCTTTTGTTTTTCAAAAAATATACCGTGTCTGAATTAGCCGTGAAACTGTTTCCCCTTACAGATAATGTTTACTGGTTTATTACCTGCTATCTGATAATTTATGCTCTGAGCCCGTTCCTGAACCGCTTTATAAAGCAGGCGGGGCAGAAAAAGCTGATTGAGCTGATTTGCGTTTTGCTTATCATCAACAGCGTTATCCCGACTGTTATGGGTTTCCTCTTTAAATCCTCCGAGTCATTCGACTTTTATAACAGGCTGATATGGCTTCTTATCATATACATTTTCGGAGCGTATATAAGACTGTACGGCTTCAATTTACTCAATTCACTTAAAGGCTCGGCAATGCTGTTCATTATTTCTTATGCAGTCATGCTCGTGTCAATGGTCTTGCTGGTTTTCGCTGACAGATTTTTGGGCTTGGGCGTTGAGCCCGCGTATTTCTGGACGCCGAATTCGATTCTGATGTTTACAGCGAGCGTCGGGCTTTTCGGAATCGGAAAAAATATCAGAATTCCGAACAATAAAGCCATAAACCGTGTCGCTTCGACAACGCTCGGCATATATCTGATTCACGACGGATTTTTAACCGAAATTACGTGGCCGACTGTCAGAAATCTTCAGTTTATCAAGGACGCGCAGTTCTCATTCATTTATTTAATAGCGGTCAGTCTGATTATTTTTATTGTATGTATTGCTGTCGATTTGTTGCGGCAGCAGATTGAAAAATACACCGCCGCAAAGATAATAAACAGCGAGGTGGTGCTGAAAATATATCTGAAAATGCGAGAAAAGTTTATACGGTTTGAATCAAAAATGATAAATGATAACAGCGATGAAGCTGTTTCATAATATGAATAATCTATGGAGGAAAAATTATGGGATTTTTTGAAAATGCAAAAGCAGAATCATCTTATTCAAATGCGTCGGGTGCAGCGGGACTACAGTATGTTGTTTTGCAGGTTACTCTTAAAGAAAAGTTTATCGGCACAGGCTCAGGTAACCTTACAGAGCTTGAAAATGTAATTAACAAGCAGGCGGCAAAGGGCTACCGACTTCACACAATAACAACAACGAACGGCGGATCAAAGGGCTTCGGCGGCGGCGACCGCATTCAGGCAACACTTGTTTTTGAAAGATTATAATTAAATATTCCGATGCAAAACAGCACAGAACTCAGTTTAAGCTGAACTCTGTGCTGACTTTTTTTATTCAATTTCGGCGTTTATTGAACCGTTGTATTCTCTGAGAAAATTCTCCGCGTCGCCGACCATTTTCATTCTGCCTTTTCCGTCGCGGAACGAGAAACAGATATAAAGATTGCCGATGTATTCGTCGATAATCTGCACCTTTATGTAAAGCTGATTTTCAGTTTTCCACGCAAATGAGCCTGCGCATTTATAGGTGTGGTTTTCGCAGTCCGTTCCGCCGATTTCACCCGAATATCCCGTCTGAGGGAACTGCTGAAAGATGTTTTCACACCTGCCTAAAATAAGCGTCTTGTCTCCCTGTTCATTATGATAATTGAATTTACATTCCTTTTCGCTGAAATTGAAGCTGAAACGGGTTATGCCTTCTTTGTTTTCTTCCGCAATAAAAGTTTTGCCGTCAATTTCGCTTTCGGAAGCAGAAGTTTTGTTTCCGCTTGCGCTCACAAGAGAAAGGCTTTCAATGTAATTCTGAAGTTCTTTATAATCGTTGGGATTTTCCTCAAGCGCGTCGCCTGCCGTGCCGATAATTTCAGAGAAAAGATAAGACATTATGAGCTGCCCCGAATCGTGCGAGCGGTAGTTGCCCGAGGTGCAGGTGAATGTAATATCCGTGTCGGGGTCATAGACGGTGAACTGGTCGTGCATGCCGTCAAAGCCCACGGAATTGCCGTAAAAACGCCAGAACTGACTTGCGTAGCCGCAGCTCTGGAATGTGCGGAAGCCGCAGGAGCTGTTGTCCGTCTCGTCGGCAAATGCTTCGTCAATGATTTCAGCGGGGATAATCTGCTTCCCGTTCATTTTTCCGCGGCAGCCTATAAATCTGCCGTAAAGGAGCATATCGCGCGGCGTGCAGATAAGAGCCGAGTCTCCCCACGCATAGCCGCCGGGGCATTTAAGACAGTAGGCCGTACCCGAAAATCCGATTTCTTTCAGGCATTTTTCATTGAGATACTCAAGAAATGTTTTGCCGGTGAGCCTTTCAACAAGCGCACCGAGCACGAACGAGCCGAATGAATCGTAATCGAACTGAGTGCCGGGATAGACCGACGGTTTCTGCGAAAAATAGAGCTTCACTCTGTCATCTGTTTTCGCCGTGAACCAGTTGACGCCGTAATCGTCAAAGCAGGTGCGCATCATGAGCATATTTCGGATTGAAAGCTCCGCGAGATACGGGTGAATTTCATCAGGGAGCTTGTCGGGAAAATACGAAATAATTTTATCGTCGAGTGAGATTTTGCCATCGTGAGCGAGCAGACGGACGGCGAGCCCGACATAGCTTTTTGTCTGAGAATACATACGGTGGCGAGTGTCCTTATCGAATGGCTTCCAGTACGCCTCGCATATTATTTTGTCGCCCCTTGCAATCAGCACCGAGTGAGACGACAGCTCGTGAAAGTTTATCATTTTAAGGTATTTCAAAATCTGTTTTGAGGAAATTCCGACACTTTCGGGAGTGGCTTTTATAAACATAATCATCATCCTTCTGAGTTGATATATTATTTATATCACAAAATGATTTTTCGGGCAACAAAAAATATTGACATATTTTCTCTGTGAGTTATAATATCAGTGTAAAAGAATAAACGCAGTTCACTCCGCACAGCGGAGAACCGGACATACTGCATGACAGTATTGTTAGGGGATAAGGGAATCGCGGTGAAAGTCCGCGGCAACAGCCATTACCGTAACTCCTTTGATATCGGTATCAGAGGTCAAGTCGGGATGCTTATCGTTCTGTGATCCGTAAAAGTCTCTCGGGCAAAATGGGGAGATGCGGTCTGAGATACAGGCAGGGGTATCTCTTTTTCTGCATTTGCACCCGTTGGAGGGTGCTTTTATTTTATCCTTTTGCAAAACAAACAGAAAGGATAATGTTTATGAAAAGTGCAGTTAAATCATCAGCCGCGGTGTTTATGAGTATAGTTATTTTATTATGCTTCGCCGCCTGCGGCAATAAGGTCAATAAGGAAGGTCTGTGGAACAGCGCGGACTACCTTAAAGACACAGAGTTCGGCAAAGGAAGCACGGTTGTTCAGGTGGAGGTAAAGGCTGAGGAGCAGTCGGTTACATTCACCGTTAAAACGGATAAAGATAATCTCGGCGATGCGCTTCTTGAATATAACCTCATTGACGGCGACGAAAGCGACTACGGACTTTATGTCAAAAAGGTCAACGGAATCACCGCCGACTATGACACGGACAAAAGCTACTGGGCGTTTTACAAGGACGGTCAGTATATGTCAACAGGTGTTGACAGCACAAAAATTGCCGACGGCGAGCACTACGAGCTTGTCTATACAAAATAAGTTGAGATAATCCCTGCCGGGGCTGTTGCATCTGAATGCGACAGCCTCCATTTTTATTATCACTATTGAAAATAAAAATCAGATAATATATAATTAAATCAATACCTATGAGGGGATGATTTTATGACAATGAGATATAAACACACGGTGATTATCGGCATTGACGGCATGGGAAACTTCAACCGAAACGCCGATACGCCCAACATGGACGCTCTTTTCGGAAACGGCGCGGTTACTTATGACGCGCTTTCCATGGACCCGACTATCAGCGCGGAAAACTGGGGTGCGATGCTCTTAGGCTGTGCCCCCGCTGTGCATCAGCTCACCAACAGCATCGTCGGCAGATTTGAGTATAAAAACAAAGACCTGCCCTCCGTTTTTACAAGGATTCGCAGGGAATATCCCGACGCTTACCTTGCTTCCTGCTGTAACTGGGATCCGATAAATTACGGCATCATTGAGCACGATGTCGGCGTTGAGCTTCTTGATGCGGAAAGTGATGATCTGCTTTGCGAAAAAATCGAAGAAGTTATTTCGAAAAAGCCCGAATTTCTTTTTATTCAGTTTGACGATGTTGACGGCGCGGGGCACAGAAACTGGTACGGAACCGAGGGGCATATTAAGCAGATAGAAAAGACTGACGGCTTCGTCAAGAGAATCGCCGAGGCATATAAATCGGCAGGCATTTTTGATGATACGCTGTTTATCTGCCTTGCTGACCACGGCGGAATCAGAGGCGGACACGGCGGCTACACCAAAGAGGAAAAATATGTTTATTTTGCAGTTTCGGGCAAGGGAATTGTCAAAAGTCAGATGGGCTACGCGCAGACAAAGGACATCGCCGCGATAGTTCTCTACGCTTTCGGCATCGACATTCCCGAGTACAACAAAAACGGCTTCTCGTCGCAGATTCCCGACAATATTTTTGTTGACAGAGAAAATGACTACATGGCTCCCGCTCCCGTAAAAAATAATATTGAAACAAGAAAAACTCCCGACTTCAAAGGGGAAAACGGTCTTGCATCATTCTTCCCCGAGAATAAAATAAAGCTCGCGATGTTCTTTGACGATGAAATCAAAGACGAAACGGGCAAAAACAGCTTCACCGAGCACGGAACGGTGAAATATTACAGCACAGGCGTTTACGGCGCGAGAGGCGAGTTCGGTCTGACAGGCTATGCCTCCACGGAAGATCTGAAATTCGGAGACGGCAGCTTCACGGTTGCCTGCTGGCTGAAGCTCGATGATTCTTTGAGCGAGGAGGTCTGTGTCTGCTCAACTCAGGACTGGTTCTGGCAGAGAAGACGCTCGAAAGGCTTCACGCAGGTTTTCAGCAACGGCGACACGAGATTTTCCATTTCAAACGGCGAGAACAGATACGAGCTTGTTACGCCTTATCACGACGATGTTTCCGAGGGCTGGCTTCATGTGATTTCTGTTGTTGACGCTGAGAAAAAACAGCTTCGCATTTATCACAATTTCAAGTGCGCGAGAGTCTGCGACCTTGATGAAAAATATTTCTGCGATATGGATAATCTGCCCTTCACCGTCGGCAACGACGCGGCGCAGCAGCACAATGACAAATATTTCAACTTCATTTTCAACATGGACGACCTGTTTATTTTTGACGGCGCGTTCGACGAAAAAGATGTTGAAACTCTTAAAAAATATTACGATTGAGGGCTGAAAAATGGCAGGCTTTTCTGTTGAATTTTTAGGCACGTGCGCATGTGATTTTTCGCCGAAGCTGACAGGCGAATTTAAAGACAAATTTGACCTTGACGCGCGCAGAGCTTCAAGCGTTTTAGTCAACGGAAATATTCTGATTGACTGCGGTCCGCACTGCTGTAATTCACTTGACATTATCAAAAAAGATTACAGCGAAATCACGGATATTTTTATCACGCATCTTCACTCTGACCATTTTGATATTGATAATATCAAAAGAATTGCTAAATCAAAGCAGGAGCCTCTGCGCCTGTGGATAAGAGAGGACGCGGCTGTGCCGAGAATGAGAAATGTCAGAACCCACAGAATGATACGGCAGGCGGAATATGCTGTCTGCGGCGGCATAACGGCTGTTTCTCTGAGCGCGAATCACGACCCCAAGGCGTTCCCTCAGTGGATTCTTTTAAAGAACGGCAAAAAGAAAATGCTTTACGCTCTCGACGGCGCGTGGTTCACGACGGGCACTTACAATTATCTTAAAAAATCGCGCCTTGATTTATTTGTCGCGGACGCAACCGTCGGCGATTATGAGGGCGATTACAGAATGGCGGAGCACAACAGCATCCCCATGATAAGGCTGATGCTGCCGTCGCTTAAAAAGACGGAAATAATCGGCGAAAAAACAAAAATAATTCTGTCTCATATCGCTCCGTCGCTTCACAAACCGCACAGCGAAACTGAAAAAATCGCGGCGGAATTTGGCGCAGCAGCGGCGTATGACGGAATGAAAATACGGATTTAGAAAGGATTTTTTTATGGGCAAGCTTGTTTTAGGCAGCGGAGGAATATTTTTTGAGCATGAGTCCGACCCGATAGTTGATCATGTTCTTTCGCTTATTGAAAAGAAAAATCCGCTTAAAATGGTTTATCTTCCCACGGCAGGGCATGACGACAGGGAGGAAGACGAGGGTTATGTTAAGGACTACTGCCTTCGCCACGGATTTGACGAGGTGGTTTCACTTCATCTTTCGGACGAAAGTCTTACCGATGAATACATAGAAAACACAATTATGTCTGCGAGCGTAGTTTATGCGGGCGGCGGCAATCTCCTTTTCCTGCTTGAAACATGGAGAAAGCGCAAGGCTGACATATATCTTAAAAGGGCATACGAAAACGGCACGGTTATCGCGGGGCAGAGCTCGGGCGCGATGTGCTGGTGCCGCCGCGGATATGACAACTGCGGCGAAAACGGAGCATATATGTTCCTTGATGGGCTTGACCTTATTCCGTATGTTCTCTGCCCTCATTTTGAGGACTGGCAGTGCTTCTGTACGGATGTAAAGTCGCAGGAGCTTGACGCTCTCGCCGTCGATAACGATATAGCAATCTCAATCGTTGACGGCGAATATAAAATAATCGACTCGGGCAGAAATCCGAAGCATTCGGCGTTTTATCTGCCCGCAAACGAGGACTTCAAAGTTCACGATATAGTCAAAGAGCATTATGAAATTCCAGGCTGGAAATATGCTGAGTAATTAAAAAGAGGTAATATATATGAGCAGAATGAAACCGCTTTATGACGGCATAAGACTTAACTGCACGATAGTCAGCGACACACATATTGACGAAAAGCACCCGTTCCCGTGGCTTCCGCCGTGGAGACTTAAGCATGCCCTCGCCAACGCGAAAAACAGCAAGGCTCCCGTTGATGTTTTCCTCACCGTCGGGGACACAACCTCCCGTGGCTCTGACATAAACTGGAAAATGACAAAGGAATGTTTTGACAAGGTTCCGAACGCGGCGAAGAA
This sequence comes from Acutalibacteraceae bacterium, assembly GCA_045640865.1. Lineage (GTDB taxonomy): Bacteria > Bacillota > Clostridia > Oscillospirales > Acutalibacteraceae > CAG-488. Next base: position 5,832 of record JAZUFU010000044.1, on the reverse strand, counting down.
AATTATCCTCCCCATAGGCAATCACGACGGATGGAATGACGACGGCTTTGACGCGGCGATTAAGAATTACTGCAAATATTTTGAGCTTATCTGCGGCGACAGGAGAGAAAAGCCCTACTTTTCTTATGTGATAAACGGCTACTATATGATTTTTATCGGTACGGACAGCGACTCAGGCTGTGAAGCGTCGCTGAGTGATGAGCAGATGATGTGGTTTGCCGCCGAAATGGAAAAAGCATCTGAAAGCGGAAAGCCGATATTTGTTTTCTGCCACCAGAGCCTTAATCAGAAGCACGGTCTGCCCGTAACATGGGACGAGAAAGAGGACTACACGAATCTTTCTGACGGCGGAATCGGTGAACGCTCCGAGGAGATTGAAAAAATCCTCAAGGCATATAAAAATGTGTATTATTTCAGCGGCCATTCCCACATGGGACTCTGCGGCGAAAGAAGCCTTAAAGAAAAAGGTTTCGCGAGCTTTGAAAAGGAAGACGGTCTTAACCTCATCAACCTGCCGAGCCTTGCCTGCGGAAATCATCACGGCGAAAGCAAGGCGTTCTGCATCGGCGTTCAGCTTGAGGTTTATGACGACAAGGTTGTTATCCGCCCGCGAAACATGAAAACGAACAAATGGATACGCTCAGTTCCCATAAGAGACGGCAAACCTTATCTTGAAGAAAAAATATAAAAAATTTACGGGACATATGTTTTCGCATATGCCCCGTGTTTTTATACTCTGTCTTTATATTTATCGAAGTTGAAGCAGAGATTTTTGATTTCGTGCGCGTCGCTTGAAAGAATGAATTTTCCGCCGTGCTCCTTTATGTAGTTATACAGAAAATCTGACGGATACGGCTGAGTTCTGATGCCCCTCGCCATAGCTCCCATGTTGATTTCAAAGAGCCTGCCTGTTTTAAGAAGCTTGTCTGCGGCGGCAGCGGCGGCGTCTCTGTAACGGGAGGATTTTTCGTCAAAAAGCTCGTACGATTCGCTGAATTTCAGAATAAGGTCAAAATGACCTATAATATCGCAGTTGGTTTTTTCAACTACCTGTGAAACCGTTTCAAAGTATTTCTCGGCTATCGCGTATAAATCTCCGTTCTCATATTTTGCCGCGGCGGCGTGAACGCAGGTAAGCCCGTCGGCTCTTTTGAAGCTCGCATCGACCGCGGGATATTCGTCGCCGTAGTTTACATAATGCACCGAGCCGATTACATAATCGTACCTGTCCGTCGGGCAGTCGGAGTACATATCCTGCTCAATTCCGCAGAGAATTTCAATTTTGTCCGCATACTTTTCCTTGAGAGCGTTTACCGTCTCTATGTAAGCGTCGATTTCGTTTTTTCTCATGCAGTATCTTTCATCATAAAAAGTATATGAATGGTCGGAAAAACCGATTGATTTCATTCCCTTTTCTATCGCGGCTCTCACCATTTCCTCGGGCGTATTCAGACCGTCGGAAAATGTTGTGTGAACATGAAAGTCCGATAAGCCTTTTAAATCCATTTTTATTCCTCCTCAATTTTCCATTTCTGCGCCATGATTACCGCAGGCTCGCTTTCTTTTGTGTGAGCATAAAATACGGTCAGCAGGCTTCCGTCGGGAAGCTCAACCGTTGCGGGATAGCCTAAATCGTCGTCGGCTCCGCTATCATAAATCACATTGTCGGTCTGCCATGTCCTGCCGTTATCGGAGCTTAACATAACTCTTATTCCGTAGGGCTTTTCGCGGTAGCCGTAAGCGGAAATCAGCACTCCCGACGAATGTTTTAAAAGATGCGCAGGCGCACCGCCTCTTTTGTCGAGGAGCGCGTGAGGCTTCGACCAGCTCTTTCCGCCGTCGGCTGATTCTGACTGATATGTTGAAAAGAAGCCGCTGCCCTCCATTCTGATGTGGCACAGAAGCGTACCGTCTTGGAGCTCAATCATGTGCGGTTCGCAGGAGTTGAGCACCGTTCCGTTTTCGGCGGTGTTCTCAATTTCACCGAGCTTGTTCATCGAGCCGTCCGTTTTGATTTCCCACACCTGGAGATGATTTTTAGTTGTGTCAAAAGTGTTGTCAGATGAAAAAATTCTGCCTACCCATAAAATTCTGCCGTCTTTAAGTTCTGTCGGCCCGTGCGGAGATGTAACGGGTGAGCGATAAATTTTGCTCCAACTTTCGCCGTTGTCGGTGCTTATGCGGAACTCCGAGCCAATCGCGTTTTTTTCGTCCTCGGGGCTGACGGTGTCAAGGTAGTTAAGGCACTCTTTGAGATGCTCTCTTGTGCAGTTGTTGCGCTGAAATTCAACCGTGTTGTTGAAAGATGTCAGAATAAGTCCGTTCTCGCCGAATGTGCACAGTCCCGCGTCTCTGTCGTCAAGCGCGGTGTCAATAACAGCTTCGGGAGCGGAAAATGTTTCGCCGCCGTCATCGCTGAAAGAAATAATAGCCTTGCCGAACGGGCAGATATGCTCAAGACGGAATCCCGAGCAGGCAACAGCGAGCCTGCCGTTTTTGGTTATGACGGCTGACGGCCAGCCGAAATAGTTACGGTGATTGTCGGGTGCTTCGATTATTACTTTTGCTTCGCCTAATTTTTTAACTCTCATAATAAAAAATCCCTTTAAATAAAAAGTATAATGTGATATAGTAATTATACCACACGGAAAAATAAAAACAATATTTACGGCGGTGATTTTATGAAATGTATTGAACTGATAGACGAAATCAAGTCGTGGTCTGTTTGTGAAATCAATCCCGAAAAGACCTGCGACACGGTAAAATGCGGCGATGCTCAGACGGAGCTTAAAAAAGCGGCGGTTACAATGTTCGCAACGCCCGATGTCGTAAGGGCGGCTGTTGAGTGGGGCGCACAGCTTCTTATCGTCCACGAGCCTGTTTTTTATGACCACATGGACAAGCGCATTGACACTTTTATTGCGCAGAAAAAGAAAGAGTTTGTGGAAAACTCGGGACTAGTGATTTTCCGCTGCCACGATTACGCCCACACAATGAGCCCCGACATAATCTGCGAGGGCGAGCTGAACGACATGGGCGTGAAAGGTAAATGCGTTGAGGGCGAAATTCTCGGCACAAACAAGTTTATCCTTGACGATGAAATCACCGCGCTCGAGCTTGTGAAAATCATTGAGGAAAAGCTCGGGCTTAAGCACGTGAGGATCGCGGGCAATCCGAATGCGAAAATAAAACAGTTTTCCTGCTGCTTCGGCACACCGGGGCATCTTGAGGAACAGCTTGAAGAAAGCGACGCCGTGCTCACAGGTGAAATCTGCGAATGGCGCGTCGGCGAAATGGCGAGGGATTACGCTCAGTTCGGCTACAACAAGGCTCTTATTGTCATGACTCATGTCGGCTCCGAAAGAGCGGGAATGATGCTTCTTGAAAAGAGGCTCGAAGCGGCTCACCCAGAAATTGAGTTTAAATATATTGAGTGCGGCGAAGTTTTTCAATACACTGATTGAGGAGAATATTATGAAATACTGCGATTATGTAAACACAAAACAGGGAAGTGCGTCAAGGCACCGCTTCAGCAACGGCAACACGCTTCCGCTCGTTCAGCTTCCGTTCGGCATGACGGCGTTCTGCCCTCAGACAGCCGACGGCAATTACCGCTGGTATTATCATCCGCAGGACAGAGCCTTTGAGGGCGTGCGTCTGACGCATCAGCCGTCTCCGTGGATTGCGGATTACGGCGCGGTTGCGTTCATCACTCAGAAAGAGCCTCTCAACTGCGGCGGTGAGGAAAGATGGTCGGGTTTTCGCCCCGAGGACGCGATTCTTAAACCGTTTTATCTCAAATACAGGCTTCTTAGAACACGCTCTGATTTTGAACTGACACCCACCGAAAGAGGCACGAAAATCCGCGTTAAATTTGACGAGGACGGAGAGAATTATTTTTCCGCTCACTCGGTCAAGGATAACTATACATTTAAGTTTGATGAGAAGAAAAACACCCTTTACATAACCACCGACAACACCTCGGGCGGCGAAGCGGTTGATTTCTGCGAATATGTTGTTGTGAAATTCCCCGACGGCTCTGTTGACGCCCAAAAGGTTAAGGTTCAGAGCGATGACAACGCTTTTATCGGCAAAGAAATCAGCGGAGAAGACACGGCGATTCACATTAAGTTAAAGAATAAGGAAACCGAAATTTCTCTTGCCGCGTCTTATGTTTCATTTGAGCAGGCTGAGATTACCCTCGAAAGAGAAATCGGAGAAAAGAACTTTGACGAAATAAAAGCCGATGGCGAAGCACTCTGGAAAAGCTGGCTTTCAAAGGTTGAGATTGAGCCCGAGGACGAAAAGCAGATGAAGACGTTTTATTCCTGTATGTACCGCGCTTTTCTCTATCCTCACAAGTGTTATGAAATTGACGCTGACGGCAACGAAATCCACTACTGCCCGCACGACGGCAAAACCTACGGCGGCAAGCGTTACACTGACAACGGCTTCTGGGACACATACAGGACGGTTTATCCGTTTTTCTCTCTTGTCTGCAAGGACGAGCTTAAGGATATGGTTACGGCATTTGTTAATGAATACAAAGAGTGCGGCTGGCTTCCGAGATGGCTTTCAATCGGCGAACACGGCTGTATGCCCAGCACGCTCATTGACGCAGTAATCTGCGACTGCGCCGTTAAGGGAATACTTGACAAAGGCACGCTTGAAACCGCACTTGAGGGAATGATTCACCATTCAATTCATAACTCACCCAACCCCGATTTCGGCAGAAACGGCGCGGAGAGCTACTGCAAACTCGGCTATGTTCCCTACGACGAGCAGAAAGAAAGCGTAAATCTCACGCAGGACGCGGCATACGGCGACTGGTGCATTGCCGAAATCGCGAAAATCCTCGGCAAAACCGACATCGAAAAGGAATACAGAGAAAGAGCGAAAAATTACAAGAATATTTTTGATAAAGAGACAGGCTTCATGCGCGCGAAGGACTCAAACGGCAATTTCCGCCCCGATTTCACGCCTATTGGCTGGGGCAGAGATTACACCGAGGGCAGCGCGTGGCAGAATTCCTTTGCCGTTCCTCACGATATTGAGGGACTCGCTGAGCTTTACGGCGGCAAGGATAAGCTGATTGAAAAGGTTGACGAGCTGTTTGCAACCGCGCCCGATTATGAAATCGTCGGTTACGGCTGTGAAATTCACGAAATAACCGAAATGGCGGCGGCAGACTTCGGTCAGTGCGCCATATCGAATCAGCCGAGCTTCCATATTCCGTATATTTACTCTGCTCTCGGCTGCACGGAAAAAAGCGCGTACTGGGCGGAAAAGCTCTGCAAAGAGGCATTTTCATTTGAGGACGACGGCTTCCCCGGTGATGAGGACAACGGCACAATGGCGATATGGTATATTTTCAGCGTGCTCGGTTTTTATCCGTTCTGCCCCGGCAAGCCCGAATTTGTAAAGGGCAAAAAGCAGGTTAAAAAATCGCTGATTCTCGGCAAAGAGTTTGACGCCGATAAGTACGAAAACAAGATTCCGTACAGCGAGTTCTGATTCTTTTGATAAAATCTGAAAAATAGCTTTACCCAAAGGGTTGTCGAATTCAGATGCAGAAAGCGTTTTCTTTGCCCGATGGTGTATGCGATACTCCGAGGGCGAAAAAACGCTTAGAAGAATAAATCAGATAATTGAAAAGATGGCTTTGAAGAGTTTTGCTCATCCAAAGCCATCTTTTATACATATAACTTTTATTCTTCGGTCTGCGCTGAAAGGTACAGACTCGCAAGGCTACTTTTCCTTAAAATGCGCCTTTCACCCGCCTTGCGTCCCTTTGCTCCTCGCAATACGTCAGTATAACATCGTCGCAAAAGA
>JAZUFU010000043.1:0-2982 GCA_045640865.1 Acutalibacteraceae bacterium | reverse complement strand
ACAACTTCAGCTCAAGGCAATTGCCGAGCTTCGCACATTATGCCTCGCGGGTTACATGCCCGACCTTGTGGCGTGTTCCGAATGCGGAAAATTTGAAGACGATATCATGTATTTCTGCGTTTATGACGGTCATCTTTACTGCGCTGACTGCGTCGGTGATGTTCCGTGCGAGGAAGTGCCGATGGGCGTAGTGACGGCGTTGAGATATATCTGCTACTCCGAAATCGAAAAGCTGTTTTCGTTCTCTCTGAGCGATGAAAACTACGCGATTTTAGCGGATGTGTGCGAAAAATATCTGCTCGCGCAGACAAACAGAAAATATAAAACTCTTGATTTTTACAAGAGTATTACATAATGAGGAATTGTTATGACAGAGAATAAACATTATTTATCACTTGAACTTGATAAGGTGCTTGAAATGCTGGCAGGTCATGTTTCGTGCGAAGACGCGAAAACCATGGCGCGTGAGCTGAAGCCCGAAAGCTCCCTGCCCTTAGCGCAGTCAATGCTGAATCAGACGAGGGACGCCCATATGCTCCTTGCCCGTTTCGGCGGCCCTGCGTTCGGCGGACTTGTGAATGTCAACAACGCTCTTTTCAGAGCGGACGCGGGCAGCCTGCTCACATTCAGAGAGCTGCTTGATATTGCGGGCGTGCTTCATGTCATCAGAACCATCGTTCAGTGGCGAAGCACCTGTTCGGGCGTTGAAACCTGCCTTGATTCGCTTTTCAACGCTTTACAGCCAAACAAATTTTTAGAGGATTCAATCAAAAACGCCATTCTTTCCGAGGAGGAAATGGCTGACACGGCTTCCCCGACACTTGCGGATATAAGACGAAAAATCCGCTCGCAGGAGGCTCATGTAAGAGAACAGCTCAGCAAGATAACGAGAAATCCCAACATATCAAAGTATTTGCAGGATAATATTATTACAATGCGAAACGGACGCTTCGTTGTGCCTGTCAAGGCTGAGCACAGGGGAGAAATACCCGGACTTGTTCACGACACATCATCGAGCGGCGCGACTGTTTTTGTTGAGCCGATGGGCGTTGTTGAGGCAAACAATAAAATAAAGCTCCTTAAAAATCAGGAGCAGGACGAAATTGAGCGCATTATCGCCGACCTTTCAGCTTCCGCAGGCTCTTTCGCGAAGGGAATAAAGGACAGCTACGAGTGCGCCGTTGAGCTTAACCTCATTTTCGGTAAGGCTCAGCTTGCCTACGCCATGAAAGCGAGCGCTCCGATACTTAATAACGAGGGCATAATCGAGCTTCGCCGCGCAAGGCATCCGCTGATTGATAGTAAAAAAGTTGTAGCCGTTGACATTAAGCTCGGCGGCGAGTTTGATACGCTTGTTATCACAGGCCCGAACACAGGCGGCAAAACCGTTTCAATTAAAACAATCGGTCTGCTTTCCCTCATGGCGATGTGCGGTCTTATGCTCCCCGTTGACGATCAGAGCAGAATTTCTGTCTTTGACAATGTGCTTGCCGATATAGGCGATGAGCAGAGCATTGAGCAGTCGCTCTCGACATTCTCATCACATATCAAAACGATTATTGAAATACTCAACATTGCCGACGAAAAAAGCCTTGTGCTCATTGATGAGTTAGGCGCGGGAACTGACCCGATTGAGGGCGCGGCGCTTGCGATTTCAATTCTTGAGCAGCTTCGCAGGCAGGGCGCAAAGATAGCCGCCACCACCCATTACGCCGAGCTTAAAGCATACGCTTTGCAGACCGAGGGCGTAATCAACGGAAGCTGTGAGTTTGATGTTTCCACCTTGAAGCCTACATATAAACTGTTGATAGGCGTGCCTGGTCGTTCAAACGCTTTTGCAATTTCACAGCGTCTCGGTCTTTCGGCAGAGATTGTCGAAAACGCGGGCAGGCTTGTTTCAAATGAAGACAATATGTTTGAGGATGTTGTCGAACGCCTTGAAGAAAGCCGCAAGAGCATGGAATCCGAGCGCAAAGAGGCTGAACGGCTGAAGCTTGAGGCTCAGGCTGAAATAGAAAAAGCCAGGGCTATGAAAGCGGAGATTCAGACGCTCCGCGACAAGGAAATGGAAAAGGCGAAATCAAACGCGCTTAAAATAACGGAGCAGGCTAAACGCGAGGCTTACGCAATGCTTGACGAGCTTGAAAGGCTCAAAAAAGAGCAGTCCAAAGAAAAGGACGCGGCTGAAATGGCGCGCCGCGCAAGAGCCGCAATCAAGCGCGGAGTTTCCGCCATAGACGCGGCGGCTGACCCCGTGAACGAATATGACGACGAGGATTATGTACTCCCGAGACCGCTTGAAGTGGGCGACAGCGTTCTGCTTGCGGATATCGGCGGCGAGGCGAGAGTAACTGCGCTACCCAACAGCAAAGGACTTGTCGAGGTTCAGATGGGCTCAATCAAAACAAGAGTCAAGCTCGAAAATCTGCGCCTTGTGGAAAAACAGAAAAAGCAGGATGTTCCGAAATACAGGAACGGAAGCAAAATGGATTCACGTGCCAACATGGCGGCGGAAACAAGGCTTGATTTAAGAGGAATGACCGTTGATGAATGCCTCATGACGCTCGACAGATTTATGGATACCGCCCTGCGCACGGGACTCAACGAGTTCACCATAATCCACGGCAAGGGCACAGGCAAACTCAGAGCGGCGGTTAAGGACTATCTTAAACGAAGCCCTTATGTCAAATCCCAGCGTCTCGGCACCTTCGGTGAGGGTGAGGACGGCGTAAGCATAGTAACGCTGAAATAAAACGAAGCAAGGAAGTAATCTGATGGAGCTGAGAAAAGAAAACGGAGCTGTTGATATTGCCAAGCTTTTAATGGCTTTGCTGGTTATAGTAATTCATAAGCCGATATTTTACAGTACTTTTTTAAATTACATATCGGGAAATGTAATCTGTTCTGTTGCTGTTCCTTTTTTCTTTGCGGCGTCATCATACTTTTTCTTTAAAAAGATAAACAGAGATAAAAGTGATAATA
>JAZUFU010000042.1:0-34653 GCA_045640865.1 Acutalibacteraceae bacterium | reverse complement strand
CACCCATAACAGGACTCGTTCCTGTATCTAAGTCTTAGGAGTACCTTATTCTATCCCTTGTACTATATGGGCAGATATGAAATTTTAAGAAATATCGGAAAACGAACCGTAACACTTTTGCCTTGAGTGTTACGGTTAATCGTAACATTAGGAGGGGTTTATTATATCCATTTAACTAAGGAGGCGTATTATTTATTAAATTTTCACTTCAAAACGCAAAGCGTTTTACAACTAACCTTACGGAGGTCATATATCCATTTAACTAAGGAGGCGTATTATTTATTAAATTTTCACTTCAAAACGCGAAGCGTTTTACAACTGACCGTACGGAGGTCATATATCCATTTAACTAAGGAGGCGTATTATTTATTAACTTTTCACTTCAAAATGCAAAGCATTTTACAACTAACCTTACGGAGGTCATATATCCATTTAACTAGGGAGGCGTTTGTTCACTTTGCCGATGGGAGCGAATGCACCCACCGACAAAGAATTTTATCAAATTGAAGCTCAAATGTCAATGCTTTGGCTTATAATTTCTGTTGCTTTTTTTCCTTGCGCCGCTGTCCATGTCATTTATCTTAACAAGGCGCACGCCGCTCTTCTTTCTTCTTCTGCCCGATTTCATCTTGAAAACATAAACCATGTAGGCAACCGCCGCGGCAATAACTATGCCTAAAAGAACAAGGAATATCGGATTTGTTACGAGCCTTTTGAGTAGTGTCAGCACAAATGACAGATAGTTTCTTTTGACGCTTTCGGCATAAACAAGGTTTACCTGCGCGATTTCGCTGTCTGCGTAAAGAATCTTTGCCTTGCAGGCAACATCGCCCGCCTTTATGGGAGCGTTCACCTCGTCGGGCTTGTCTATCGGCTCAACAAGCACGCTGCCCTCGTCCGTTCCCGTGGGAACAAGTGCTCTGACATCTTCGGCAGGAACAAGTCTCATGTGGTCGGTTTTCCATGAGTAGTTCACCTTGACCTCCGCAACCATGAGCGAGGTTGAGGCAACAAGCTCGTAGCTGAGATTTGCGAAAACCCAGTCGTACATTCTTATTGTGTCCATGAATGCCTGGTTTTCGTCTATGTTGTCGCCGTCGGAATCGCGTCTGTCGCCGCCGAGAACAACAGCGAGATATGTGTAGCCGTTTTTGGAAGCGTATGATGTAAGGCAGTAGCCCGCGTTGTCTGTCGTGCCTGTTTTGATGCCCTTGACATAATCTCTGTAATATGTTTTATACGCAAGGTTCATTGTGGAGTTGGTGTTTGTCAGAGTACGCTTCTGGTTTTTGTTTGTAGCCTCCATGTTGTAGCTTGCGGTGGCAACAATTTTTACAAATGTATCGTATTTCAGCGCTTCCTGCGCGATTAAAGCTATATCGTGTGCGGTGGAATATCCGTCCTCGGTGTCAAGTCCGTGAGGGTTGTTATAGTGAGTGTCTTTACAGCCGAGCTTCTGAGCGCATTTATTCATCATCGCAACAAAGCCTGCCTGCGTTGAGCCGAAATGCTCCGCAAGGACAGCCGCCGCATCGTTGCCGCTGGCAACAAGCAGAAGGTTGAGAAGCTGGAGCACCGTAACCTGCTCGCCGACCTGAAGCCCCGAAAGAGAGCTGCCTGTGCCGTCGAGAGATTTTATCGCCATTTCCGAAACGGTTACAACCTCGTTGAGATTTTTGCAGGTCTGGAGCACAACAAGCGCGGTTGTGATTTTTGTAACCGAGGCGATGGGCACTCTTTTGTTTTCATTTTTGGCAACAATCACCGAGCCCGTGTCAAGGCTTATCATGTAATCCACATCGCAGGTAAGCTGAATTTCAGACTGATAATTGCGCGCGGAGGCGGGAAGTGCCGCAGTTGTAAAAATTAAAACAAAAACTGTTAAAAAAATTATCACTTTTTTCATAGACAAATCACCATATCGTGTTGTATTATATATAATAGGTATTTTAATCGGTATCTATGCCGATAATTTAGCCCGATTGGTATTATATCAAAGATTTTACAGAAAATAAAGAGATTTATTAAATTTTTACGCGGAGTGATAAAAATGATTTATGTTACAGGCGATATGCACGGGGATTACAAAATTTTCAGACAGCCCCTGTTCACCAAAAATCTCAAGAAAAACGACACTCTCATAATCTGCGGCGATTTCGGATTTATCTGGAACGGCGACAAAAACGAAAAAAACATTCTCGACAAGCTCGCAAAGAAGAATTACACAATCTGCTTTGTTGACGGAACTCACGAGAACTTTGACCTGCTCGCGAGATACCCGATTGTTGGCTTCTCGGGCGGCAAGGCTCACAAAATAAGAGAGAACATATATCACCTCATGCGCGGTCAGATTTTTGAAATCGAGGGCGAGCGCATATTCACAATGGGCGGCGGCGAAAGCCCCGACATCGACATAAGATTTGACAACGACACCTGGTCAAAAGCAGAGATTCCTGCCGCCGACGAATTGAAAGAAGGCGTCAAGAATCTCGAAAACGAAAAATTTTCAGTTGACTTTATTATTACCCACGAGCCGCCGCAGAAGATAAAGGCGTTTCTCAACCTCAAGGACAAGGAAAACGTCCGCTTCACAGGCCTTAACGCCTACTTTGAGGAAATCAACTCGAACTGCGAATTCACGCGCTGGTATTTCGGAAGCATTCACGAAGACAAGCAGATTTCACCGTCTCACATTGCGGTTTACAGAAATCTGTTGAAACTGATTACAGGAGAAAAAGTAAAATGAAAAAGACACTCATAGCCCCGTCAATTCTTTCCTGCGACTTTTCAAAGGCAGGGCAGGAAATCGCCGACATTTCAGCCTGCGGAGCTGACTGGATTCACATTGATGTTATGGACGGTCATTTTGTGCCGAACATCACCTTCGGCGCGCCCGTAATGAAATATTTCCGCTCATACACAGATAAATTTTTTGACGTTCACCTCATGATAAGCGACCCGCTGTTTTACATCAAAGACTTTGCCGCCGCAGGCGCGGACGGAATAACTTTCCACGTTGAAAGCGATTCCGATATTTCCGAAACGATTGCCGAAATCAGAAAGTACGGCAAGCTCGCGGCTCTGAGCGTGAAGCCCAACACTCCTGCTGAGGCGGTTTTCCCGTACCTCGACAAAATTGACATGGTACTTGTCATGACGGTTGAGCCCGGCTTCGGCGGTCAGAAATTCATGGCTGACATGATGCCTAAAATTGAAGCAATCAGAGCCGAATGCGAAAAGCGCGGCATTGAGAATATGCTCATACAGGTTGACGGCGGCGTGAACGCCGAAACATCGGCTGTTGTAAAGAACGCGGGCGCAGATGTGCTCGTCGCGGGCAGTGCCGTTTTCGGCGCGAAAGACAGAACCGACGCCATTGAAAAAATCAGAAACGCTTAAAATCCGCCCGCCTTTTCCCAGTGCTCGGCGGTGAGAGCGGTGAGGTAATCGTCCTGACCGATAAATTGCCCGAACTCCTCAATTGATTTCTTTTCATTGAGCCCGGGAAGTCTTGACATAATCAGCCGCACATGACCGTCTGATTTAAACACGCGGCATTTGCCCGAGAGATTTTTATATCCCACGGTTTTTATCATATCAAGCAGAGAGTCCATGCTCTCAAACTCATAAACCGCGCCGCCCCTGTTCTTTTTGAGCACGGGAGCTTTGTGCTGAGGAGCGGCTCTGCGCTTTTCCGTAACGGTGAAGCACAGCACACAGCCACCCTCGGAATCGGCGACGGCTTCAATCAGCAGATTGCCCGACGGGTCAATGTCGCACCCCGAGGTTTCGCGGATTTTATCAATCACGAGCCATATTACGCGCCTTGTTTCGATGTTGGAATAGTCCATTTCCTCGTATGTAATGTCGAGGTCGTTCATGTCCTTTTCGCTGAGCTCCGCGATAAATTTGTTTTTATCAACAAGATGAATATTCATAGCTTTTCCTCCGACAGTTTATGAAATAATTATAGAACTGCGTAATATACTTTTCAATGAATAAATAATGGAAGAAGGTGAACCGCTTGCCTGAAAAGGAAAACCTTAAAAAAGACACTTTTTATAAGGATATGCTCCCCGCACTTTTTCTGCCGCTGATAATGGCAGTGCATTTCTACGGCGTGAGGGCTTTAATCGTCTGCCTCGTGAGCGTTGCGAGTGCGGTTATATGCGAGCTTGCAGGCAGTAAAATAATAAAGCAGGTTCCCCGTCTTTCTGATTTCGGAAGCATCTACACGGGACTTCTTCTTGCGCTCATGATGCCTGCGTCCGTGCGGCTGTGGATTCCTGCCATAGGCAGTGCGTTTGCCGTCCTTCTTGTTAAAATTCCTTTCGGCGGAGCTTATTCATCGCCGTTTTCATTCACGGCGGCGGCTTTCTCATTCTTAAGTATATGCAGGAGCGGAGAAATCTTTGCTTATCCCGTTTTAAATAATACCGCCTCGACCGCGGTTTACGGCTCTGAAAATTTCGTCGCAGGCACGTCTGTCGCGCAGAGCCTTCTTCAGAACAAAACTCACGGCGTTACAGCCGTTGAAATAATCAACACATTCATCGGCTCAGTACCCGGTCCCATGGGCATGACGGCGGCGGTAGTCCTGCTCGGGCTTCTGTTCTATGTGCTTATCAGGCGTCCGCGCTCGTTTGTGAACGCAATAAGCTTCCTCGTTGTGTGCTTTATCGGCTGTGTAATCACAGTTGCGATTGACTGCGGCAGTATATTTGCGCTCAACCCGTTACGAATGATTTGCATAAGATTTTTCTCTGGCTTTACGCTGTGCATTGCGGTCTTTCTTATAACGGAAGAGCCGCAGTCGCCGCAGAAAATATGGCAGAGAATTATCTACGGCGCGATTGCGGGCGGCATTTATATGGCACTTCGCCATTTCAGCGTCTTTGAGGACGCGGGCTGCTTCGCTGTGCTTGCCGTGAATGCCTTATGGCCCGTTGCAGAAAAATATATTTTCAAAGAGAAAGAGTCTGCGGGAGGTGATACCCCGTGAGTAAAAAAGATGTATCACTCAAAAAGATGACGCTTCTCGGCGGATATATCAGAAATCCCGTTCTCGTTCATGTTATGGGCATCTGCCCCGTGGCTGCCGCCGCGACTTCACTTGTCAACGCCCTTATTCTGGCGGCGGTTTCATTTGTTTCCATGGTTTTCTGCGAGGTTACCGCGAGTCTGTTCCTTAAGAAATGCCCGCGTTGGGTAAGAACCGCCATATATATCATTGAGGGTGTGGCTGTCGTTTTCCCTGTGATGTATTTGCTCGAAAGAGCGGAGTCGCCTGTATTCACAAGCCTCGGCATTTATCTTCCGCTCATGGTTATGAGCTCATTCAATTCAATCCACTGCGAAAAATACGCCGTCAAGCACTCGGTCAAGGAATCGTTTTTTGACGCGGTCGCTTCGTCTGTCGGCTATTCCGCCGTGCTTATCGGAGTAGGCTTTATCAGAGAAATCCTCGGCTCAGGCAAAATCGCAGGCTTCGACATTCCCGTTTTCAACGGCTTCAGCGGATTTCTTCTCCCCTGCGGAGGTCTGTTCATAATCGGAATTATCGCCGCGCTTCACAAAATGGCTGTTATCAGAAAATATCCTAAGCAGGCAAAGGGACTTGAAAGACGCTTCACCCTTGACGAAAGTGAAGATGACGAGGGCACATTTACCTACGCTGTAAAAGCAAGGTTCACTAAAAAGAACAAAGCTAAATGATTATAAAATAAATTTTTGAAAAAGAGGTGAGAAAATGAGCAGTTTTTTTGACATGATGTCTGCCGCAATTTATGCCATACTTGTGCAGAATCTTGTTTTCAGCGGCGGCTACGGCATAAGTGAAGCGGTCAGAATGGCGGCAAAGCCGAGAAGGCTTGCCTCGTCCGCGGGAATGATAGTGTGGTTTTCCACGGCGACGGCTGTTGTGTGCCGTCTGCTTGACTTCAAGGAAGTCATCGCCCGTCAGAACAACTCCATTCATTTTCTCATTTTTGCGGGTGTTCTTACCGCGGTTTATTTCATTACCTGCGTTTTTACCGTTATAATATTAAGACCGCCTAAAAAGCTCATTACCAATTTCAGCATCGCCGCGCTGAACACGCTCGTTCTCGCGATACCGCTGATAAACCACCGCTCCGCCATGACCTTGTGGGAGAGCATCGGCACAGGCTTCGGCTCAGGCATAGCGTTTGTTTTTGCCGCGCTTCTTATGGGCGCAGGCTTCTCAAAAATTTCTAAAGATAAAAGAATACCCAAGGCGTTCAGAGGCGCGCCTGTTATGTTTATTTACGCCGCCATGCTCTCGCTCGCGTTTATGGGCATCTCGGGCAGCGGAATATTTGCGTAATATCTTATAGGGGGGAATTAAAGTGGACGAAAAAAATAACGGCGCAAGAAGGCGCAGAGCGTTTGCCGACTTTAAAGAAAATCAGTATGACGACTCTTTCTCAATCAGCTCCGTCAAGCAGAAAAAAAGAAACACCAGAAGAGTGATTGCGATAATCCTCATGGTGCTCGTTACAATTATTTTTATCGGTCTCGGCTTCGCGGTTACGGATTCCTTAATAGATATTTCTCAGCAGCCGTATAACGATAAGAACACCTACACCGCCGCTTTTGTAAACACGACAACGACCACCACAACCACCGCCGCGAGTGAAGAAAGCTCCGCAGACGGCGCAAATCAGCAGGTCAGTTCCTCAGTAAGCGCGTCAGCTTATCAGAGTCAGCAGGCAGGTAACTATTGATGTATATTCCTTATAATTCAGGCAAAGATTATCACAAATATCCCTACGGAGCAGTAACGGACGGCACAACTGTTACGTTCCGCATAATTCTGCCGCGTAATTTCTGCTGCACGGGCGCATCAATCGTAATTGAAAAAGACGGCGAATGTGAAAAGAAAATCCCGATGAAGTGGGACTGCATGCAGGGGAACGACGAGGAATGGTGGAAAATTGAAGTTCCGTTTGACGAAATCGGGCTGTATTTTTACCATTTTGAGTATAACTCGGGCTTCGGCGTCAGCGGAATATACTCAAACTCGGGCAGGCAGGACGGCTTTTTAAGCGGAAGCGGAACGCCGTGGCAGCTCACGGTTTACGATAAAAACTTCACCACTCCCGACTGGATACGCGGCGGCATTTTCTATCAGATTTTTCCCGACAGATTCTGTTATTCGGGTGAAAAGAAAGAGAATGTTCCGTCGGACAGAATTTTCAGAACAGATTACAGCGGCGAGCCTTTCTGGCGTCCCGACGAAAACGGCAAAACGCTCAACAATGACTATTTCTGCGGCGACCTCAAGGGAATTGAAAGCAAGCTCCCTTACCTTTCGTCGCTCGGCGTGAGCTGTGTTTATCTTAACCCCGTTTTCGAGTCGCACAGCAATCACCGATATGACACGGCGGACTATGAAAAAATTGACCCGCTTCTCGGCACACAGGCTGATTTTGAGTCTCTGTGCAGAAAAGCGGAGGAATACGGCATAAAAATAATTCTCGACGGCGTTTTCAGTCATACGGGTTCGGACAGCCGATATTTCAACAAAAAAGGCAGATACCCTGCCGACGGCGCGTATCAGAGCAAGACTTCCGAATTTTATAAATGGTTCAAATTCAAGGAATGGCCCGACGACTACGAATGCTGGTGGGGCATTGACATTCTGCCCGAAATAATTGAGGAAACTCCCGAGTTCATTCAGTACATCACGGGCAAAAACGGCATAGTCGAAAAATGGCTTTCCGCAGGCGCGGGCGGCTGGCGGCTTGATGTTGCCGACGAGCTTCCCGATGAATTTCTTGACAATTTCAGAAAATCTGTTAAAAATAAAAACAAAGACGCGCTTATCCTCGGCGAAGTGTGGGAGGACGCGTCCAACAAATCAAGCTACGGCAAAAGGCGGCATTACCTTGACGGCAGTCAGCTTGACAGCGTCATGAATTATCCGTTCGCCGACGCGATTATAAATTTTGTTCGCTACGGCACGGCGGAGGCATTTAATCAGACAATTCTCAGCATAACCGAAAATTATCCGAAGCCTGTTATTGATGTTCTTATGAATCATATCGGCACTCACGACACTCAGCGCGCCATAACCGCTCTTGCCGGTGAAAGCTGTGTCTATCGCGACAGGCAGTGGCAGTCGGGCAGAGTTCTCTCCGCTGAAAAAAGAGCGGAGGGAATCCGACTTTTAAAAGAAGCGGCTATTATTCAGTTCACCCTCCCCGGTGTGCCGTGCATCTATTACGGCGACGAGGCAGGCCTTGAGGGCTACAAGGACCCGTTCAACCGAGGGTGCTACCCGTGGGGAAATGAGGACAGAGAGCTTGTTAATTTCTACTCCGCTCTCGGCAGAGTAAGACGCGAAACAGGAGCGTTTTATGACGGAGACTACAAAAGCGTTTCAGCCGTCGCGGGGTGCGTCGCCTACACAAGAGGAGACGACATTCTCGTTATCGCCAACAGCAACATTCACCCGATAAAATATTATTTTCCGAAAGAATGGTACAACTGCGAAAAAATCTTCGGCGAAGGCTCGGCCGAGGGAATATACGCGGACATTCCCGAGCATTCCGCCATTATTTTAAAAAGAGGTAAAGTTTAATGAACAAAAAAGAAAGAAAGCTGTTCAGCCCCGTCAGAGTGAGACGGAGAAGCACATTTAAAAATATTCTTCTCGGCTTCATTGCTTTTGTGGCTGTTTTTGCCGTTGTGGCGGTCTTTTATGTTTCCAAATCGGGCGTACCCGAAAAAAAGGAAGAGGAAACTGTTTCAAAAGTCATTGAAACCACCAAACCGAATTTCGACGACAGAGAAACCTATAAAAATGTAACCGCTAACTTCCTTTTGATGAGCATTTCCTCCTCGACCACTATTGAATCCGGCGAAAAAGAGATTTACTTTATGCAGATTGCTCACGCTGACGCCTACACGGGGCAGATAAAGCTCTGCCCGATTGCTGCAAAGCAGAGCTATGTTGACGCCTACAATGAGGGCGGCGCATACGCTGTTACCAAGCTCGTGGCAGAGGAATACAACATCAAGCTCGAGAAATACATCTGCTCCAACGAAAACACATTTGCCCTCGCGGTCAATTACATGGGCGGTGTGGAATACGATGTACCCGACAGACTTGAATACAGAACGCCCGATATTACGCTTATTCTCACCCCGGGCAAGCAGACCTTAAAGGGCGAGGTGCTTATAAAATACCTCAAATATTTCAAAAGCATAGACATATCAAAGCAGAATGAAATAATCCGCGCCTTTATTGACGGATGCTTCACTCAGGAGAATTTCAACGACCCGATGAAGGTTTACCAGGGAATTCTCTCAAGCCTTGTCGGCAACACAAATATTTCCGTTTATGACGCGGCAGACAACCTTAAATATGTCAGAACGATTGTTGAAAACAAGAGAAACAGGGTTATAACCGTTTCTTCTGTTGAGGAGTTTTGATTTTATGAAAAAAATCTCTCTGCTTTTTCTGATTTTTCTTTTGCTCGTCTCGTTGTGCGCCTGCTCGCAGTCATCTGTTGCCAGAGGGATAAACAACTTCCTCACAGCGGGTAACTACATTGACTGGGACGATTTTTCCGCTGAGGAAAATACGGAAGTCGGTAGCAGATACAAAAATTATTTCCGCACGCTCTCAGATGATCAGAAAAAAGCATACAACAACATTCTAACGGAAATCATGGGCGCGGAGGGTGAATTCCCCGAACAGATTGAAGTTCCGTATATGGAAAGCGAGACTCTGACGCACGTTTATGAGGCTCTGACCTACGACAATCCCGAAATCATGTGCTTCGGCACGGGCGCGAGCATCATCACCGAGGGCAGTCATTGTTACTTAAAGCCCGATTATTCAATGACTCCCGAAGAATTTCAGCTGAGGCGCGGCTATCTTTCCTCAAAAGCTGATGAAATCTGCAGCATTTTCACGCCTGACGATTCGGAGTTTGACAGAGAGCTTGCGATTCACGATTATATCGTTAAGAACTGCATTTACGACCTCGGGCACAGCGACTCGGGTTTTGCCTACACCTGCATTTTCAGCGGCTATGCCTCCTGCGAAGGGTACGCCAAGGCGGCGAAGTATCTTATGGAAAGAGTGGGCGTTGAGTGCTACTGCATTGTCGGCGACGCGAAAAACTCTGAAGGCAAAATTGAAAGCCATATGTGGAACATCGTCGGCATCAACGGCGGATTTTATCACCTTGACACCACATGGGACGACCCGACGGACAGCGGAGACACGGTATCGCACATCTATTTTAATCTCACGGAAAAAGAAATCCGAACAGACCACGGCAATTTCAACTCGGGCTTTGAATGCACAAGCATGACGGAAAACTATTTTGTTAAAACGGACAGCGTTTTTTACTCGGCGGATTATTACAGCCGCCTTGACATGGAAAAGTTGATAATCAACCGCCTTGAAAGCGGAGAATACGATGTTCAGCTTAAATTTGCCACAAAAGATGCGTATGACAGCGCGGTTTATGAGCTTATCACTCAGAGCAAGGCATATAATATCCAGGAGGACATAAAAAGTACGCGCCCGTGGCTCAACATGGCGGACGAAATAAGCTACAGCAATTATGACAGGTTTTATGTTATTGAGCTGATGTTTTAAATACGGCATTAAACTTAATATCTGACAGTAGGGCGATTTACGAATCGCCCTTTTTATTTTGCAGCAAATCTGACGGGATGCCCGGAGGTCATCCCCTACAAAACAAGCCGTTAAAAATTTTTTGAAAATATGTTGACTTTTTGGTTTATCCATGATAAACTAAAATTGTGGTTTACAGGTAATAAACCAAAAGGAGGAATTTATATGGACTACGAACTCGGTGAGGTACAGCTGAAATTTGCCGACCTGCTTTGGAAAAACGAGCCTGTCGCGTCGGGCGAGCTTGTTAAAATCTGCGAAAAAGAGCTTGAATGGAAAAAATCGACTACATACACGGTGCTGCGAAAGCTCTGCCAAAAAGGGATTTTCAAAAACGAAAACGGAATTGTAACCTCCGTGCTTTCAAAGGACGAATATTATTCCGCAAAAAGCGAGCAGTTTGTGGAGGAGTCCTTCGGCGGCTCTCTGCCTGCGTTTCTTGCGGCGTTTTCCGCTCGGAAAAAGTTAAGCGAAACTGAGATAGACGAAATTCAGAAAATGATAACCGATTTCAAAAAAGGGAGATGACCATGGACGCGTTATTTTTAAAACTGCTTAATTTAAGCATAACCGCAAGCTGGATTGTTTTAGCCGTTGTGCTTGTAAGATTACTCATAAAAAAAGCCCCGAAATTTATATCCTGCCTGCTGTGGGTTATCGTTGCGGTGAGGCTTGTCTGCCCGTTCTCATTTGAGAGCGTTCTGAGCCTTATCCCGAGCACGCAGACAATCCCCGAAACGGTCATAACCGAAAACCACTTCAATGTTGACTCGGGTATTCCTGTGATAGACAACACAATAAATCCTGTTCTCGGCGACAATTATTATGAGGGTGTAACCGTTCCTGCTGACACGGGCAATACGGTGTTGTCAATTCTCGGCGCGGTGTGGCTTGCAGGCATGATTGTGATGCTCGCATATATGCTGCTGTCTTTCTTAAAGGTCAGAAAGCAGGTGTCCGCAAAAATACGGCTGAGAGACAACATTTTCATCTGCGACGAGGTAAAATCGCCGTTCATCATGGGCATTCTGCGTCCTAAAATTTATCTGCCGTCTGATCTGGACGGTGAGCAGAGAGCTTATGTGCTTTCTCACGAGCTGGCTCATCTGAAGCGGCACGATAATTTGTGGAAGCCGCTCGGGTTTATAATTCTTTCTGTTTATTGGTTCAACCCCGTGATGTGGCTTGCCTACATCCTGCTTTGCAGAGACATTGAAGCCGCCTGCGACGAAAAAGTCATAAAAGAAATGACGGACGACGACAGAGCAGGCTACTCGCAGGCACTTTTAGACTGCGGAACAAATAAGAAAAGCATACAGGTATGCCCCGTGGCGTTCGGCGAAACGGGAGTAAAGGAAAGGGTGAAAAATGTGCTGAACTATAAAAAGCCCGCGTTCTGGATAA
Organism: Acutalibacteraceae bacterium; assembly: GCA_045640865.1. Lineage (GTDB taxonomy): Bacteria > Bacillota > Clostridia > Oscillospirales > Acutalibacteraceae > CAG-488. Next base: position 22,574 of record JAZUFU010000042.1, on the reverse strand, counting down.
TCATTATCGCGGTCATTGTTTCGATTATTGTCGCCGTGTGCTTTCTGACGAATCCGAAAAAAGATGAGGATTTTTATGACAAGGCGAACATGAAAATAACCGAAAATCTGCCGCCTGTTCTTGAAATAAGTCCATACACAAACTATCTGTATAAAGAAGTTAATTACGGAATCCTCTTTGAAGATGATTTTACCGAGGTCAGAGCTGCATATAACGACGGTGAGTTTTACGACGCCAAAAAACAGATAGAGGATACCATATCATTCCGCGGTGATACTCTGTTGGACAGCTTTGGAGAAACGGTTTTCGACAGCATCTCAGCCGATATTTCCGACTATAATTTCAGAATTGCGGCTTTAGCCGAATCTGTTTATCCGAAGAATTTCTGGATTATCGGAATGAACGAAAAAGACAGAGAAATAATATATATCCATGTTGACGCACAGGATTTAGACCGTGTAGATAACCTTGAGAATTTTCTGTGTAAAGAAGCAAAAATCGAAAAGCTGATACGGCAGAACTTTTCAAAAGATTCTTTCCTGTTCAACAACATAAAACGCGGCTCAATCCCCATGACTTATGTATGGCAGGGCGCGAAGCAGGAGCCGATGAATCCGCAATTTACACTCAATCCGAACAACAGAACCGTTACATTCACTTCGTCCGCGCTGAGCAGTTATTTCGGCAAGGGGAAATACACATACGACGGCAGTAAAATTACAATAAAATCTGACGACGGCAAATATATTCTTGCATTTACAAAGTATGATGATTCATACATTCTCAATTCAAAAGAATCTTTTTACGACCACAAAGCATTAGATGAAACAAAACCTGCAAAGTATTATGAATTTTATAATATTCCCGACGGTGCGGAGTTCACTCCCGAGCCGCTTGACCTTGACGAAGCTGTCGGGCAGGTAATTCTCACTGAAAATTCAGACAAGGACTGGTTCGGCGAATGCTATACTGAGGGACATGTTGTTTTCGGGCATGAGGACAGCGGCAATAAAACCAAAATTTACACTCTGACGAGCTTTACCTCTTTCGGCTTTGAGAACGGTTATTTCGCAAATGTGGCCGGTGAATGTGTGCCTGCCGTAATCACCGTTGACAGAAACACGGGTACATATTCAATTCAGTATGCTGAGGACGGCGCAAACTATTCAAAATCCATAAAGAAAATGTTCCCTGTTAAATATCAGTCCCGCGCTTTCGGCAACAACAAAAAAGACAGCGAAAGCATGTGGAATCAATGTGTTGCGCAGGCGGAGAAATACCTTGAATCAATCGGAAGAAAAGCCGAGGTGAAGGATTGGGGCAATATTCCGCACAAAATGTTCGCGGATATCGGAATGCCTGTCGATATTTCAAACAGACTTGAGGACTATATCAAAACCTATCAATATTATGATTATCTCGGCTATGAGGAAATTATCGAGGGCGGCGTGAGATATATCTACAGAACATCTTACCTCACCGACAAGGACACTCTGCTTTTCTCAAAGGAAATTTACGGCAAAAACCAGATAGTAAATCTCATTCAGATGAACATTAAAACGGGTGAGATTATCTCAATGGCAAATGCTCCCGACGGCAACGCGGATAATCAAAGCGTGGGCAATTTTATCGACGCGGAGGTTGTTTCGTTCAAAAATAATATTCTGACGGTGAAATCAAACAAGGACGGCACGCAGTATAAAATTGACACCGCAACGCTTAATGAAAAATTAAAGCCCGACGGATTTTACGACGGACTTTATCTGAGGATTTATTACATGGGAAACGACACGGAAACGAACACACTCGCGAATGTTTTTCTTATCGCGGTGCTCGGTGATGTTGCCGAATACGGCGGAGTTGACACCTCGCAGGTAAAGGTATATACTACTGTCAGCAAATAAAGAGGTGATATTATGGCTCCCGACCCGAACAAGGCTTTCCCGAATCCGAACATTCCGAGTCTTTGCTACATTAAAAATGTGATTAAAAATCCAAACATCATTGTGGGCGATTTCACCTACTATGACGACCCCGACGGAGCGGACAGATTCGAGGAACACGTTACGCACCATTACGATTTCATCGGCGACAGGCTGATTATCGGCAAATTCTGCACCATAGCAAAGGGCGTTGAGTTCATCATGAACGGCGCAAACCACAAAATGAACTGCGCCACAACATATCCGTTTTACATCATGGGCAGCGGCTGGGAGAATAATGTTCCCCCGACTGATGAACTGCCGATAAAAGGCGACACGGTTGTCGGAAACGATGTGTGGATTGGTCAGAATGTTACCGTCCTCCCTGGTGTTCATATCGGCGACGGCGCGATTATCGGCGCAAACTCGGTTGTCGCAAGCGATATTCCGCCTTACACTGTCGCGGTCGGCAATCCGTGCAGGGTTGTGAAACAGCGTTTTGACGATGAAACAACAGAGCATCTTCTGAAAATCAGATGGTGGGACTGGGATATTGAAAAAATCACAGAAAGCATACCCGCTCTTTACAGCGGAGATTTGAACAGAATAAAAAATTTATAAGAATAAAAGCCCCCTTTCATCAAATAATATCTGAAAAGGGGGTAATTTTATGAATGACAGAAACACCGAATTTTTAACAAAGATTTATCAGAACGCGCGAATGGGCTGTGAGTCCATCACTTATGTGAGCGAAAAATCGAACGATGAGCAGCTCAAGCAGTCGCTTCTGAAGCAGCACGAGCAGTATAACGGCGTTGCCATGGATGCGACAAAGCTCCTCAACGAAAGCGGAGAGCCCGCAAAAGAGAAAAATCCCGTCAGCAGAGCGATGCTGTGGAGCGGCGTTCAGATGAACACACTCGCGGATAAATCGTCCGACCATATTGCCGAAATGATGATTCAGGGCAGCATGATGGGTGTCATTGACATGTCGAGAAATCTTAAACGCTACAGCGACACGGACGGCAAGGTTATCGGTCTGGGCGAAAAACTTATCGAAGTTGAGGAAAAAAATATCCAGCGAATGAAAGGCTTTCTTTGCTGACATACAAAAACCCCGTGCAATTTATACACGGGGTTTGATTTTATTTAACTGCGTTTATCAGTAGCTCATGCCCTGTTGCTGTGCCATCTGTGCGTTGATGTTAGCAACCTGCTTTGCAATCTTTTCAAGGAGCTTATTCTCAATGTATGCTGAACGGCGGGGACCGATGCCGGCAACATATTCGTCGCCGTGGAGGAGTTCCTCTGACTTAGCGTTGAAATCCTCTGTTGCAAGATTTGTGCGGATAGTGTTATCCTTTGAAGAGCCTTCATTCTTTACGAAATAGATGATGTGATAACCGTATTCGGTCTCAACGATTTCGCAGTCGCCTTCCTTGCGGGCAGCGTCAAAGATCCAGTCATTGAATGCCTTAACATTCTGACCGGGGAGGTTGCCCTCGATAAGGCCGCCGTTTGCCTGTGAACCTGTGTCTTCTGAAAGCTCTGTTGCAAAGTCAGCGAAGCTTTCTTCTGTCTTGTCGCCGCTCTCCCACTTCTTAAGTGTTTCATCGGCGTTCTTCTTTGCTTCCTTAATCTTGTCGTCAGAAAGAGGCTTGTTTTCATCATCAACAGTCTTGAAGAGAATATGACGAACAGCAACCGTGTCAACATCATGCTTCGGGTTAATCATAAGAACAACGATATAACCTGTAACCTTGTCTTCTTCTTTGATCTCGATGAGCTTCTTGTCGTTCTTCTTTGTGCCGTCCTTGAATGCCCAGTCGGCAAGGTCAGCGTTGATTGAATCAAGGCCGCGGTTTGAAGCAGCTGAGCTCTTCATGTAAGATTTAACGAGAGTTGTCTGGTCAGCGTCATAAGAAGCGTCTTTTTCATTGAGCTTCTTTGCGTAGCTGATAAAGCTCTTTTCGTCCTTAACAGCGTCAAACATCTTCTTTGCGTCTTCCTTAACCTGCTTGTCAGCCTTTTCCTGACGCTTTTCAAGGTCTTTATCCTTTTCGCCCTCTTCTGCTGTAAGAGCTTCAATGGGGAACTGATACATACGAAGGTCAGTGTAAAGATATGTATCGGGATCCTTATCAAAGATTTCCTTAACCTTGGAATCATCATAACCCTCTTTAAGAGTGTCAAGCTGAGAGTTGTAATACTTTCTTACAAGAGCTTCTTTCTTGAGCTGATTCTTAAAGAAAGCTGCTGTTACGCCGTTGCCGTACTGCTTGCGGAGATAAGCGTTGAGGGAGTAACCCTTGTTTGTGTCTGTGTCGCTTCTCTTGCCTGCCTGGTCAGCCTGCTCACGCATTTCGGCGATAGCGTCTTCAATTTCTTTCTCGTCAGCCTTGTCAAGCTTGAGACCTTCTTTTTTAGCTTCCTGATAATAAGCAAGGTACATCTTTGCAACTTCAATTGTCTGATTGTGGAAATATTCAACCCATGTGATTTCGTTGCCGTTTTCATCGGTTGTTGTTGATGTCTGCTTATCGGGAGCAAGTGAAGTGTCGTAATTTGAGCCTGTGCTGTATCCGTAGTACTTGTACTGATACTCCTGATTGTAGAACTCGTTATATACCTTATTGTAGTAGTACTTGTACTCCGCAAAAGAGATATGCTCATCTTTAACGAAGCCAACCTGCGCAGCATTCTGGAGAACGCCGACATAGTCAAGTATTCCTGCAAGGCAGGAAACACCGATAACAGCGGCAAGAACAATAGCAATTACCTTTTTAACTATTGAACGGGCTGCTGTTTTCTTTTCAATATTTTTTGCGTTTTTCTTAGCGGCTTTTGCAAGGCGCTCTTTGCGTTCCTTACGATACTGTTCCGCTTTGTTCTGATTATTATCAGCCATAATTTTCATCCTTTTCCTATAGACTTGCTGAATAGTACAGCATAACAGATACATTGTATAACATTTCTTAAAATTTTACAAGTACTTTTTGAAAATCTGTGCAAACAAATTAAAAGTTTACAATTAAGAAACACAAATATTGACACAAAATTTTCTCAATGATAAAATAAAGGCGGAAGGGTGATTGTTATGTATGATAAAGACGGAAAATTTTATAAACCCGACAGAGGCTCAACGGCTGAGCCCGACCATATAATGCTCAGCTTCTGCGGCGATGCAAAAACCGAAATGGCGATTTCATGGCGAACTGATGTAAACGCTCCCGACGGATATGTGCTTTACCGCGAAAAGGACAACGAATATAAAAGAGCTGACGCGGTTTGCAGAGTTATTGAAAGTGATATTGACATCAGCAAATTCTGCACGGCTCAGCTTAAAAATCTTAAATCGGGCACGCAGTATTTCTACACCTGCGGTAATGACGATTTCAGAAGCACGGAGTTTTCTTTCACCACGCAGGAGGAAAACTGCGACAGCTTTAAATTCATGGTGATTTCCGACCAGCAGGTCGGCTTTCCGTGGGAAAAGCCCGACTATTCCGCTGTAACGCATATGCTCAGAAACGCGCTAAGCCGCGACAGTGATATAAGGTTTATCCTCACCGCAGGCGATAACTGCGACGACGGGCAGAACGAGCTTCAATGGAACGGAATGTTTGAGGGATTCAAAGGGATTATTGAGTCCGTGCCGTATATGATGACGACGGGCAATCACGATAACCGAGGATTCAAAGAATATCTGCCCTATCCTCCGCAGGGCAAGTTTTACCTTGACCATGCTGACTTTTTTGACGACCAGTTTAAATTTGCCTATCCTCAGAACGGACCGCAGGGCTTTGAGACGGAAAACTATTCATTTGACTACGGCGATGTTCACTTCTGCATCATGGGCATCAATGAACCGTCCGCAGTTGCCGACTGGGCATATGACGATATAAATAATTCAGATAAAATATGGAAGCTCGGCGCATATCATTTTCCGATTTATCCTGCCATTCCTGTTGGTCAGAATTATGACGGTTATCCGTGGCTGAGAAAGGCGATTGAGTCTCTCGATGTTGTTTTTGAGGGGCACGAGCATTCATTTGCGCGAACATTTCCCATTCGGGGCGACGCTATGTATGAGCATCCGTCCGAAGGAACAGTGCATTATCAGTGCGGCAACGGCTCGGGCGGCCGCCACGCCAACGAAAGAAAAATGTGGCACACCGCATTTTACACGCAGGAGGAGGGCGAGCCTGTTTATGCCCTTGTTGAGGTTACCAAAACGAAGCTGACAATCACCACAATGCTTGATGACGAAAGAATTGCCGATGTTTTTGTTCTCGACAAAGAGAATGACTGCATTTCTCCCGCCGCTCTGCCGCCTGTTTATCACGACACAAGAATGGCATACAAGGGCTCAATGCCTCACATCAGCGTCAAGGGCACGAAGTGCGAGCAGAAAGACGGAATATGGTACGCGCCTTTTGCTCCGCTCGCTCAGTATATCGGAGCAAGAGTTGAGAAAAGTGATGGCACAGCCTTAATTGAAATGTTCGGCAAAACAGCTGTTTTTAAAGAGAACACTCAAATCGCCATTGTCAATGGCAAAGAGACAGATTTAAGCTCTCCTGTCTATCGTCTCGGCGGTCAGCTTATGATGCCTGCTGTCAAAACGGGTGAAATCTTTGACATCGACTGCACATACATTGAATACAATAATCTGCTTGATTTTGAAAGTATAATTGAAGAATCTCCGCTTTCGCCCCAGCCTTAACATTCACCGATATTCAGCCGCAATCTCTGCATTATGCTCAGATTGCGGCTTTTATTATAATTTTCTTGATTTTGGGTATTGCTATTTCTCTTGACTTTGTGTATAATATACGGGTCGTATGATGCGGAAGTAGTATGTTATATACTGTGTTTCCGCCAATATCCCTGTTTGCAGGGTGGAGGAGAATGAACATGCTTGGGAAATATGTTCGTGTTAAAGTAACTCATCCCATCAACTCCACTAACGCGGAAGAAAATATTACCTATAACCTTAATTTCGGTCAGGTTGAAGGCGGCAAGCACTTTAACTCGGCGGTTAAGGGAGCTTACATAATGGGTATAAATCATCCTGTTCGCAGCTTTGATGGCAGAGTTATCGCGGTGATTCACTACAAAGACAACAACAGTGTCTATATTGTGGTCGCCCCTAAAAGCACAAGATTTATTAACATTGACATTGTCGGAGCAATGCAGTTTGCTCTTAAAAACAGAAATTACACCATTGACTGCCTTTATGAACGCTCATGCGGAGCGGTAGTTTTCAGAGAAATCGGCGGTATCACACGCTTTCTTCTTATTAAAAACAGACGAAGCGCGCACTGGGGCTTCCCGAAAGGTCATGTTGAAATGGGCGAAACCGACCAGCAGACAGCCTACAGAGAAGTTCTTGAGGAAACGGGAATTAAAATAAATATTTTCCCCGATTTTGTTACGAAGTCTCAATACAGCATTCAGGGCAAGGTTGAAAAAAGCGTTAATATTTACCTTGCCACCACTGATGATACAAACACGGTCATTCAGAAAGAAGAAATTGAGGACTATGTATGGCTCGGCTATGAAAAAGCCAAGACACGCCTTAAATTTGAGAATGATCACGCAATTCTTGACAAAGCAGTTGAATATATCAAAAAAAATAAGTTGAAAGTCTGAGGAAAACTATGGAACTGGCACAGTCATTGGCGGCTCTCTGGAGCGGCAAAATGTCAGGCGAGCTTATTGCCTTTATCATATCTCTTTTCCCCGTTCTCGAATTAAGAGGCGGTCTGATTGCCGCAACGTTTTTAGGCATCGACTGGTGGAAAGCATTTATTTACTGTTTTATCGGCAATATGCTTCCGATACCTTTTATTCTTCTTTTTATCAGAAAAATTTTTGTGCTTATGAGAAAGTGGGCTCCGTTTGAGCGCATAGTCGAGTCCCTTGAAAAGCGGGCAGACAAGCATAAGGATAAAATTGATAAATACCGTTTATGGGGACTGTTTATTCTTGTTGCGATTCCCCTGCCGGGTACAGGCGCGTGGACAGGCGCGCTCGTTGCCGCCCTGATGGATATAAGAATAAGGCACGCGCTCCCCGTTATTGCCGCAGGCGTTATTGTTGCAGGCATTATTGTCGCGACGCTTTCCTACGGTGTTGCAGGTCTTGTAGGTTAAAATTATCATATAGTTTAAAACAGAGCTTACGGTTAATCCGAAGCTCTGTTTTTATATCCGAAAAGTAAAACACTGTGAACTGCATTTCTGCAATCCACAGTGTTTTTTCAGTTATTCATCGCTTACCGCAGTAAGCTCTGATTATGGTTTTTATTTTGCTCTTGATGAAGTTACGGTAACCGTACCAAAGGTCTGCTCTTCTGTCCAGCCGAGAGCTGATGATTTAGCCTTGAATACGATATCAATGTCGCCATACGTATTGAATGACTTATCGATAACCCATGTGAGTGTTCCGTCTTCATTTGTTGTAACCTGTGCATTTGTCTTTGAGAAGGTTGTTGTTGTGCCTGAATATACAAGCAGAAGCTTTGACGTTACGCTGTTTGTTGTAACAGTAAGTGTTGTTAACTCACCGCGTCTGAGGTCAGTCTTGCTTATATCTACATTGTAGATTACAGCACCGGGTACCGGCTTCTCAGTAACAGTTACTTTGCAGGTTTCGCCGAGGGTGGTCTGCCATGAGCTGTTGTAACGTGCAAATACGTTAATCTCATACTCGCCAACCTTAGCAAATGTCATTGCGGGGACTGTCCAGATTTCTGTTCCGTTTTCTGTTGTCTCAACTGTGCAGTCCTCACGGCCTACTGTTGTTGTGTAACCTGTGGGATCATAAGTTACACGAACTGCGCTTGTTTCGGGTTTAACTTCAACCTTAACAGAAATCTTTTCATTCTTGTAGCTGTTTACATTTTCAACAGAAATGATAGCTTTTTTGGTTGCGCTGGGTCTCTTGGTGATTGTTGTTGTGAGAACGAAGTCACTGTCGTACCATACGTTGTTATCCTTAGCTTTAACTGCGAATGTATGATCACCCTTTGTAAAGCTTGTAACTTTAATCGTCCAGGTCTTTGTTCCGTCGCCGTTGTCAACGATGGTTGCCGCGGAGCTGGTCTTCGTATAGGTTCTGGTTGAGCCGTTTTCATCAAGCTGAACCTTGGAGACTGTATCAATTGTCTTAATTGTAATCAGCACCTCATCGCCGTAGAATGCTGTTGACGGCATTGATGCAGCGCGTACAATTGCGGGTTCACAAGCGTTAAGATGAACCTCTTTGTCATTGACCATGAATACATATGCACCGTCGCTCAAATCTGCGCAAAGGTCCTTAACAGTAAGTTTAATGTTGCCTTCTGCGTCTGTCGGAACCTTACCCTTGATCTGATTGCCCGCATTATCTGTTACTGCAAATGTAACATTTGACTTGGGTTTGTTTGTTATAACTGTAAATGTATCTCCGCTTGTTGTGAAGATATCATTTTCAAATGATGAATCAAGGTCTGTGATGAAGCCAACATCGTCGCAGCCGATTTCGATTATTGCAACATTACTGCCGCCGTCCTCGGTTACTGTAAAGCCGTTCATTGCGTTACCTGTTATTACAGCTGTGTAGTCATCAACTTTGAAGTTCTTCCAGACTTTGTTGAATACATTACCCCATCTGTCGATAAGGTGAGCATATACATAAGAGCCCTGCTTCGGATAGTAGTTTGTGCTCCATCCTCCCAAACCGAAGAAGCCAACACCATATTTATATATATGTCCGGGATCTTCGTTGTCAAGAATTGCTTTCTGTGCCACTGAAGCTTTGTTGCTGATTGATGTAATAATTTCTTTCTTCGCAGCTTCAAAATTGCCTGCATTAGCATAGGCTGTCGCCGATGATTCGTTTGTTGAGTCAAATACATAAGCAAACGAGCCTAAAACAAAGCCTGTATCCTTAAATGTTTCATCTTCAACGGGATATACTGACTCATCGGCAAATACGATTTCCCAGTTGTTTGCGCCGCCGGACTGTCTGTACAGATGCATCTGATTGAGCCATGTATCTGCATAGGCTAAATCTTTATCCGTCTGGTCAATATACATCTGGAAATACTCTTCTCCGGGTGCTCCGCCTTCGTCGTCTGTACCGTTCATTGCATTGTGGTAGCAAACGCATACGGTGATTGACTCACCCTCGCCCTGCTTCTGATCATCACCGAATGAGTAGAAACTGCCTGCCTGAGCTGACGGGATTTCAGCTATCTGAGCTGACTGAAGTCCCTCGTTCTTTTCGGTAGCATCATCTGACGGTGTGATTGTATATACAATTTCATCAGTTGTGCTTGTGGGGCTTGTGGGTGTGAATGAGGGTGTAAGGTAAATAATTTCCTTAGCGTTATAATCGTACTTTGTGCCGATATTTGCCTTGGTGTAGCGGCTGAACCATGCATTGTTGACATCATCTGTTGCGGGAACTGCGCTCTTCATGTAGCTGCCTTCCTTATCGGCAACAACTGCTGAATTGGCATCAGGTTCTACAACCGAATTTGTGGGATATGATGATTTGTTGGTAGTTACTGATGAACCAACTTTACCGTCATCAATTTCAAGTGCAATAACAGGAGTACGGCTGTTTGTGTAGATGTAGTAATCTACTGCATCTTCCTTATAATAACTCCACTTGTTGGTATATACAAAGGTACCTGCGTCGTTTGAAGTGGGCTTGCCGTAGTTATTGCCAATAACGCTGTCATTCTTTGTAAGGGTGTTGTCTTTGATTGATTTAACCTTATCCTTTGTTTCGTAAAGGTTGATTGTGGGTTTAATCGTCTCGTCTGTCTTCTTGTTTTTGCCAGCTTCAAGCTCTGTGTAACGTGCAAGGTTTGCAACATAAGCATTAAGCTCAACCTGTGTAAGGTCTTCGCGCTTAAGGTCTGTGTTGGTAGCAGTTACATTTGTATAAAGCTGTTCAAGTGCTGCCTGAGTGTAGTAGTTAAGGTTGATTTCCTGAGTTTCATCAACTTTATTCTTAACATACTCTGTCTTAGCATCATCAACTGATGTAATCTGCTTTGCCCTTTCGGGAGCGTTCTGTGAAATACCGTCCTTAGTGAGGATTTCATCTGAAGGCTTAGCGGAAACGTCATCGCCGTTTACATCTTCATAGATGTAAGTCCACTTGCCTGTTGCTTCGTCATAAGTTGCGTCTTTAAGAACGGGGCATACCCACTTAGCATAAAGTATTCCGTCGCCTGCGACATCCCAGTTCTTTGCGCTTGTGCCGTCAGCATTGTAATACTTGCCGCTTGCGTCAGCTCCGCCGGGTTCATTGTAATAACCTGCAAGCGTGTAGCCTTCAAGTGTGGGAACTTCGCTGAGTGTGGGCATTGCTTCGTTGAGAGTAACCTCAACCTGGGTCAATCCGCCTGTGCCGCCCTGATTGTCAAGAGTAACGATATATTTTGCTATCTCCCATACTGCATAAATGTCAGTTCTGCCGCTTGTGAACCAGCCGTTGATTGTTTCTGCGCTGATTGTGCAGGTGTCATTTGTGTAAGTATAGGCTGCTGTTGCGTTTTCAGCGCTTGATTCTGACCAGCCTACAAATGTGTAGCTTGTGCGGATAGGCTCGGTTGTTAAATCAAGTGTATAGGGCTGACCGTATGTGAGCGTAATCGCCGCTGTCGGTCCTGAAACACCGCCGTTGGGGTTAAGGACTACAACGAAGTTGATGGGAACGAATTTACCCTGAATTACGATGTTCTCGTCGGGCATGAAGTTGTCATAAGAAAGTTCTGTTTCAATAACTTCACCGTCAACGAAATCATCGTCGTCGTCATAATACCAGCCTGCGAATTCATAACCTGTTGCGGCATCTGCCGTGTAGGTTACAATCTGAGTATATTTTGCCTGAATGGTTGCCGCTGCACTGCCGGTTGTTGTTGCGGATGCGTCTGCTGTGGAAACTGTAACAGTACCGCCTATGATGCCCTTTGTGCCTGAGCCTTCAGCATCATCAAAGCCCTTGTCATAGTAAACCGCATAAGCAGAAGCTGTGCGTGTATTGATTGAGAATTTTGCGTAATAGGTAATGTCAGATGCACCCATTGTTGTTGCGGGACTTGCAACCTTCTTGCTCTCATCCCATGTTGCGCCTGAAGGAGCCGCTGTGTACCAGCCGTCGAATGTGTAGCCTGTCTTTGCTTTTGCAACGAAAGTTACGCTTGCGCCTGAGTAAATCGCTGACTCTGATTCCTTACCTACTGTGCCGTCAACTACGCCGCCCTTTACCTGAACGGTACCGCCTGCCGCGGAGTTGGTGTAGTTGTTTGAGCTTACGCTGTTGCTGTAAGCATAAGCCTTTGCGTTAAGCTCGCGAACCTTGAAGTAACCGATAAGAACGATTGTTGAGCCGTCGGGTAACGCGGGCATTGTCTTTTCTGCGGTTACGCTTGTGCTGTAAGTACCCCAGCTTGTTACATCTGTACCGTTTGCGGGTGCTGTTGTAACTGCATATCTTACCTCAACAAAATCGTAGCCTGTTGCGCGAGTAATATTGAGTTTGGACTCAATATCATCACCGGGAATGATTGTCTCGCCGCTCTTAACCGCTATCGTACCGCCTGTTGTGCCGACAACATACTTGGTGGGGTTAGCACTGCTGTTGCTTGCGGACATGGGAACGATTGTGTATTCATAGGGTTTCCATACAGCGTAGAGAGTCTTGTTTGCGCCTGCAAGAACAAGGTCATCTACATTTATTGTTGATGTTGCGGGATATTTTGCTGTTGTCGCTGTTGCGCTTTCAGCCCATCCTGCAAGGGCATAACCCTGCTTTGTAACATTGGGAGTTGCAACGGGAGTACCGTAGTAAGCTGTTGCTGTTGTGCTGCCGCTGCTTACCGAGCCGCCGTTTTCGTTAAATGTAACTGTGATGTTCTTGATTGCAAACTTGGCGTAGAACGCTGAATTTGCTGTGATTGCGGGTGTGTAGGTTGCCGCTGTGCTCAGTGCTGAGCCTGTGCCTGCTGCGTTGTTGAACCAACCTACGAAGTTATAGCCTGTTGCCGCTGTTGCTTTAAGAGTAACTGTTGCGCCGTGCTTTGCTGATGTTGCAGATGTTGTTGCTGTGCAGCCTGCCGCAGAAGCGTTTGCAGCTGTGAAGCCTGCGTCTGTTGCAGAGTTAGCAATAGCTGTTGCCGAAACAGTGTAGCTCTTGATTGTGAACTTGGCGTAGAATGTCTTGTCGGCTGTGATTGCGGGTGTGTAGGATGTTGCTGTGCTCAGTGCTGTGCCTGAGAATGAAGCGTTATCAAACCAACCCTTGAATTCATAGCCTGTGCCTGTTGTTGCTGTGAGAGTAACTGTTGCGCCGTGCTTAACTGTTGATGCAGATGCTGTTGCTTTACAGCCTGCCGCAGAAGCGTTTGCCTCTGAAAGCGTTGTGCTTGTCGCTGTGTCTGCATAAGCCTTTGCCGCAACCGCGTAGCTCTTGATTGTGAACTTGGCGTAGAATGTCTTACCCTCTGTGATTGTGGGTGTATAAGTTGCTGATGTGCTCAGTGCTGTGCCTGTGCATGCAGAGTTGTCAAACCAGCCTGCGAATGTGTAGCCTGTGCCTGCTGTCGCTGTGAGCGAAGCAGTCTTGTTGTAGTAAACTGTTGATGATGCGGGTGTTGCTGTGCAGCCTGCCGCAGTTGCATTACCTGTTGAAAGCGTTGTGCTTGTTGCTGAGTCTGCAACAGCTGTTGCTGTAACAGTGAAGCTCTTGATTGAGAACTTAGCATAATATGTGATGTTGGAGGTGCCCATCTTTGTTGCGGGTGAGCTTACCTTCTTGCTTTCATCCCATGTTGTGCCGCTCGTCGGAGCTGCTGAATACCAGCCGTCGAAATTATAGCCTGCCTTAGCAGATGCGCTGATTGAAAGGTCTGCATTGTAATTGAATGTGCCTGCACCCGAAACTGTGCCGCCTGTTGTGTCGTTGGCAGTCCATGTGCCGGGTGTGTTTGCGCTGTTGGAATAAGGAACGAGTGTTACTGTATGAGTGTCAATCTGCCATGTTGCGGTGAGAGTAACGCTGCCCGTTGTGCTTCTGATGTTCTTGAAGTAAACATCGCTTGTGCCGTTAACGCACTTTGTTGAAGTCGCGCTAATTGCTGTTGCGGGTGAGCTTGATGTACCCCACTTCGCTGTGTTGGTGTCAAGACCTGATGTTACAGTCCATCCTGTGAAGGTGTAACCTGTCTTTGTGGGAGCTGAAACTGCGAAAGCAGTGTCATACGCCGCACTTGCGGGATGGTTTGTTCCCTGTGTGCCGCCGTCAAGAGCATAGCTGATTGAGTAGTTAATCGCTGTCCATCCTGCGGTAATCGTTGATGTTACGCCGCTGTTTGCGGGGAATGTGTATGTCGCCGCCGCGGTTGTAGATGAAAGAGTGCCGTAGAATGTGCCTGACTTTGTCCAGCCTGAGAATGTGTAACCTGTTCTTGTGGGAACGGGGATTGAAAGTGTTGAGCCATAAGCCTGAGTATAGCTCTTGTCAGTTGTAAAGCTGTTCCATGAACCGCCGTTGGGCTTAACTGTAAGTGTGCTTGTGTTGATGTCAAACTTAGCATACCATGTTGCAGCCGCTGTAACATTTGAAAGGCTCATGGGATTAGCTGTTGAAGAAGCTGTGCTGCTGCTTGTGGGAGCCGTTGTGAACCAGCCCTTGAATGTATAGCCTGTTGCGGCTGTAGCCTCGAGGGAGGTTGAGCTTCCGCTTACAACTGTGCCTGTTGATGTTGAGCCTGCTGTGCCGTCAACACCGCCGCCTGTTACCTGAACAGAGCCGCCTGTGGTGTTGTTAGCCCATGTTGACTGAGCTGAGGCTGAGTTGCTGTATGCTTTTGCTGTAACCGCATAGGTAACAACATCAAATCTTGCGTAATATACAACATCGGCAGTGCCCATTGTAAGGCTGAGCGATTCGTTTGATGATGTTGATGTGCCCCAGGTTGTGCCGTTCGTGGGAGCTGCTGTGTACCAGCCGACGAATGTGTAGCCTGTCTTGGCCTCTGCTGTTACGCTGTAGCCTACGTTGTAATTGAATGAACCTGTTGAGGTTGCGCCTGCTGTGCCGTTTGTAACCTGAACAGTACCGCCTGTGGAGTTGTTTTCCCACTTAGCTGCATTTGAAGCTGTGTTGCTGTAAGCGTAAGCGTTTACATGGTGATTTTCAACATCCCACTGAGCGTAAAGAGTGATATTGGCTGAGGGGGTGTATGTTGAGCCTGCGTCGCCAATCTTGTTGCCGCCCGATGATGCATCGTACCAGCCCTTGAATGTGAAGCCTGTTCTTGTGGGAGTGGGAAGCGTAACTGCCGCCTGATTCCACTGAGCTGTAAGGGTTACTGTGCCGCTGCTTGCGCCGAGGCTGTCGTTTGTTGCTGTGCCTGCCGCGTAAAGTGCGCTGTTCGCGCTGCTCTTCCACTTGTTGAATGTATATACGGAGTCAAGTGAAGCTGTTGAGCAGGAACCGCCGTTGGCATTAAATGTAACTTTCTTGCTCGCGGGAGCTGTGAATGTGCAGGTTGCCGGAGTGAAGTTACTGCCGTAGGCGAACGTTGTGCCGCTCATTGAGCCTGAGCCTGTGCCCGGTGCGTAAGCAACAGTGATTGTGTTCGCCGTCCACTGAGCGTAGAGGCTGATGTTGGCGTTATTGCTGCCGTGGTCTTTAATTGTAATGGGTGAGGTTTTGCCGTATTCCTGTGTACCTGCTGTGCGCGCTGAGTACCAGCCGTTGAAGGTGTAACCTGTTCTTGTGGGAATGGTTACAGTCTGGCTTGAGCCGTACTTAACACCTGTGAGGGTGTTGGTAACATTTGAGTCAGTGCTTTCATAGTTACGGTACATTGTGATGTTGTACTGCTCAACTGTGAATCTTGCGTACCAGTTAGCATCACCTGAGCCCATTGTTCTGCTCCATGATGCTGAGGTTGAAAGGGGATTGCCTGAGAGTGCGGAGCTGTCGAACCAGCCGTTGAAGTAGTAACCTGTCTCGGCTGATGCCTTTAAGGTGTAGCTTGCGTTGTAGTTGATTTCCGCCTCTGAGGTTGCGCCTGCCGTTGCGCTGTTGACCTGAACAGTGCCGCCTGTTGCGTTGTTGGCGTAGTCTGTTGTTGCGGTGTTGCTGTAAGCAAACGCCTTTGCCTTGTGGGAGTCAACCTGCCACTGAGCGTAGAGGGTTACAGTTGTGCCGTTGTTTGAGGTGAAGTTACCTGCACTTTCTTTGTCAGCGTAGGAGGTACCTGAGCCGTCAGCCGCAGTGTTCCAGCCTATGAAATTATAGTTTGCTCTGGTGAAGGTGTTTGCGGGGAGTGTTACGATCTCATTGTACTTAACACCATTGATGGAGTTCATTGAGCCTGTGCCGTCGTTGGCGTTAAACGCAATGTTGTATTCAATGGGAGTCCACTGAGCCTTGAAGATTACGGCGTCTGTATCCCATACCCACGAAGAAATCTGAGCATTGGGGTTATACGCCACCTGGTTCTGACTGCATACCCAGTTATTGAATGTATAACCTGTTTTTGTGGGGTTATCAGATACCGCGTTGCCGCCGAGGGTAACCGCGCCGACCTTGAACGCCGCATTGTACTGAGCTATATCATTGTAGGTGTATGAGTCATTGTGGCCGTTGTAAGAGCCGCCGTCCGTGTCGTATGTTACATCATACTTATTAGGTGTATATATAAATGTATAATGTGTGTGGGGGTGAGTGTTGTTGGTGATTACATCACCTGCATGGCCGTCTGTTATGGGGAGGCTATGGCTGTCGCCTGAGATAGTCAGGTTAATGTTTTTGAATGTTGTTGTGCCGTTCGCTGTTCTGTTACCCATACGGAAAGTAAGGTAATAAACATCTGAGGGAACAGTGAATGACAGTGTTACATTACCTGAAACGCCGTCTTTGCACTGTAACCAGTTTCCGTCTGCTGCGGATGTTACTGTCTTCATATCAGCGCCTGCATAGAAAGCATAGAACTGAGGTGAGCTGCCTGCCGCGGTGTAAGTAATTGTTACCGTTCTGCCTGGGGTAACGGGAACATAATAGTAATTTGAAATGTCTGAGCCCTGACCGGGATAGGGATTGTAGTTATCCGAACCGCCCGATGTATCCTTGAAGGTTATTGTCGCGGTTGCCGCGTCCCATGTGAGCTTTTTACTTGCGTTGCCGTTGCTTGTGGTGTTTGCGGCAAGAGCTGCGGGGTCAAGGAAGCTCTGCTTCGCGTCTGTGAGGGTGTAACCTGTGTAATCGTTTGAATCTGCATAGGTTGTGTCGCCTGCTTCGTAATCTTTTGACTCTGTCGGATCCTCAAGGAGTCTGCCGTCAGTGCCGATATGGTCAGCAGTGAGCTTACCCGCAACCTTTCTGAGGCCGTCTTTCGCTGTGCCGATTCCGTTCTTTGCGTTGTTTATGGTTGTCTGGTCAGCTGTGGGATTACCGAGAGCAGTGTAAGCTGCTTTAATAGCGTTCTGATAAGCTGTCCATGATGCGGAAGTGTAATATGATGCCTGCTTACCTGTTTCAATTTCATTGTTAAGAGTATTACGAAGGTCTGCCTTTGAAACACTTGTTGTGTTCAGGAAAACGAAAAGACGTGCACGGCAGTATGCGGAACCGTGGCTTGAATAGTTCGAACTGAATCTGCCCTTGAAGGTAACCGATGATTTGATTGAACCCTCAACGTGATGAGTTGTACGGGAACCGTCGGAAATAGGATTGAAGGTTGTTACGTAAGAACCGGTTAAATTATTGTTATCCATGTTGCCGTCGGCATGGTCTGAATCCCACTGGAAAGCGTTGCTGCCTTCAGTCTTGTCAGCATGGTTATGATAGTTATTGTCAAAGCCCAATTTAAGATTGGGTATCTGGCTGTAATTATTATAACGTGAGGTATCGACAGTAATATTCATAGTACCGCCGTAAACGTCAGCGTGGCTGCCGTCGGGGTCCTTGGTGTTTTTGGTTGCCAAGAGACCTGTACCTGAAACCATGCCGCTGGGATATTCTGACTTGCTGTCACTTGTACCGCCGCCTGTAATAACGGTTGAAGATTTCAGCGGGTTGCCGTAGAATGAGTACCATCCGTTATCGTGGCTAGCATCCCAGTCAACCTTACTGCCGCTTGTGCTGATGCTGTGACCGCCTGTCAGCCAGAAGGTACCTGATGTATGCGGGTCAGAGTGCCAGGTACACAGGAAGCTCGAACACGCCATGGCAGCCGCGACTGAGCTTGTGCCGACGAACGGAGAATAAACAACCGAATACGCATTTGTCTGGTAGGTTATTCCGTTTAAGGTGTATGATGCAGTCCATGTAATAAGTGAGGTTGCATTGTCAGCCATAGCAGAGCTGACGCTGCCGGAAGTGATTGTTGTGGAAATGCTGCTTGTTCCTGTTGAAGTTCCTAATGACACAGTTGCACCGCTTGCAGAAATCGAAACATTTGTTGCGCCGGGAACATCAAGGTAAACATTACCGCTTGTGTTTTCGCCTGCGCGAAGTGCGCCATTCGTAGAATTAGCGCGGTCAACATAATACTGGAATGTCTTCTGATCCGAGGGGTTAAGATAAATTACCTCGGGAACATAGAAAGTAAGAATTTTTGTCGCATTATCAGCAATAATTCCTTTCTGCGCTGTTTCCATTTCAGGTTCGGCTATGCCGACATCGTTTTTCGTTGCTGTCGGGTCGCAGAGATATTTCATCTGAGTCTGCAGCCTTGAGAAATATGAAGCATATCCGCTGCTGTAAGTTACCTTATCAATATTTGAAGCAAGATGTCTGGTGTATGCCTGACGGAGAGCGTCCTTATCAACACCGTAAATGGACAGACCAACGCCGATATGAATCTGAATAGGATAATCGTATACTGTAATATCCTCGCTGTATCTGTACATAACATACATGTTTTTCTGACCGCTTAAGGAAGCCGTGCTGCCGCCGAACGGATAAAGACCGTATGTTCTTGATTTCCATTCGCCTTCATTATCGTTATGGTCAGATGTATCAACACCTACTACGCTGAAACCGTTAGATGCGGGGGAAGTACCGGGAGCATCAGATACTCTGATATAATTTAATTTAGCTTCATCGCCGCCGCGTTCATGGAAATAACGGATATAACCGGCCGAGAAGTTGGGAATCTGGCTTAAATCTGTGAAACGGGATGTATCAACAACTTCATAAGCCACGCCTGAGTAAACACCCGCGGTGGTCATCTGACCTGCGGAGCTTACATCAGAATGGTTAGTACCTGTGGGAACAGGATTTGCGTATGAACCAAAGTTTGTGTATGTTGTCCATACATCGTAGTTTTCGCTTTGTCCCTGTGCATCATATTCACCGGGGGTAACCATGATGGTCTTGGGTGAACCTGATGAGGGGAAGCTGGTTTCTGACTTCCAGCCGTCATCACAGTTGGGTATAGTGTACTGACCTGCCGAGCTGTTATTCTGCTGACCTACAAAGCCGACAAGGGGGGCGCAGTTAGTGCCGAATGATGAGCCTGTGTAAGCAGTTGTACGGTTACCGACCTCAGCATATTTCATAGCACCTGCAATGAAACCGAAGCCTGCCGCCTTGGGAACATTTGTAAGAGCTGTGGTATGTTTGCCTCGCGCAGTTGTACCTGTGATTGTAAGTCTGGGCTTGTAGAAACCTGTGTATAAGAATGTATAGTGGAATACACCGTCAATCTTATACTCAATACCCCATTCAACAACATAAACATCGCCTTCGTTGCAGACGAATGTTGACCTGTTGCTGTCAAACACAAAGTTAATGGTGTTGTTGCCTGATGCGCCTGTATCTGTTATCTTAGAGCCGTTGACAATTGCGCTGGTGGTGGTGCCGCCGCTTGTTCCGTCAAGCTTTGATACTGTTGAGAGTGTCGCGCTGTTGGGCTTGAAATTGCTTATGCTGCTCGAAGCGTCAGTATAAGTGTCCGGATTATCCGAAGTCTTTTTCCAAAAATTATTAACGAAAAGCTGAGTCGCGGTCGCCTTACCGTTTGAGAAAGTAATTGAACCTGATGTTGACTTCGAGTTGCCCGCATCGCCTGTATCAACATCGATAAGGCTGTAATACTGGAAATTGTTAGTGCCGGGCTTAAGGTAAATAGTTTCGGGAGCGTTAGCTATCTGCGCAGGCATTGATGAGCCCATGGTGTTGGCGTCAACTGCTAAAGACGCAGATGCGTCCATCTTTAACACGCTCGGGTCAAAGATGAAAAATGTTGTTGCAAGAAGAACTAAAGTTAAGAAAATACTGAATGATCTTTTCATAACTCTTTTTATCATTTTTATCTACCTCCTAAAAGATTGGATCTGCTCGCGCTCCGCCGCTTTTTCGACCCTGACCAAGCCTACCGCGGATAACCGCAATCAGCCGCCTCGCGTTCACAGATTTTTGTTTTTTTGCGGATAGTTTTTCAGACTATTCCACTTATAGTTGTAATCATTCTACCGCATTTTTTCGGCTTTGTCAATGGATTTTTTTCAAGTTTGTTAATCTTTTTTGACATTTTGCTCAAAGTGAAAATTTGTTGATTTTACTTGCTTTTTTTGCCGTTTTGTGAATTTTTTGACAGGCAATCCACACCATTTTGACACCGTTTACACCGCGCAGTCTATATGTTGTATTTTTAAATTTGTTTTTTCACAAGCCGTCCCGTTTTTTAAAATAAAATCACAAAAAAGTTTTTATAATAAATATCAATTTTAAATAGTTTTCAGCACAAAAGTTTGTGAAATTTTTTTGAGGGGAATTTTAAATCAAACATAATTTTGCAGAGAATTTTTTGATTTTTTTCGGAACATCGATTTTTCTCTCCCTCAGTCTCGCGAAACGCTCGACAGCTCCCTCGGCAGAGGGAGCCGTATCAGCCTCACCTTGTCAGGGGAGGTGGCGTGCGAAGCACGACGGAGGGGTAGATATACATCACACAATTTTACATATCTAAAACGGGACATCCTGCGATGCCCCGTCATTTTATTCCATCTGCCTGCCGATAAACGACGCCGCGACCTGCGCGAGCTTCAGATCCGTCTGCGACGGCTGTATGCCCTCCGCCGAGAGAAGCACCACCGCGCCCAGAACGTCTCCGCTGCTGATTATCGGCACTGCCACCGCCGCGTTATGCTCCACGCCCTCAAACGGCGTCAGCTTCTCGCCCTGTGTGCGCACGAACGCCGAGCGTCCCTCCATGAGCTCCTCCAGTTCAAGGCTGATGCGCCTGTCGGTGAATTCACGCTTTGACGCGCCCGCGACTGAAATCGCGTGGTCCCTGTCGCAGATTATTACGGGCATGGTTACGCTGCGGTAAAGCACGTCCGCATACTGGTCGGTGATGTCCGTCAGCTCGCCGACGGGGGAGTACTTCTTGAAAATCACGCCGCCCTGCGTGTCCGTGAAGATTTCAAGCGGCGCGCCCTCCTTGATGTGCATGGTGCGGCGAATTTCCTTGGGTATAACCACTCTGCCGAGGTCATCTATACGTCTCACAATTCCTGTGGCTTTCATCTGTAAATTTCTCCTTTTAATTTGTGTTGCGTCAATATTATTTATCTCAAAGCCCCGAATATACCAAATTCTAAACTCATTTTGCAAATTTTTTATTTTTTATTGACTTATTCGCCTTATAAGGTTAATATATACTCTGTATAAAACGAATAGGAGAGTTAATTATGAAAGTCAGCAATTTACTCATCGAAACATTAAGAGACGCTCCCGGCGACTGCATCATCGAAAGCCAGAAGCTCATGACCCGCGGCGGATATATGAAATATATGCACAACGGCATCTACTCTCTTTTTGCGCCCACAAAAAGAATGACCAAAAAGATTGAAAACATCATCCGCGAGGAAATGGACAGAATAGACGGCCAGGAGGTTATGTTCCCCGTTGTTATGCCCGCTTCTCTGTGGGAGGAATCGGGAAGATACACAAGCATCGGCAGTGAAATGGCAAGATTCAAGGACAGAAGCGGCAACGGCGTTGTGCTCGGCATGACTCACGAGGAAGCGGCTGTTCACCTTGCGAGAAACACAGCCAGCTCCTACACTCAGTATCCCTTTATGATTTATCAGATTCAGACGAAGTTCCGCGACGAACCGAGATGCCGCGGCGGTCTTATCAGAGTACGCGAGTTCACAATGAAGGACGCTTACTCTTTCCACACATCTCAGGAAGATCTCGAGAAATACTATGACCGCGCTTATGTTGCTTATGAAAGAATTTTCAAGCGCGCGGGCGCAAAGAATGTTATCGCCGTTAAGAGCGACTCAGGCATGATGGGCGGCAGCATTTCGCACGAATTCATGCTTCTGACCGATATAGGCGAGGACACACTCGCAATCTGCCCCGAATGCGGATACAAGGCAAATATGGAAGCCGCTGACGTTAAAATCGAAAATGTCGCAGGCGAAAAAGAAGAACTCAAGAAGATTCACACTCCCGACATCAAAACGATTGACGACCTGTGCAAATTCCTTTCTGTTCCTGCCGGCAGACTCTGCAAGGCAGTTGTTTATCAGAAAAACATGACAGACGATTATGTAATTGTATTCATCAGAGGCGACCTTGATGTCAACGAAACAAAGCTCCGCAACTATCTCGGTGAGG
>JAZUFU010000041.1:0-21465 GCA_045640865.1 Acutalibacteraceae bacterium | reverse complement strand
TTGGCTCACAGAACGACATGGCTACGATCCGACTTGAGACCGCTTGAAGTGGGCGACAGCGTTCTGCTTGCGGATATCGGCGGCGAGGCGGGAGTAACCGCGCTTCCCAACAGCAAAGGACTTGTCGAGGTTCAGATGGGTTCAATCAAAACGAGAGTCAAACTTGAAAATCTGCGCCTTGTTGAGAAGCAGAAAAAGCAGGATGTTCCGAAATACAGGAACGGCAGCAAAATGGACTCACGCGCCAACATGGCGGCGGAAACAAGGCTCGATTTAAGAGGAATGACCGTTGACGAGTGCCTTATGACGCTCGACAGATTCATGGATACCGCCCTGCGCACGGGACTCAACGAATTCACCATAATCCACGGCAAGGGCACGGGCAAACTCAGAGCGGCGGTTAAGGATTATCTGAAACGAAGCCCTTATGTCAAATCTCAGCGTCTCGGCACTTTCGGCGAGGGCGAGGACGGCGTAAGCATAGTAACTTTAAAATAACGGAGAAAAATATGATACCTGAAAAAGCGGAAAAAATATTGTTGAAAGTTCAAAAGCCGGGCAGATATGTCGGCGGAGAGCTTAACAGCGTAATGAAAGACAAGGAGAAGGTTGATTTAAGATACGCCTTCTGCTTTCCCGATACATACGAAATAGGAATGTCGCACCTCGGCATGAAAATTCTTTATTCGGTTGTGAATGAGCGTGAGGATGCGTGGTGCGAGAGAGTTTTTGCCCCGTGGGTGGATATGGAACAGCAGATGAGGGATAACGATATTCCCCTTTATGCTCTTGAAAGCGGCGACCCTGTTAAGGATTTTGACATGGTCGGCTTTACTCTCCAGTATGAGCTGAGCTATTCCAATGTGCTGAATATGCTTGACTTAGCCGGAATCCCTCTTTACTCAAAGGACAGAGAATCCCTCACGCCTCTTGTTGTTGCGGGCGGCCCGTGCGTGTGCAATGCTGAGCCGATAGCTGATTTTATGGATGTAATCATGCTCGGCGAGGGCGAGGAGACGACAAACGAGCTGCTCGATTTGCTGAAATATCACAAAAAGAAAGGCTCGACAAAGCACGAATTTCTCTGCGATGTCGCAAAAATCGACGGCTTCTATGTTCCGTCATTTTATGATGTCGATTATAACGAGGACTGCACGGTTAAAAGCGTAACGCCGAAATACACCGCACCCGAAAAGGCGGTCAAAAGAGTCATCAGCGACCTTGATACTGTTCATTATCCAAAGAATTTTATCGTGCCGTCAATCGAGATAGTTCACGACAGGGTAACAGCCGAAATTTTCAGAGGATGTATCCGCGGCTGCCGCTTCTGCCAGGCGGGATTTATCTACAGACCGATAAGAGAAAAGAGCGCGGATGTTGTCAATGAGCAGAGCAAAAGCCTTTGTGATTCAACAGGCTACGACGAAATTTCTCTCTGTTCGCTGAGCACAAGCGACTACACCGAAATCGAGCCGCTTCTTGATAAAATGCTGAGCTGGACGGTTGATAAAAAAATCAATGTTGCTTTGCCGTCATTGAGAGTTGACAATTTTTCTGAGGAGCTTATGGAAAAGCTCACCGCCGTGCGCCGAAGCGGACTTACATTTGCCCCCGAGGCAGGCACTCAGCGGCTCAGAGACGCGATAAATAAAAATGTTACCGAGGACGAGGTTATCGAAACCGCGAGAAAAGCGTTCTCGGGCGGCTGGACGGGTGTTAAGCTCTACTTTATGATAGGTCTGCCCACAGAAACGCTTGACGATGTTGCGGGCATAGCCGAGCTCGGTCAGAAGGTTGTCAATGAGTTTTACAATAACCCCGACAAGCCAAAGGGCAAGGGCGTTACCGTCAATATCAGCGCATCATCATTCGTGCCCAAGCCGTTCACGCCTTTCCAGTGGGAGGCTCAGGACACTATCGAACAGCTCGTCGCGAAGCAGGAGCATCTGCTCGCAAGCGTGAGGACGAAAAAAATAAACATCAGCACTCATTTCACAAACACCAGCTTTTTAGAGGGCGTATTTGCGCGCGGAGACAGACGGCTTTCGCGTGTCATGGAGCTTGCGTGGAAAAAAGGCTGCCGCTTTGACGGCTGGGACGACCAGTTCCGCTTTGATATGTGGATGGAAGCGTTTGAAGAGTGCGGAATCGACCCGAAATTCTACGCCAACAGAAAGCGTGATTTCTCAGAAGTTCTCCCGTGGGATCATCTCGATTACGGCGTAAGCAAGAGCTTCCTCATGAGAGAAAACGAAAAGGCTCACAGAAGCGAAACTACGCTCAACTGCCGCGAGAAATGCTCGGGCTGCGGCGCGAATAAACTCAACGGAGGTAAGTGCCATGCGATGTGTTAGAATCCGCTTCACCAAAACAGGCAGAATGATATATGTTTCGCACCTCGATGTCAACCGCCTTATGGCGAGAGCCGTCCGCCGCGCGGAGCTTCCGATGTGGTACACCGAGGGCTTCAACCCTCACCCGTATATCGCGTTTGCGCTTCCGCTTTCACTCGGTCAGAACAGCGAATGTGAATATATGGATATAAGAATCGAGTCGGATATGACCAACGACGAGGTTAAGGAAAAGCTGTCGGCCGTCATGCCCGAGGGCGTGAGAATCTTTGACGCATTTGACCCCGTTCACGCCATCAACGAAATCTGCGCCGCGGAATATGAAGTGAAGCTCATTTTTAAAAATGAAGATGAAGCAAAGGCTTTCTGCGAAAAATCAGAGGAAATCCTGAACGGCAGCGAGCTCCTTGCCGAAAAACGCGGCAAGCAGGGCAGAAAAAAGGTCGTAAAGCAGGTCAATCTTATTGAGCAGATTTTTGCAAAAGCTCTTGAATACAGCGAAAAAGCTGTTATAATGAATATCACTGTTGCGGCGGGAAGCTCAGTCAATCTCAACCCCGCGCTTCTTGCGGAAACGCTCGAAAAGCAGACTGAAATTTTCTCAGAGCTTCAGTGTATCGAACGAAAAAATCTTCTTATCGAGGGCGGGAAAAGCTTTCGGTAAATAATTCGGAGGATAAAAATGACTTTATCAGAACAAGCCAAAAAAACATTTGCGAATTTATCACTGAAAAACCTTGTTAAAAACAGTTGGATTCTCATTTCTCTTTTTGCTTTTTATCTGTCAAATTCATGGAAAACTCAGGAAAAATTTCTGCCGTTTTTAATTGGCTTTGCCGCTGCTGTGATTTATTGCTTATACAAATCCGAGACCTTTTCAGAGTTGAAAAAATCAGGTGCGGCGGTGCTTTGCGCAAGCTTTGTGTCCTCGGCGGGCGCGGCTCTGTTTTATTCTCAGAAGTTTTATAAAGAGTTCACCACAGGCGGCAATTTTATCACCGCCGTAACCGAAAGACTCGGTCTGCCGAACGAAAAATCGGTGCTTGTGCTGTCGGTGATTATTTTTGTTCTGCTTATTCCGATAGCTGTCTGGTGGTTTTCAAGGGTTTATTCATACGTTTCCTCGTCGCTCAAAAGCATTAAATCAAAGCTGTCGGTGATGAGCGTTATATCCCTTGCCGTTATCGCTTGCGGATTCATCGTCTGCGTTATATATATCGTCAATGAGTCGGACGCATTTATGACGGGCGAATATATAGATGTTATCTTTGACGCGGATGCCGACCCGAATCTTGCCCAGAAGGTATGGATGGACTTTTACGGCTATGAAAACGATTTGCGTCAGATTCTTTTCGGACCTTTCGCGATTCCGTTTTTTGCTCCTTTTTATCTCATAAGCGAGGCTGTCCGCGTTGTATTCGGGCTTGAAAAATCATTTGTATTTTTCATTATGATAGGTCAGGTTGTTCTTATTTCATTAACCTGCCTTATGCTGGCGGACATGCTGGGCGAAAACAAAAAGGATTTTACCGTTTTATTCCTGATTTTTTCATTTTCGTTTGCTACCTGCCTTTTCATGATTATACCTGAGCAGTATGCTGTGGCAATGCTCTGGCTGGTGCTTTTCGTAAGGTATGCGGTTTATGATCAGGAAAAAAGCGGACTTCCTTTTATCGGCGCAAGCGGAACGCTTGTTACAAGCGGAGTGCTGTTCTTTTGGATATATGATAAAGACACAAGCTTTAAAGAAAACTTTGTCAGATGGGTAAAGCTCTTCTTTGAATTTGTATTCTTTGTTCTCGTTTCGGGAGTTCTTTACAGACTGTTTTCATTGGAAGAAAAGTTCAGCTCGTATGCTGAGGGAATAGTCGGAGAAATTCCGTGGTTCAATAAAATAGAGCAGTTCACATATTTTGTTAAAAACTGCATCTTTTCACCCGAAACAACAGAGATTCTGAAGGACGGATACCTCGGCGTGAAGCTCCCCGAGATAAATCGGCTCTGCATAGCTGGAATAATAATATTTATCGCCGCGGTTATCGGTTTTATACTTAACAGAAAAGACAGGTTTGCTCAGATCTGTTTTTCATGGATTATGTTCTCATTCGTCCTGCTCGGAGTTGTAGGCTGGGGTGCACATGAAAACGGACTTATACTTTACAGCTATTATTTCGGCTGGGCATTCATTTCACTTCTGCATCTTTTGCTTAAGAGATTATTCAGCCTTGTCAAAGCGGAAAAAGCTCTGCCGTGGGTTGAGCTTGTGTGCGTGATTCCGATTGCGTATTTCAATATTGAAAAAACGCTTTACATGGTCAGATTTCTGATAGAAAATTATCCCGGACTGTAAAAAGGAGATAATATGAAAAAATATTTAAAGCTGCTCAGAGTGAAGCATTATCTGAAAAACGCGCTGGTTTTTGCCCCTCTGTTTTTCAGTAAGCAGTTTTTCAACACAGATAAGATTCTGAGCGCGGTTCTGTGCTTTGTTTCGTTCTGTCTGTTTTCGTCGGCGGTTTATATTTTGAATGATATAAAAGATGTCGAAAAGGACAGACTTCACCCCGTCAAGAAAAACAGACCGATTGCAAGCGGAGAGATAAAGGTCTCAACGGCGTGGATTGTGTTTGCCGTCTGCATTGTCCTCGGCTGTGTTGTCGCGGTTCTGACAGGCAAGGGGCTTAAAGCGTTTATATATCCCGCGGTTTATATAATACTCAACATTCTTTACAGCATGGGGCTTAAGAATGTGCCGATAGTCGATGTTGTCATTCTTACATCGGGCTTCATTATCAGAATTCTCTACGGCGGAGCGATTACCGATATAAAGATATCCGAATGGCTCTATCTCACGGTCATGGCGGCGTCGTTTTACATGGGACTCGGCAAGCGCAGGAACGAGCTTAAAAAGCACAGCGAATCCGACACGCGCAAGGTGCTGAGCTTCTATAACGAAAACTACCTTGACAAAATGATGTATATGTGCATGACGCTGACGGTCTGCTTCTATTCGCTGTGGACGATGAACAGCGAAAACAAGATGATAATCTGGACTGTTCCGTTCGTGCTTGTCATTCTTATGAAGTACAGCCTCGATGTTGAATCCCGTGATTCTGAGGGCGACCCGATAGAGATTATCCTCGGCGACAAGGTTCTGATTATCCTTGCCGCGCTTTATGCAGCGGCTCTTTGCACGATACTTTATATTTTATAACGAAGTAATGCAAATATTTTCAAAAAAACTATTGCAAAATTAAAAATCTTATGATATAATCATTCAGCATTTGTATCCGCTTGATTTCAAGTGGGGATTTAATGCCCAACATTAAAGCGGTCGGTCCTCTGCTGCGTACGCGGTATGAACGCCTGAAAATTTCGGGAGGTCTATAAAATGGACGCACTTAAACTCATTTCTCAGGATTCTCTTAAAGAGAACGTATCTGAGGCAATCAAAGTCGGCAACACAGTTAAGGTACAGGTTAAAATCCGTGAAGGCGAAAGAGAAAGACTTCAGGCTTTTGAAGGTATCGTAATCGCTCGCAAGGGTGCCGGTGTTTCCGAAACATTTACCGTTCGCCGTGTTTCCTACGGTGTTGGCGTTGAAAGGGTATTCCCCGTTCATTCACCCAATGTTGAGAGCGTTGAGCTCATCAGAAGCGGTAAGGTTCGCAGAAGTAAGCTCTACTATCTGCGCGACAGAGTTGGTAAGGCTGCTAAGGTTAAGCAGAAGATCAACTGACAAACAGAGCGTAAGGTACGCCGAAGTCGTACCGTGGGGGTATGCGGAGCGTAAATCTGCATACCCTTTTTTCGTAAAATCAGACAGGGGGATTCGGGTTGTATAATTTCAGAGCTTCCGAATGTGATACAGTTAAATATTATCCGAACGGTCTTACTCAGAAACAGGTCGAAAGCAAAAGGAAAAGATGGTTTCAGGTTTTTGATATAGTCGGCTCTGTTGTGCTTGCTATTATTCTGATTCTGCTTTGCTTCACTTTTCTTTTCAGAGCGGTCAATGTCAACGGCAGGTCTATGGTTCCCACTCTCAATGACGGGGACTGGCTTCTCGTTTCCGATAAAAAAGATTATGAGCGCGGTGATATTGTTATAATCACCCAGCCGAATGCGGTTCATGAACCTCTTGTTAAGCGCGTTATTGCCAAGGGCGGCGAAACGATTGATATTGATTTCGACACTCACGAGGTCTGGGTTGACGGCATATTGCTGGAGGAGGATTACATAAAAGATCCTACGGCTCTGTCTTATGATGTGCGTTTCCCGTACCGTGTTCCCGAGGGCTGTATTTTTGCCATGGGAGACAACAGAAATGATTCACTTGACAGCCGTTCCACAAAGATAGGCCCGATAGACGAGAGATACATTCTCGGCAGAGCGGTTTTCAGAGTTCTGCCCGTGGGCAGCTTCAGCAAATTTGATTCATCAGAGTTATATAAGTGATTGAAGGTTTTTATATGAGTGAATTTGAAGAAAACAAAATAACGGCAGAGGAAATAAACGAAACGGCGGCTGACGAAGTTGACGAAGCGGCGGCCGAAGAAATCGCAGAAGAAACAGAGCAGAAAGAAAAAACGCTCAAGGATATAAATCTTCCGTTCGGTTATGAGGCGCTGAGCGTTATATGCTCCGCCGCAATAATTATCATGCTTCTTTTTACATTCGTTTTCAGATTTGTCGGCGTTGTCGGCAAGTCCATGGAACCCACGCTTTATGAGAACGACTGGCTTCTTGTTACGGCGATAAAGTCAGATTTCAAATACGGTGATATAGTTATAAGCACTCAGCCCAACGCCTTTAACGAGCCGATAGTTAAAAGAGTTATCGCAACAGGCGGTCAGACGGTGAATATCGACTTCGGAACGGGCGAAGTTTATGTTGACGGCGTTCTTCTTGAAGAAGATTATATCGCGGGCAACACCACCGATTCAGAGGGCTTTTCGGGCAGTATAACTGTTCCCGAGGGCAAGTTGTTTGTCATGGGAGACAACCGTGAGCATTCAACAGACAGCCGTTCGGATGTTATCGGTCTTCTCGACGAAAGATATATCGTGGGAAAGGCAATGGTCAGAATATTCCCGACGGGCAGTTTTAAAATATTTAAATAATTCAGCTTTGCCGTATTCAGCGCAGAACGAAAAGTAAAAGTTAATATGAAATGAAAATATGGTTCTGAAAGGTTGAATTTGCTCTTCAAAACCATATTTTTTAAAGGAAAATTTTATTGTTTTTTACTTTTCTAAGCGCTTTTTCGCCCACTCGGAGTATCTCATACACCTTCGGGGCGAAGAAAACGCTTTCTGCATCTGAATCCGACAAACCTTGAATATAAAATTAAAGGATACATTATGGGTACAGATTTTCAGAAACAGACAGTTCAGTGGTTCCCCGGCCACATGGCAAAAACCAGAAGCCTTATTAAAGAGGGCCTTTCGTTGGTGGGTGCCGTTACGGAACTGCTTGACGCGAGAATTCCGCTGAGCAGCCGCAACCCTGAGATTGAGCAGATAACTGCGGGCAAACCGAGAATAATTCTGCTCAACAAATGCGACGTTGCCGACGAAGCGGCGACAAAAAAATGGATAAAGCACTTTGAAGCCTCGGGCTTTTCCGCGATTCCTGTTGACTGCCGAAGCGGCAAGGGGCTCAACGCTTATATTCCGCTTGTAAGAGAAGTGCTCAAAGATAAAATACAGGCGAACGCCGACAAGGGCATGGCGGGCAAATCGCTCAGAGTTATGGTTGTCGGTATTCCAAATACGGGCAAGTCCTCTTTCATAAATAAAATGGCAGGCAGAAACCGTGCTCAGGTTGCGGACAGACCGGGCGTTACGCGCCACAATCAGTGGTTCAATATCGGCAACGGAATTGAACTGCTCGACACCCCCGGCGTGCTTTGGCCTAAGTTCGACGATCCAACGGTCGGCGACAGGCTTGCGTTTATCGGCTCAGTTAAAGACACGATTCTTGACAGCGAAACTATGGCTGTCCGTCTGCTCGAGGTGCTCAAGCAGGAATATTCCGACAGAATTTCCGAACGCTACAAGCTCAAAGGTATTGATTTTGAGTCAATCGAAAGCTATGAGCTGCTCGAAGCAATCGGCAGAAAAAGAGGTATGCTCATAAGCGGCGGCGAGATTGACACGGAAAGAGCATCGGTAATGCTCCTCGATGAATACCGCGCGGGCAAATTAGGCAAAATCACCATGGAATTTCCGGGAGATAAAATATGAAAAAGCAGGAAGTTTTTGTTGACTGGCATAAATTTGAAAACGAAGCGAGAGCGGATGGCTATAAAATAATCTGCGGTGTTGATGAGGCAGGCAGAGGTCCTCTTGCGGGGCCTGTATGCGCCGCGGCTGTTATCCTGCCCGAAAATCATAATATCGACGGGTTGAATGACTCCAAAAAGCTCAGCGAAAAAAAGCGTGAGGCTCTTTATGATGTGATTAAGAACGAAGCTGTCGCTTATTCCATAGCCATGGCGAGCGAAAAGGAAATTGACGAGATAAACATTTTACAGGCGACTTATCTTGCCATGCGCCGTGCCGTTTCGGGGCTTGAGGTTGAACCCGATTTTGTGCTTGTTGACGGCAACCGCGACCCGATTTTAGGAATCGACACAAAAACCGTTATCAAGGGCGATGCTCTTTCGGCTTCAATAGCCGCCGCAAGCGTGCTCGCAAAGGTAACGAGGGACAGATATATGCTCGAAATCAGCGAAAAATATCCCGAGTATCAGTTCCCGAAGCACAAGGGCTACGGCACAAAGCTTCACTATGAAATGATAGAAAAATACGGCATCAGCGACATTCACAGACGATCATTTTTAAAAAAGCTCACAGGTGAAAAGTGATTGATTATTAAAAATACTTTAAGAATTTTAATACAAAAACAGATTATGATTAAAGGAATGTAGGCAATTTATGAATACTTTAAAAGCAGAAAGAAATTACGGCATTGATATTATTAAAATACTGGGAATGTATATGGTTCTTTGTCTGCATACTCTTGGATATTTCGGTGTAATCAGTGGGTCAGAGAACAATCCTCGTCTGTACTTTGTTTTCTGTATGATGAAAGGACTTTCTTTCATATGTATCAATCTTTTTGCATTGGCAACAGGCTTTTTGTGCGCAGATAAAGCTATTCGTATTTCCGGTACAATAAAAATATGGGCTCAGGCAGAGTTTTTGTCATGGGTATCACTGGCGATAATGTTGGTAATGACTAAAAATGTCAGCACTGTGTCTGTTGTCAGCTCATTGTTTCCTGTATCATTTAATACCTACTGGTATTTAAATGAATATTTTGCGCTTACTGTTTTATCACCTTTACTTGTTATAATAATAAACAGACTCAGCAATAAAAATCTGTTTTTGCTTATTATCTTCTTTACGTTTTTTCTTGTAATATTGCCGACAATTTTTGCTCGAAGTATATTAAATTACGGATATTCTGTTTTCTGGCTGAGCTTTTTGTATATTATCGGTGCCTTTATCAAGAAAAATAATCTGCACATTATTATAAAAAAATATTTAGCTTTAATTGTTTTTGTAATATTGGCATTATTACAGGGCTTGCTTACATTCTTTACAGAAAAATATGACCTTGTAATATTCGATGGTAAAACATACGAATTTGTGCATTTGTTTTATTACAATATTTTTGTATTTTTCAGCTCGGTTTCTTTATTTCTGTTAATTGCCGGCTTGAAAATTAAATCATCTTTTATTAAAAAGCTGCTGCCCATTGCTTCCGGGGTTTCTTTTTCAGTTTATCTGATACAGTGCAATCCTGCTGTTTGGGATTATTTATGTGATAGATTTTATTTCATAGGTAAAATGCCGTCGGCGAAGGCTGTATTATGTTTTTTCGGGATAACCATTTTAATGTATATAATCTTTTCTGCTGTCGGATTTCTACAGAAAAAGTTATTTGATCTTGCAGAAGTAGGAAAATTCTGCATAAAAGCAGAAGCTTTTATAAAAAAAGAGTACAATAAGTTTTGTGAGTTCTTAAAAAAAAGAGGCGAATTTCTTTTCAGAAAAGTTTAAAAACTTTGTAATTTTAGCTTCACAGGTGAAAAGTGATGAAAATAAACAAATCGGGTTTGTGGGGCGAGGTCTATGCCGCAAGGTATCTGCGCGATAACGGCTACGACATAATCGCGGGCAACTATAAATGCAGAATGGGCGAAATAGATATTATCGCGGAGAAAAACGGCATCGTTTCCTTCGTCGAGGTCAAGACGAGAAACGAAAATCCAATGTATTCGCCTGCGGAAGCTGTAACCTCCGAGAAGCAGAGAAAGCTCAAAGCCGCCGCGAATGTTTATATGCGCGAAATCAAAGAGGAGCTGCCGTCGGAATTTGACATTATTGAGGTAACTCTTGACGAAAATTTCAAGCCCGTTAAAATGAATCTTATAAAAAATGCGTTTTAGTCTTTTAATTCAGTAAAAAGTGTGATAATATATCCGCATAAATTTATAAAACAGTTTAAATGAAGGAGAGTTGAAATGTTTTACACCAGCACCCGTGATAAAAGCATACAGGTTGAGTCTTCCTATGCAATTTCTCACGGTATTTCAAAAGAGGGCGGACTTTTTGTCCCCGTGGAAATTCCGAAAATCAGCCTTGACGATATAAGCCGTCTTGTGAACTGCACTTATATCGAAAGAGCAAAAGAAATTCTTTCTCTTTACCTCACCGACTTCACCGCTGAGGAGATTGATTACTGCGTCAACGGCGCGTATGCAGAGGGACATTTCAG
Source organism: Acutalibacteraceae bacterium (assembly GCA_045640865.1). GTDB lineage: Bacteria > Bacillota > Clostridia > Oscillospirales > Acutalibacteraceae > CAG-488. Next base: position 10,324 of record JAZUFU010000041.1, on the reverse strand, counting down.
CTCTCCGAAGGTTGCACCGCTTCACACTCTTAACGGCAACACCGAAATTCTTGAATTATGGAAAGGCCCGACCTGCGCGTTTAAGGATATGGCTCTTCAGATTCTGCCTTATCTTCTCACAACCGCGTCCGCAAAGGCTGTGCCCGACAAGCAGATAGTTATTCTTGTTGCCACCTCGGGCGACACAGGCAAGGCGGCTCTTGAGGGCTTCAAGGATGTTCCCAACACAAGAATTCTCGTTTTCTATCCCAATGACGGCGTAAGCCCGATGCAGAGACTTCAGATGATGACTCAGGAGGGCGAAAATGTAGGCGTATGCGCTATCGAGGGCAACTTCGACGACGCTCAGAGCGGAGTTAAAAAGATTTTTACCGACAAAGCGTTTGCCGAGAAGCTCGATAAAATGGGCATGATGTTCTCGTCCGCCAACTCAATCAACTGGGGCAGACTTGTTCCGCAGATTGTTTATTATGTTTCCGCCTACTGCGACATGGTAGAAAAAGGAAAAGTAAACCTCGGCGACGAAATCAACATAGTTGTTCCCACAGGCAACTTCGGAAACATCCTTGCCGCTTATTACGCAAAGGAAATGGGCATTCCCGTCAAGAAGCTCATCTGCGCATCAAACTCCAACGATGTTCTTACCGACTTCCTCAAAACGGGAATTTACAATAAGAACCGTGATTTTTATACCACAATTTCTCCTTCAATGGATATACTTATTTCCTCCAACCTTGAAAGACTTCTTTTCCTGCTCAGTGGAATGGACGACAAGGCCGTAAGCAAGTGGATGAATCTTCTTTCAACCGACGGCAAATATCAGGTAAGTGAGGAAGTGTTCGCTTCAATCAGAGAGCTGTTTGAGTCGGGCTGCTGTGATGACGACGGCACAAAAGCTACAATCGCAAAGGTGTTTGAAGATACGGCTTATCTGTGCGACACCCACACCGCCGTTGCAATTTCTGTTTATGACGATTACACAAGCGTTACTGCCGACACAACTCCCACAGTAATCGCTTCAACCGCAAATCCGTTCAAGTTCAGCGCAAGCGTTCTTGACGCTGTACGCCCCGGCATGAGCGCGGGCATGGATGAGTTCGACATGGTTCTCGGTCTTCACGCCGAAACAGGCGCGGAATGTCCTCCTCAGCTTGAAAATCTTAAGGATAAAACTCCGAGATTTACCGACTGCTGCAAGAAAGAGGACATGGAAAAAGTCGTTCTTTCGATGCTTTCCAAATAATTTTATTATGTAAAAACGGCGTAACACAGGACTCCGTGTTGCGCCTTTCATCTTTAACGGGCTGACTTAATATGCGGAGCCGCTGCTTTTATTCTGGCAGTTGCTGCACTCAAATGTGGCGCAGAGCGTTTCACGGCTGTCCTTTGCGTTTGAGGGGCCGACCTCGATTTTGCCTGCCGCGCAGCAGCCGTTGCCTTCGTTGTAAATGCAGTTTGCAACATTACATTTAATGTCTTTGATTACATGACGCATAAGAATTCCTCCGATGTTTTATTGGGATTTACCCGTCATTATTTTTGTCAGTAATTTGTTTATTATTCGAGGTGAAACGATGTCATTATTTACAATAAGCGATACTCATCTTTCTTTCGGCACGGACAAGCCGATGGACGTTTTCCGCGGATGGGAAAATTATGAAGAAAAGCTTCAAAAAAACTGGAATTCAATTATAAATGATGATGACATTGTTGTAATACCCGGCGATATAACATGGGGCATGACAATGGAGGAAGCACTGGAGGATTTCAGATTCATTGACAGTCTCCGCGGCAAAAAAATAATATTAAAAGGCAATCACGATTACTGGTGGTCAACGAAGAGAAAGGCTGACGCTTTTTTTGAGCAGAACGGCATCACGACAATAAATATTCTCAACAATAACGCCTATAAGGCAGGGGACTTTGCGCTTTGCGGCTCACGCGGCTGGTTCTTTGACTCCTCCAAGCAGGAGGACGAAAAAATCGTTCTCCGCGAGGCGGGCAGGCTCAGAATGTCGATTGAGCAGGCAGACCTGCTCGGCGGCGAAAAGATAGCGTTTCTCCACTATCCGCCGATAGCGGGCGGTCAGGTGTGCGAGCCTATCTGCGACGAGCTTGTCAAAGGCGGCGTTACGCGCTGTTATTACGGTCATCTTCACGGCCCGTCGGTGTCTTATTCCTTTAACGGCGAGATGTTCGGCATAGAATTTCGCCTTGTGTCGGGAGATTTTCTGGGTTTCTGCCCGAAACTTATAGAAAAATTTTGAAAAAACCGCATAAAATTCAAATAAACTATGGAAAAAACAGAAAACATCTGTTATAATGTATTAGTTAAAGATTGTTCACAGGAGGAAACATGATGTTAAAATCAGCAAACAAAACCGAAACCAACACCTATACACTGGAGGTTTCAATCAGCGCAGAAGATTTCAAGGCTGCAATCGTAAAGGCTTACAACAAGCAGAAGGGTAAAATTTCTATCCCCGGCTTCCGCAAGGGCAAGGTTCCCATGCAGATGGTTGAGCGTTATTACGGCAAGGGCGTATTTTATGAAGACGCGCTCGACATTCTCTATCCCGATGTAGTAGGCGACGCAATCAAAGAGTCAGGCATCGAGGCTGTTTCAGCTCCCTATGATGTTGACGTTAAGGAAATCGGCGACAACGGCGTTGAAATGGAAATGAAAATCACCGTTAAACCCGAAATCGAAGTTGGCGAATATAAAGGACTTAAAGCAGACAAGGCTGACGTTTCAGTTACAGCGGCTGACGTTAAGAAAGAGCTTGAAGCTCTTCAGGAAAGAAACGCAAGAATCATCACAGTTGAAGACAGAGCTGTTAAGAAAGATGACATCGCTGTTATCGACTTTGAGGGCTTTGTTGACGGAGAAGCATTTGAAGGCGGCAAGGGCGAAAGCTTTGAACTTACAATCGGCTCAGGTCAGTTCATCCCCGGCTTTGAGGATCAGATTATCGGCCATAACACAGGCGACGAGTTCGATGTTAACGTAACATTCCCCACAGAATATACTCCCGAGCTTGCGGGCAAGGACGCTGTATTCAAGGTAAAGGTTAACGAAATCAAGGCTAAAGAGCTTCCCGAGCTTGACGACGAGTTCGCAAAGGACGTAAGCGACGAGGCTGAGACTCTCGCAGCTCTCAAGAAGAGCATCAAGGCTGACCTCACAAAGAAGAAGAAGGAAGAAGCAGACAAGGATTTTGAATCCGCACTTCTTGAGCAGCTTTCAGCTAATGTTCAGGGCGAAATCCCCGAGGTTATGTATGACAACAAGGTTGAGGACGAAATCAACGCTTTCTCACAGCGTCTTGCAGGTCAGGGCATGAACCTTGATATGTATATGCAGTACACAGGCATGGACATGGACGCTCTCAAGGCAAGCCTTCGTGAGAACGCTGAGAAGCAGGTTAAGCTCATGCTCGCAGTTGAAAAGGTTGCGAAGCTTGAGGGTATCGACGCTACTGATGAAGAAGTTGAAGCCAAGTTTGCGGAAATGGCTGAAACATACAAGATGGAAGTTGAGCAGCTCAAGAGCTTTGTTCCTGTTGAGGATCTCAAGGCTGACATCATCAACGGCAAGGCTGTTCAGCTCGTAGTTGACAACGCTGTTGCGGTTCTCCCCGAGAAGCCCGCAAAGAAGACAGCGGCTAAGAAGACAGCAAAAAAGGCTGAAGAAAAGAAAGAAGAAAAAGCAGAGGAAGCTGCTGAATAATTTCTGAGATTTAAGCCTATAATTAAACGGAGTGGATGGGGGTAGGATTATCTGCCGCCATTCATTTCACTATTTACAGCTTTAAAGGAGGCAATTTTATGGCATTAGTACCTTATGTTGTAGAACAGACTAACAGGGGCGAACGCTCATATGACATTTTTTCAAGACTTTTAAGTGACAGAATCATTGTTCTTTCAGATGAAGTTAATGATGCTACCGCAAGCCTTGTTGTGGCTCAGCTCCTTTTCCTTGAAGGTCAGGACCCTGAAAAAGACATCAGCCTTTACATCAACAGCCCCGGCGGAAGCGTTACAGCGGGCATGGCGATTTACGACACAATGCAGTACATCAAGTGTGATGTTTCAACCATCTGCATGGGCATGGCGGCATCCATGGGCGCGTTCCTGCTTTCATCCGGTGCTAAGGGCAAGAGACTCGCTCTTCCCAACAGCGAAATCATGATACATCAGCCTCTCGGCGGCGCGCAGGGTCAGGCAACAGAAATTGAAATCGTTGCAAAGCATATCCTCAGAACGAGAGAAAAGCTCAACAAAATCCTTGCTGAGAACACAGGCAAGTCAGTTGAGCAGATAGCCCTTGACACCGAAAGAGACAATTACCTCACAGCTCAGGAGGCTATGGAATACGGTCTTGTTGATAAGGTTCTTACTCACAGATAAACCGAAAGGATTTGTATATAGCAGATGAACAGAGACGACGAAAGACGAGAAAAAAATATACGCTGCTCATTTTGTCAGAAAACACAGAATCAGGTTGAAAAAATTATCGCGGGTCCGGGCGTTTATATTTGCGACGAATGTATAGAGCTCTGCCAGAGCATTATTGACGAGGAAAACGACTATTCCTCCTCACGCAAAAAGAAAGCCAAAAAAGAAGAGCTTCATCTCCCGACTCCCGCTGAAATCAAGAGCAGTCTTGACGAATATGTTATCGGTCAGGACGACGCAAAAATCACCCTGAGCGTTGCGGTTTACAACCACTATAAGCGCGTCTATAAGGGCGGCGACACGAATGTCGATATTCAGAAAAGCAATATCATGCTTTTAGGCCCGACAGGCGTTGGCAAAACCATGCTTGCTCAGACTCTCGCGAGAACCCTTGATGTTCCCTTTGCGATTGCGGACGCCACAACTCTTACCGAGGCTGGCTATGTCGGTGAGGACGTTGAAAATATCCTTTTAAGGCTTATTCAGGCGGCTGATTTTGACATCGAAAAGGCTCAGCGCGGCATAATCTATGTTGACGAGATTGACAAAATAGCAAGAAAATCCGAAAATCCCTCAATCACAAGAGATGTCAGCGGCGAAGGCGTTCAGCAGGCACTTCTTAAAATTCTTGAGGGTACGGTTGCCAATGTTCCTCCGCAGGGCGGCAGAAAGCATCCCCAGCAGGAGTTTATACAGGTTGACACCTCAAACATTCTGTTTATATGCGGCGGCGCGTTTGACGGCATAGAAAAAATTGTTGAAAAGCGTCTGGGCGGCTCAGCTCTGGGCTTCGGCGCGGAGGTCAAGAATAAATCCGAAATGACCGTTGAGAACCTTATCAGCAAGGTTATTCATCAGGATTTGTCAAAGTTCGGCCTTATTCCCGAGCTTGTCGGCAGACTTCCCGTTATAACAACCCTCAGCCAGCTCACCAAGGAAGACATGGTGAGAATCCTCAAGGAGCCGAAGAACGCGATTATCAAGCAGTATCAGGCACTCTTTGAAATGGACGGCGTTGAGCTTGTTTTTGACGACAGCGCACTTGAGGCTGTTGCGGAAAAGACGCTTGAGAAGAAAACAGGCGCACGCGGACTGCGCTCAATTATGGAGGCTGTTCTGCTTCCGACAATGTACGCCGCACCGGGCGACAGCACGATTGAAAAGGTAATTTTCAACCGCGACTGCGTTGAAAACGGCGCGCTTCCCGAGGTAGTCAGAAAAGACGATTCGCAGAATGACGCGTAAAATACAGAATAGTTATTTATCATTTGCGGGCGGCCAATGGTCGCCCAATATTTTTGCTTTCGGCAGTAGGGGCGATTATCAATCGCCCGTTTGAGTTCTATAATGATTATTTCCGCAAGAAAGCATAAAAAATAACTCCTCTCCGAAACGGAAAGGAGTTTGGAGCTGGTGAACGGAATCGAACCATCAACCTGCTCATTACGAATGAGCTGCTCTGCCATTGAGCCACACCAGCGACTTTGTTATTATAATAAATATTTTGAAATTTTGCAATAGTTTTTTTGAAAAAACATCATTTTTTTCGGTGTTAACAAATTATTTAAATATTATCCATTTATTGTACTTGATTTTAAGCCGAAAATATTGTAACCTATAAACAGCTCTTAACAATAAATCTAACGTGAAAGGCGTGTTAAATATGAAAAAGAGTTTAAGCATTATTCTGTGCGCTGTGATGATTGCGCTTACTTTCTGCTCATGCAAGTTTGTAAAGTCAAAAGACAACAGAGAGACAGAAGAATCAACCACCACAACGACCACCACAACAACCACCACTGAAGCAACCGAAGAAGAAACGAAAAAGTCGGATAAGAAATCTGAGGGCGACGAAGAGTCCATCACCGTTTTTGTTACAGATAAAGACGGCGAGGTTGTAACCGACAAGAACGGTACTCCCAAAACCGAAACGCTCGACATTGAAAAGCTTCAGGAGCAGCTCGAGCAGGAAATCAGCAATCAGGCTTCGTCCAAAAAAACAAACCCCGGCAGTAAGACAGATGATGAAGATGACGATCCCCTTGATATCGACAGCTCCAAGGAAGATCTCCTCCCCGAGGGCAGCAAAGCTGACAAAACAACCCTTATGAAGACTGTAGTTGAGCCTATTCTCAAGAGCGGAACATACACAATCAAGGGCAACATCAAGGCAGGCGGTCAGGCTATCGGCTCAACAATAGCTTTAAGAAACGGCGGCAAGGATTATTCCGCAACTGTTTCCATGGGCGCAATTGCTGTCAGAGTTTTCTCGAACAACGGCAAATATTACCTTGCGCTTCCCACAATGGGCAAGTACGCAGAGGTTTCATCTGACGATATAGGCGATATAGGCGACCTTTCCGAATCCTTTAAGGATAAGGACGCAAAATATGTTCAGACCACAACGGTTAAGAGCGGTGCTCAGAAATATACCTGCGAGGAATACAAGACATCTTCGGGCACAGCAAAATACTATTTCAACTCAAAGAATGAGTGGAAGCGCATGGAAATCATTGACGGCGAGGATATTCTCGTTTGGGAAATCACATCATTCTCAAAGAACGCCGACAAGACTCTCTTTGAGGTTTCAAAGCTCTGGTATAAAGATAATTCACTTATGGGAATGGTTTAAGCCATGAAAAGTAAAACGGTAATTGTTACAGGCGCGTCGGGCGGAACGGGCAGAGCGATTGCTTCGCTCTTTGCCGAAAAAGGCTATGGCGTTGTGATAAATTACAACAAAAATGAATCTTCAGCTCTTTCCCTGTGCGCTCAGCTCAGGGAAAAGGGCGCGGATGTAAAAACTTTCAGAGCCGATGTTTCGGATTTTGCTCAGGCGCAGGCACTGGCAAACTTTGCAAAATCCGAGTTCGGCTCTGCCGACATTCTTGTCAATAACGCGGGCATAGCCCAGCAGAAGCTTTTTACAGACATAACCGACGAGGATTTTGACCGTATGTTCAATGTCAATGTAAAGGGCGTTTTTAACTGCTGCAAGGCTGTGCTTCCATTTATGATTCACGAAAAGTACGGCAGAATAATCAACATTTCCTCCATGTGGGGTGTGTGCGGAGCTTCGTGCGAGGTGCATTACTCCGCGTCAAAGGCGGCGGTTATCGGGCTGACAAAGGCTCTTGCTAAGGAGGTCGGCCCCTCGGGCATAACCGTCAACTGTATCGCGCCCGGGCTTATTGATACGCCCATGAACGGCAATCTCTCACCCGAAACGATAGCCGAGCTATGCGACGAGACTCCCGTTTTGAGAATCGGCACTCCGCAGGATGTGGCGCAGGCTGTTTTTTTCTTAGCTCAGGACGGCGCGTCGTTCATAACGGGGCAGGTTCTCGGTGTTGACGGAGGATTTATATAATTTTCCGATATTACATCTTGATTTCTTCTGATTGATGTGTTAGAATAATAGAGCATAGTTGTAATATTACCCTTGAAGGAGGAGTATAAATGGCTTCATGTCCCAAGTGCGGAATGAAATTGAAATTAACCGATATTAAGCCCAACTGCCCTCATTGTAACACAAACCTTTTGTATTACAAAATTGAGGAGCGTCTTGAGGTTGACGCGCTCAACGCTGAGCGTGAGCATGCCCATACTCAGAAGAAGCTCGACAGAGCAAAAGCGGCAATGGCAGGCGGCCCGTTTGCTATTGTAAGAGATGTTCTTCTTGTGCTTACAATCTGCGCTTTTCTTCTGCCCCTTGCCAAGCTTTCAGCTGTAGGCCCGTTCTTCAGCGAAACAGGCGAGATAAGCAAAACCTTCGGCGCAATTGAGCTTGTAACCGACCTTATGGAGTTTGACTTTGGCGCACTCGGTCTTGTAGGCTCTAAAATAGTCGGCGGCACAACAATTCTCTTTGCACTTTCAATCGTGTTTATCGCTCTTGCGCTGGTTATGGCTCTTCTTCAGCTCATTTTCAGCTTCCTTTCATGCTCCCCAAAGGGATTTGTAAGAAACACAATTTTTGCTGTTCTCGGCATCGTTTTCTCAATCGGTGCAATCGTTACATTCAGCCTGTTCCTTACCTCTATGGAAAAGGTTCTTCCCGGCTTTATGGGCGGTTCAATCGGTTTCGGAATTTATGTGGTTATCGCCATGTTCCTGCTCGTTCTTGCGCTTAATATTTTCATTAAGGTTAAGGACGCTGTTAAGGTTACATACAAGCCCTGCTACATCGGCAAAGACAATATGCTCTTTGAAGATTTCGTTGAGATTTACGGCGACAAGGAAATCGACCTTGACATGGTTATCGCAAACGCTGATAAATTCATGAAGTCAAAGGAAGAAATCGAAGCTGAGAAACTTGCGGAAGCTGCAAGCGTTGCTCAGTAAATTTAAAAAATTAAAGGCACTTCCGTTTTCGGAGGTGCTTTTTTTAAAATATTCAAGGAGAGAATAAAATGGATTTTAACGAATTTTTAAGAGAGCTTATTGCTTCAATTGATTTCTGGCTTTACGATGTTACCCTTTTCTTTTATAATATTTTCGGCGGACTGTTTTAAGGAGGAGAGTTTATGAAAAAGATTATTGCTGTTCTGCTTTCGGTTGTAATGCTCGTTTCCGCGCTTTCGTTCGGAGCTTTCGCGAGCAAGCCCACAACGCTCCCCGAGCTTAAAACCGAGGACGCAAAGGGCGCAAAAAATTACACAATAGAAAATCCTTACAAAGATGTTAAATGGGGCGAGTGGCGCGAATACAAAGCGTCGCTTCACTCCCACACCAACGCCTCAGACGCTGAGCCGTCAATGGTTGAGAGTATTGAGTATCACTACTCTGATGATTATGATATTCTTGCGCTCAGCGACCACGCGGTTATCGGCAGGCAGTGGGACGAAATCCCGACGGTTGTTCCGCTTTACCGCTTTTTCAAGTTCGGCAACACGGGCATGAAAAATATAGAGGTTCTCACTCCCGAGCGCAGAAATGAAATGCTTGCGGGCGTCGGCAGATTTAACGAGGATGGTACGCCGAAGCCGATGCTTGAGGTTACGGGTGCGGCTGAGCTCAACGGCGCAACACCTATAAACGACTGCCATGTCAACGCCTTTTTCATGGAAGAGGGCAAGGAATGGGGACAGGCGAGAATGGGTATATACGGCGACTATGAGACGGTTGTAGAAAAAGTCGAAAAAGTTGGCGGCATCACTTTCCTTGACCACACGGGCGAGTATGTTGGCTGCGAAAATGACCCCGAAAGAGCAAACGAACCTTACTACGCCAATAAATTCGCAAATATATTCCTCAACCATCCGTCATGCGTTGGCATGGATGTAAACAGCGGCAAAAACAACCGCACAAAATACGATTACATTCTGTGGGACAACACCTTGAAGCTCACGCTTCCCTACGGCAGAAATGTTTTTTGCTTCTGCTTCTCCGACGGCCATCATCTTGACGAATACGAACGGGGCTTTACCTATATGTGCATGCCGGAGCTTACAAACGAAGCTCTCAGAACCTGCATGGAAACCGGCGCATTCTTCTCCTGCTCCCATTTTGACAGGGCAGACCTCGGCGATGAATTTGACGGCACGGGCAGCGATGTTCCGTTTGTTTCATCCCTCAATGTCAACAACGACACCGACACCGTCTCATTTGAAGCCCGTAATTATGACTGCGTTCGCTGGTATTCAAACGGAAAGCTTATTGCAAGCGGCAAAGACCTCACAAGCCTTGACCTGAACGAATATGAAGATGAAATAGGCCTTTATGTACGCTTTACTCTCACAGGCCCCGGCGGAGTGCTCTATTCACAGGCGTTCCCCGTCAGCGCAGAGGATGAAGAGGTTGAGCTTCCGGTTATTGTTCCGGTGTTTGACCTTCCGGGATTTTTCCGCATTGCCGCAGATTTTCT
>JAZUFU010000040.1:0-74622 GCA_045640865.1 Acutalibacteraceae bacterium | reverse complement strand
AGCTTTATGAAAAGACAGAATTTGCACAGAAGAAAATGATTGTAAACTGTCTTATTCGGAGAGTTGATGTTTACCGTGATTACAAGTTGAAAATAGATTTTAACTTTGATTTTCAGCAGTTCATCAGCGGAATTGATTCGGTGGCATAAAAAATTAAACCGGGCAGAGTTTAAGGCTCTGCTCGGTTTTTTACATAAAAAATAATTACTTAGTGTGCATGGTGGAGACGGAGAGGATCGAACTCTTGACCTCTTGAATGCCATTCAAGCGCTCTCCCAGCTGAGCTACGCCCCCGGGATGGGCACACTAAGTAATTTATTTATTATTAAGTTAGATGGGGTGCGTTTGTGGGTGTATCGGGCTCCCAGACTGAGCTACGTCCCCGTGTTAACCTTATTCAATTTTTGTGGGGGTGTGTTTCCGATTAGTTCGGGCTCCCAGCTGAGCTACGCCCCCATATGAACACACTAAGTAATCTCTTACGGAAATTATCATACCATATAATCCCCGTAAAATCAATAGTTTTTACAAATTTTTTCTGAATACCCTTTGATATTCATTTTAACATCTTTAAAATCATAGTCTTTCTGTTTATCACTTTTTGCGAATCAATGTTCTTGTTACTTAATACACTCGAATCAAAGCAATTATATACAATATATTTTTACATATTACAATATCAGTCCAATGGCTATCATGTGACTTGAAAACTGTTCTCTGAATAAGAGACGGTCACAAAACCGTATTGCTTTACTGACTCTTTGAAGAATCCAACCAAATATTCTTTATGTATTGATTAATTTTTAATATTTGATATAATATTTTGGGAGGTGTGTTTTATGTCTTCATGGGATGTTGTTGTAATTACTGCATCGAATAGTAATCAATCTAGAGAATATGAACGAAGAATCGCTGTAAAATCTTCACTGGGAGCACTATCGCCTAAAACAGAATATATTGTGATTGCAGACGATTACAACAAGCGCATTGGAAGCGGAGGAGCCGTTTTAAGCGTTATACATAAATTGTCTAAAAAATACGACTTTGATAAACAAAAAATACTGCTTATCAATTCTGGAGGAGACAGCAAAAGAATACCTCAATATGCAGCCTCAGGAAAGCTTTTTATGAATATATTAAAATATAATACGGATGGTACTCCGGCAACTTTATTTGATGAAATTACTAAAACTGTGGATTCTGTTCCTGATCTTTGTCAAAACGGTATGCTTGTTGTATCAGGCGATATTATTTTTAATTTTGATAAAATTGATAAAAACGATTTTTCATATGATGCTGTTGCTTTATCTGTACGTGTACCTGTTGAAACAGGAGTAAATCATGGGGTGTTTTATTCTGAAGACGGTAAAGTGAAAAAGTTTCTTCATAAATGCAGTACAGATGTTCTTTACGCAAACAATGCAGTAGAAAATGAAACGGTAAATATTGATACAGGTGCAATTTTTCTTAATAGCAGGATTATAAAGACGTTGGAAAAATTAGTTTCTGACCCACAGAAATATAATCTTCTTGTTAATGAAAAAACCAGACTGAATTTTTACGGAGATATTATTTATCCGATGGCAGATTTCAGCTCTTTAGATGAATTCGCTGAACAAAAATGTGAATTAGATAATATTAATTCCAATTTACTGGAATCCAGAAAATTGCTTTGGGACTCACTAAACGGATATTATTTGAGATTATGTGAGTTGAAAAACGGAAGCTTTTACCATCTGGGAACCACGTCTCAATTTCTTAGAATTATTAAGAATAATGACTTGGGATGGGAAAAGTCAATTCTGTGTAACAGGGATGACGTCTATACTTACAACTCGTATATTTCATCAAAAGCAATAATAAAAGGTTTTGTTGAAAATAGTTATGTTGGCGAAAACGTTGTTTGCGGAAATAATTCTATAATTTCAGGCGCATATTTAGTAAACAGTATTATTCCGGATAATACTGTAATTAGTGTTGTAAAACTTGTTAACGGGAAATATTGTCTCAGAATTTACGATGTGGATTGTAATCCAAAACAGAACGATTTATGGCATGCTGAAATTTTTCCTGTATTTGATGATTGCAGAATGTGCGATGCTGCTTTAATATGTTTTTTAAATAGAGATAAAACCTATTTCTCGTTTGAAAAAATGTCATTTGAAGAATCAGCTAAATATTCAGAATACAATTCAGACCTCAATAATATAATTGAGATAAGCAGGCGTAATTATTATATCGGTATAATAAAAAAGAATATTGATTCTACTCCTTTTGAATTGAATGTTCAATATGTTGAAAGCAAGCTGCCATTAAGAGTTAATTTCGGCGGTGTATGGTCAGATGCATCACCGTATTCCAATGAATTTGGAGGAAAAGTTCTTAATGCAGCCATAACACTGAATGAGCAACTGCCTGTTTCGTGCAGAATTGAAAAAACTGATAAAAAGGCGCTTATATTCCGAAGTGTTGATCTGGGTGTTGAAAAAGAATATACAAACATTAAAGAGCTTTTTAGTTCATACAATGAAAAAGACGATTTTCTGATTCATAAGGCTGCTTGCTTGGCATGCGGACTGCTAACACAAGACACAAATCTTAATGAGTTCTTCAATAAATATGGTGGCATCAGGATAACAACAAATGTAGAAAACATTCCTGTCGGAAGCGGACTCGGAACGAGCTCAATACTATGCGCAGCTGCAGCGGATGCAATGTATAGGTTTATGAGCAAAAAATTTAACGAACAGAAGATTTTTGAAACCGTACTGACAATGGAGCAATTAATGGGAATCGGCGGAGGATGGCAAGACCAGATCGGCGGTTATATCAGCGGATTCAAAATTTCAACAGCTCAAAGGGGATGCATTCAGAAATTTTATGTAAAATCATTAAATGTGTCTGACAGTTTCCTCGGTGAACTGCAAAAGAGGTACCTGTTGATATATACAGGTCAAAAAAGAAAAACAAAAAACATATTAAAGAATGTTATGGATAATATCTACGAAAAAGAAGAATGTTTTGCTGTTATGCAAAAAATAAAAGATTTAGCAGATCAGATGACACTGGCAATTGAGAATGACGATATTGAACAGTTTTCTTTTCTTCTTAATGAACACTGGCTTTGCCTGAAAAAACTCAATAAAGAAATATCAAATGATAAAATTGAACGGATTTATAAATGTATAAAGAACTGCCTGTCCGGATTCTTTATTTGCGGGGCAGGGGGAGGCGGATTTTTGCAGGTCATTTTAAAACAAGGCTACACAGCGGAAGATATCAGTAAAAAGCTTAAAGAGAACTCTTTCGGTGACGAAGTAATGGTCTGCCGTCCTTATTTTTATATGTAATCTCATTTGATACTGATCGTATCTGCTTTCATAACAGTAAGCATCTCCGATTGCTATACAAGATATAACAATCGGAGATGCTTTGATTTTTATATTGTATTTTTATCAAACAATACATATAAAGAAATAAATGTATAAATCAGTAATCGGCGCGGATAAAATTTTTGAGTTTTCCCGGTCCTTCCTTTCCAGAAAGCAGGAACTTCAACTATATTTGCATTACTTTTAATTAATCGCAGTCTGCTTTCAAGGAAAACAGACACATCTTTTCTTTTAAATGACATCTGCTTATAAAGTGAGACAGGAACACACTGATATGCAAATGAAAAATCTGATACATCTGTTCTGTAAAGCGCGGCCACAAACTTCTGAAACAAATGATTAAGAGGTACATTCAGTTTACCGTATCCTTCAAAGCCTCCGCCCGGAAGCCATCTGGATGCAAAAATTACAGAATCCAGATTTTCCTTAATCTTCTGAGCAAAAACATTTATCAGCGATAAATCCGTTGCATTGTCCGCTCCGCAATAGACGGCGTAATCTCCTTCAAGTACAGGCAGGGTTTCAATAAGAAAATACCCGAAACCGACGTTTTTCTGCCTGTAGGACTTAAATCTGAACGGCTCGCACTGTGAACAATAATCTTCAACTTCCTTAAGCATTTCAGGGGTTGTTCTGCTGTGACTGACGAGAAGAATTTCAGAAATATCCTCGGGGTTACAGGTGTTCATTAAAATGTTCAGATTACTTTTCAGACTTTCAACTTCATCTGTTACGCCAATTACAACAGAGATAGATACTTTATTATTCATATTTCACCGTCATATCATTTGTGCAGAGCATTTTTTTCTTCCTTCTGCCGAACCAGATGTTATACTTTGCGTATTCAAAAAGGCTGTCGGGGTTATCGGGGCAGAGGACTGAAATTGTATTTGCTTTTTTCTCAAGAGGCTTGTAGTCATCGTTGAGTATGTTTTCAAAATATGAATGGAAATCATATTTAAGGCTGTATGATTTTTCTTTCAGACCGGGGGCTTTAAGCACTTCTTTCTGATATAACAGCAAATCGTGATAAATATCGTCATCAATACCGAAGGATGACAAAAACGGTTCAATTTCATTAAAGAAAGCTTCAACGTCCTGAATTATCTCAATAAAGATTGTTTCGTTCACAGGCCAGATTGTCTTTCCAAGCCCGGGGAGAACAAATCCCCAGGAGCCTTCGCCGTTAAGCAAGCTTTTATATTTGTCACGTATCTTCAATAATAATTCATTTATTTTCATTCCGCTGACGCTGTCAATATATTTAAATAAAGCGGTATAGAAATCCTTGTAATTTATATTGCGTTCGTATTTTAAAAATTCAGCAAAGTACTGAAGAATACCCAATGAATGGAAGCTTGTAACAATGGAAGTGAAAACGTTCGCGTTTATCCATTCTTCTTCAGAAAGAGTGTTGGTTGAAACAACAATATTGGACCTCTCAGGGTAATCTTCAACCATATAATCTATATGCAGCTGGCTTATAGGCATTTTAACGGTTTTGATTCTGTGGTTTTTTAAATATTTCTTTTCGGCCATATGCGAATTCAAAAGAACGTCACAGCAATAAACATTGACAGACATATGCTTACCGAGATTAATCAGTCTGCATAAGCCTTCGCAGAAGCTGTCATATGTTTCACCGGGCAGACCGAGAATAAGCTCTGACAGAATAGGTATACCGGCTTTTTTATAAGAATCGCTGATGCTTTCATATTTGTCAAATTTCAGGTTTTCTCTGCCGATATTTTTTAATGCAGTCTCATCCATTGTCTGAACGGAAAGCATGGCATTTTTTATAATACCGCAGTCAAAAAGCTTTTTACTGATATCAAAAACAATATCATTACAGTTTTTGGCAAAGCATATGCAGATAACACCGGGATAATTTGTTTCTTTTTTCTTTTCGACAAGATAATCGGCAATTTCAATATCTCTTTTGAAAATACCGAAGTTTCCGTCTGCACAGATACAGTAATCAATTTTGTTATCAGAAATCCATTTTATTTCATTAAGAACCTTTTCAATCGGGAACTGACGCAGCCTGGATTTAAACTGACCCCAGTCGCAGTATGCGCAGCCGTAAGGGCAGCCTCTGTTTGTTTCAAAAATCACCTGGAACTGCATATCATAATTTTTGATTATGCTGTCAAAGTAACCTTTGAGATAGGGAGACGGAAAATCGGCAACATCAAAAACCTGCTTGGGATTTGAATGAATCATACCGTCATCGTCCCTGTAGGAAAGATTCGGCACGTCTGAAAGCGGACCGCCGTTATCAATAGCAACAAGCAGATCGTGGAACGGAACCTCACCCTCGTCATGGATAAGAAAGTCAATAAACGGATATTTCTCAAGCATTACCGCGCTGTCAGAGTTGACGTTATGACCGCCAAAAAGAATAAGACATTCGGGATACTTTTCTTTTATTCTTTCAGCAAGCTTTAAATTGTATTCCGTGTTCCATAAATATGTTGAAAATCCCACGATAAACGGATCCTTGATTTTAAGAACAGCAGTTTCGATATCTTCATATATAAAGATAAAGTCATTGAGCTTATAGCTGTCTGCAATGGCAGTATCTTCAAAGGCATATGCGGCAAGACAACCGATAGAATAGGGAAGATAGACGCTGTTATCATATATTCTGTTAATCTGAACAAGATAAATGTTCTTTTTCACAATTAACTACCCTTTCTGATAATCGTAATATTGTCTCCTAAAAGCGTTTTGCCGCCTTTTCTTCCGTACCATACTACTTCTCTTGCAAAGTCAGGAAGGTTAAGAGGAATATCATCGACTGTGATTTTTATTTTAACAGGACTTTTTTTCAGCTCGGCAAATTCATTGTTTATCATATTCTTTACAAACCCGGGAAAATCATAGGAGAGCTCCATTTCAAATCCCGCAACTCCGGGCGTCTTTATCATTTTTTTCTGATATAACAGCAGTTCGTTGAATATTGCTTTTTCAATACCGTATTCAGAAAGAAAAATGCCGATTTCATCAAAAAACTTATCGATTTCGGTTACTATCTGCAGAAACGCTCCTTCCTCAAACGGCCAGACAACGTCACCAAATTGAGGAAATGCGTACATGAATGTTCCGCAGCCTGAAATGATTTTCTGATATCGTTTCTCCAAATCGGTAAAAACTTTTCCGCCTACTGTGTCAGGATTCCGAAGCATCCATTTAAGCAATTCGTGATAGAAGCTCTTATACTTTATATTATGAAATGCTTTGAGATAAAGCGCAAAATACTGGAGAATTCCGAGACTGTGGAATGTGCGCACACAAACAGCAAACATACATGACTGAATCCATTTTTCGGGCGGCATGGATTCAGTACCAACAACAATACGCGAATACTCTTCTATTTCATCCTTGGGCGTTTCGCGATGATGCTGATTCAATGAAGTGATAACATATTTTATACCGTGCTTCTTAAGGTATTCCGGTTGAGCCATTATGGAATTTTTCAGGAGCTCACAAGGATACACATAAAAAGAATAATGTTGTCCTGCATTCAGCAAAGAATCTATTCCGTCACAGAACGATTCATATGTTTCACCCGGAAGGCCCACAATAATTTCTGTAAAAGTAGGTATGTTGTTTTTATTATATAATGACATAAGCTCTTTGAATTTTTCGGTAGAGATATTTTGCCTTCCGATATTTTCAAGAACCTGCGGACAAAGACTCTGGAATGAAATGCAGGCACCTTTGCTCAGGCCTGCATCATCGAGCTTTTTATTGAGTTTGAAAACAAATGAGGGATTGTTTTTTGTATAGAAAAGGTTAGTCCTCTTCGGGTACCCGTTTTTTTGTTTTGTAGCTATAAGATAATCGACTATTTCTTCGTCACGCTCAAAAAGTCCGAAATTTCCGTCTATCAACCAGGTAAATTCAATTTTATGTTCAGCTATCCAGTCAATTTCTGATTTTATTTTATCAATCGGGAACTTTCTTACATCTTCCTTTATAGTGTCCCAATCACAATAAGCACATTTGAATGGACATCCGCGGTTAGTTTCAAAGGTAGCGACAAATTCGCAATCAGCCTCATCCATTATTTTATCAAAAACACCTGATGTATAGGGAGATGGAAAATCAATTTCTCTGCACGAAACAATTTTGTTCGTCTTCAGATTATTCTGTGAGTCTCTGTATGAAATATTGTTTATTGCACTTAAATCACCTTTTGAGTCAATACATCTAAGCAGCTGTGTAAACGGTATCTCACCTTCATCATGAATCAGATAATCAATATAATCATACTCTTCAAGCATAGACGAATCAAGCGGAACATCATGACCTCCGAAAACAATAATACAATCGGGATAAGCACTTTTAATTATTTTTGCAAGGTTAAGATTATATTCCGCATTCCATACATATGATGAAAAGCCTACTATAGACGGATTGCTGATTTTGCGGAATGATTCTTCTATGCTTTTTCTTTCATATATAATATCAGCAAGCTTATATTTCGCCTTTATGTCATCAAATGAAAAAGAGTAGGCGGCGAGACAGCCGACTGAATACGGCAAAAAGCATGAGCCGCCGAATGAGGCTGATACCTGGACAAAATATACGTTTTTTTTCTGAATACTCATTCACTTATAACCTCTGCAACAAAATTGTGGATATTACCTGTTTTGTTTTCTCTTTTGCCATACCATACCAGTTCCCTTGCATATTCGTCCCACCTGCAGGGGATTTCGGCATCTTTTAACGTTATTCTGACATCTCTCTTTTCAAGCTTTGTCGGAGTTTTAGTGAGAGCATTGATAAAATACTCATAAAAATCATGAGAAAGGTCAAACGAAAAATCGGTCATACCGGGATATTTTATCGCATTTTTCTGGAATGTCAGTAATTCTTTGAAGATATCGTCAGATATTCCCAACGACAGAAGAAAAGGCTCAATTTCATTATAAAATTCATCTTTGTTTATTATAAACTGTAAGAAAGCTCCTTCTTCAAATGGCCAGGTTATATTTCCGCATTCGGGGATAATGTATTCCCAATTGCCCTCGTTCAGTACAATCTTTTCAAGCCTGTTTTTTATATCAGACAATATTCTATATGTAAAATCGGGCTTAGTACTGAAAACCCAATCTATAAGGCTCTGGTAGAATGAAGAGTATTCTGTTCCGAGCTCAAAATATGAATAAACAGCAAAGAACTGAAGAAGACCTAAGTTATGCAAACTACCCAGAACGGTAACGAAAAGATTACAGTTTATCCAGCCTTCACTGCTCATGCTGTAAGTTGATGTGATGATATGCGAGTATTCCTGCACTTCATCATTAATAGGGGCACAGTGATGCTGTTTATATTGTGAAGCAACGCTTTTGATTTTAAAGCTTTCTTTAATTTCTTCCTGGCCCAAACGTGAATTCTTCAAGACTTCACAGTTAAAAACAACAACAGAATTGTGCTGACCTGCTTTGAGAAGCTTGTTAAGCCCCTCACAGAAGCTTTCGTATGTTTCCCCGGGAAGTCCCAATATCATTTCTGTGTATGTTGAGATGCTCAGTTCGTTATACTTTTTAATGATTTCACAGAATTTTTCGTAAGTGGGGTTAACTCTTCCCATATTTTTTAAAGTTTCTTTGTCCAAAGTCTGAAGTGATAACGTTGCCCCTTTACTTAATCCTACTTTATTAAGTTTTTTATTCAGTTCAAAAACAAGATCTTCTTTTCCCTTGGTAAAGCAAAACTGTATTTTAGAAGGATAACCGTATTTTTCTTTTGATTCAATGAGCCATTCGGTAATCTTCTGATCGCGCTCAAGAATACCGAAATTCGCGTCTGCGCAGGTGCAGAATTCAATTTTATTATCAACTAACCATTGTATATCTTTTTTTATTCTTTCTTCAGGAAACTCTCTTACCTTTGATTTATATATACCCCAATCACAAAAAGCACATCCAAACGGACAACCTCTGTTTGTCTCAAGCAATCCATTAAGCTCATAAGGTGTATCCTTTACAATATTGTCAAAAACACCTGTCTGATATGGAGACGGGAAATCTTTTACATCAAAAATAACGCTTTCATTTTTGATTATTGTTCCGTCATTATTCCTGAATGATAAATTTGGAACAGATTCATAGTTTTTATCACCTGCTATAGCCAACAAAAGTCTTTCAAAAGGCACTTCGCCTTCATCGTGAATTAAAAAATCAATATAATTCGCTTCTGCTAAAAGGTCAGATGTTTTTGATGAAACATGGTGCCCGCCGAAAACAATAATACAATTCGGATAAACACGCTTTAGGCGGCTGGCAAATGTCTTGTTATACTCATGATTCCAGATATAGTTTGAAAAGCAGACAACATCAGGCTGTTCTAACGAGTCAATCGCCTCATCAATAACTTCCCGTGTATAAATAATTCTTTTAAACTCAAAATTTTCTTTTATTTCTTTATTCTGAAATGCATAAGAAATAATTGCACCAGCTGCATACGGAAGATAAATTGAATTTCCATACAACACATTAGCTTGTACAAAATACAGGTTTTTCATTTTAATTGTTCTCTCCTAAAATTATGGGTTAACAGCAAAGAATCTGGCGATAGCACTACCGATTTGATTGAACGAACTTTGAAAAATCAGACATCTCGACGCACTATAAATAAGGCATGCTAAAAAGATCAGATAAATGTGACTTTTTATAAAACTGAAATATGTGAAAAATAATGAATCGGAAGGCTTGCTACTTTTATTATATATTATTATCATAAGTAAAATCTGACATCCGATTATAATTGGAATAATTTGAATATTTACAGTGAGCAACAACAGTGTAATAATACCGTTGAATATAAAAAGAAACTTATTTTTTTTATCAGATTTATAAAGGATAAAATAGAAATAAAAAATAAAAACAAGAAAAGGTATAGCAGTGGCAACAAAAAATAAATGATTTAAAACGTTGTTTGAATCAAAACTGAATAGTTGGGGAGCTTCCTGAAACCAGACACTGTATATGCCGGTGCTTTCACCAAAAATATTTACGGCAAAAACAGCAAAGAACAGCAAAGAACTGAAAACAGCAAAAGCAACAGCTTTTTTGTTCATATGGTAAATGTAATAAAATACAATTACAGGAATCATATAAACGCTTATCGGATTCAGGATTACCATGAATAACATTGCCAGAAACACAATAGCCATTCCGGATTCTTTTAAAGCCATTATTAAAATAATATAAAACAGCGCAAATGAAAGCGGAGTACGAAATTCAACCAAATTTATACCTGAAAACAGAAAATTGATTTCAGATATAAATAATGTAAACAGAATGATAATATCTGACTTGTTTTCAGTTGTATTTATTGATTTATATGAAAACAGTGAGGCAATAACCGCTAAAATAACACATGATATAAGATATAATATTGATTGCAGATCAATATTGTTGAACTCAAACCTATATAATGTAAAAAAAACTATAATTGAAAAAACAACTACAGAGAAGCAAAACGAGTCCTCTTTTTTATCTGACTTTATTTTATTAAATATCACTTTACTCACCTGCCTGAAAGGACAATATAATACAACAGCGAAGCAATTGCAATATATGGCTTGTTTTTAATTTTATTTATTAATTCGATAAACAAAGAATGCACACAACCATTTTTGTTGTATAAAAAATAAATCAACAGACCTGCTTCAACAACAAATGCAGCGGCACTCCATCGTCCGGGTTCTCCGGTAAAAATGAAAGGAAACAGTATAAGAAACGGCACTGCAATTGCGAAAACATAAATCAAACGGTTCAACCAATCAGATGTTTTTATTATACATTTTATCCAGAAAACAGATATTGCTATTATAAAAGGCAAATAGATAAAAATAAAGCTGAAAATAATAGTTTTAAGATTTCTGGAAATTTCCAGAAACATATATTGTGTAACAGCTTGTTTAAAAGATAAAAAGTACTCACCAATATAATATTTGACTGTTCCTTCATCAAGGACTGTTCCGGGAGCAACTTTAGATGACATATATTCATATAATTCATCTACGTTGGAAAAAGTCAGACTGCTGCGTTTTGAAATTGCAAATACTGCAACGCCGATAATCCCTACATAGGTTAAGACGCACAGAACACCATTTGACAGATTCCTTTCTTTACTGAATTCATATAAAAGTATGATTGCAATTAAAGTCATACAGTGAATGGGATAAACAACGCTGAAAAGAGTTGCTGCAATTGCAAAAACGGGAATCAGCCATTTTAGCACTTTGTTTTTTAATATAAGAACAGAAGCAAACGTAAACAGGTAAAAATATAAATCAGTCTGCAGACCGTTTTTTGCAAGCCATCTGAAATACATAGGAGACAAAATAAACAAAGAAATAATAATAATATATGTTCCTTTAATGTCTCCCTCTGAATTTTTGATTAATTTTCCGAAGATAAGAGAAATTACAATGTTAAGCAATAACAGACCGATTGAAACAAAAACCACAGCGGTGGTTTTGCTGACGTCATCAGTAAACCAGCTTACAATTTCACCCATAAATCCACGGGTCATATACCCGTGTTTGAAATCCAGAAGAAGGAAATGAAAATAATAGTCATCTTCACTTACGCTGAAATTAAAATAACTTATTAAACTGAGAATAATAAAAAAAATAATTTCATAAAAAAATCTGAAATTTTCTATTTTTAAAAACGTCTTTTTCATACCTTACCTCAAAATGTGTATTATATGTTGGAACCGGTATTAAATGATGAAACCGGCCGAAAATAATAAAAAGCACCTATTGATATCGGCTTTTGACCAGTTTCAATAGATGTTATGAGATTATGATTTTGTATTATTGTTAAATAATCCCACAAATCTAAAGCTGAACAACTTTAAGATCAAGGGGCACAAATTCATGCAGGGTACGTTTCTGGGTGTATCGGGCTCCCAGCTGAGCTACGCCCCCGGGATGGGCACACTAAGTAATTTATTTATTAAGTTTTAGGTGGGGGTGCGTTTGTGGGTGTATTGGGCTCCCAGCTGAGCTACGCCCCCGTGGTTGCAAACTAAGTAATTATTAACAAAAATTATATTACCACATCTTCTTCATAAAATCAAGTGTTTTATCAAAAATTCTGAAAATAAAATGGGGAGGCTGCTCTGAAACAGCTCCCCGTGCGGTTATTTATTGCTTTCGATGTAGTCGATGAGGTCTCCGACAGTCTTGACCGTGGTGTAGAGCTTCGCGGGAAGCTCGATGCCGAACTCGGTTTCAATCTCGTTTGCAATCATTACAAGGTCGAGGGAGGTGAGTCCGAGGTCGGAGAGCAGCTTTGACTCTCTTGTGATTTCATCGGGGTCGATTTCAACATAGTTTGAAACTATATCCTTTAATGTTTCTATCATTTTCAAAAGTCCTTTCTCAGATTTTATCTATTATTTCGCCGAGTGTCATGTTCGGATTCTCAACGCCGAGCATGAGCGCGGCCGCTGTGCCCTTGTGGAGCGCGTTTATATCATCAACGCTGACAAACTTCGTCCTGTGCATACATGAAAGCTTGAGGCAGCCGCTGTGAGTGTCCTTCATCGCAAACGAATAAAGCACCATGACATATCTGCCGAGCTCGTAGCCCTCAAACTCATATTCCCAGTTGTTGATTGTGTCCGCTTCAAGCGGGAACCATGAGAACATCATCGTTGAAGCGCCCGCGGCGGCAGGGTAGTTATACATCTTCTGCTGTAAATCGCGGTATGAAAGGTACGGATAATCCATGTGCTTGAACGCCCAGAACTGAAGCTCCTTCATCTTTTCAAGAGCGTCTATGAATGTTGTATCCTCGGGCAGGACAATTCGCCAGGGCAGGGGAGCTGCCATAGTGCCGCCCGCGCGTTTTTCTTTAAGGTTGTGGCGTCTGGGGCAGAGCACGATGAAATATGTGTCGGGGTATCTGTTGTTTATTTTTGAAACATGAAGTCTCATCGCGAGCTGAACAAGACATTCGCCGCTGATGTTGTTGTCCTCCATGAATTTAAAAATCTTCTGACTGTCTTCGTAGGGAAGCTCTGCCTTTGTAAGCTCCGCCTTGTCGTGAATCGGGTCAAAGAGCGACGGTGCCATGATTGACGGGTCTTTTTTCTTTTTGCGCTCAGCTTCAAGGAATTTCGGACCTTCAACGCCGAGATACATGGGGTCGCCGTCTTTTTCAAAGAACTCTCTGTAAGCTTTTTCTTCTTTTTCAAGATTTTTCGGGTCTGCGATATATGCAAGCTCTTTCTTAATCATGTCCTCATAGCTGCCAAGCGGCTTCGGCATGGGCGCGCCGTCCTTGAGGTGGTCATAAACGGCGAATAAATCCGAGAAGAAGAAAAATACCGCCGCATTGTCCATAACAAGATGATGAATGTTGATGTAAATGCCCCAGCGGTTATCGTAAGAGCGGAAGAACTTTATGCGGTAGGTTTCGCCCTTGAGCATTTTAATCGGCTTCTGAGCATCGGCGTTGAAATAATCCGTCTGCTCCTCTTTGGTCTTGAAAGTAAGAACGGGGATTTCGTCGAGCGTGTAGCTGTCGAGAAAATACTGCTTTACCTTGCCTTTTTCCTTGAAAAAGCGAAGACGCAGGCAGTCGTTCCTTTCGATTTCAATGTTGACAGCCTTTTTCATGATATCAAAATCAATTTCTTTTGACACAACGATTGACTCGGGAATCTGCGTAACCTGCTTGTGGAAAAAGCTGTATTTGAGCATGAACTGAATCATTTCCTGCGGTGGAATGAGGTCATAAACAGCCTTGTCCGTCTTTTTCATAATAATCACTCCTGTCCTATAACTGTCTGATTTCTTTTTATTTTGCCCGCGCCCGTTTTTTCAAACGGAGTTTCGCGGATTTTTATTTTTGTGATAATATGCGACGCCTTTGCCGTGCTGTTGAGCCTATCAACAACCTTTTCGATTTCGGCGGCAACATCCTCTATACCCTTGATTTTTGCGTATGCAAAATCGGGGTAAAACTCCGCCGCAATCTGATTGCTTTCGCCATAGACGAGAACCTCGCTTATAAGCTCAGTGTCTGCAAATTTCTTTTCAATAGCCTCGGGTGAAACATTTTCGCCGCCAGAGAGAATTATGAGATTTTTAACTCTGCCCGTGATGAAAAGCTGTCTGTCCTCGGTAACATAGCCGATGTCGCCCGTTTTGAGCCAACCGTCGGGGGTGAACATCTTTGCGGTCTCCTCGGGCATTTTGTAATATCCCGTCATGACCGTGGGAGTTTTGACCTGAATTTCACCGTTTTCGATTCTTACATCACACAGGTCAATTACTCTGCCGACGGAAGAAAGTGAAACATTTTCATCGGGAACAGAAATTCTGCATCCCGCTTCGGTCATTCCGTAGCCCTGCCGCATTGTAATACCAAGCTCTGCGCATTCATTAACAAGCTCGGGGTTGAGGTACGCGCCGCCCGAGATGATCCACTCGATTTTTCTGCCGAAAATCCTCTCTGCTGCTTCACGGGGAGAAAGGTCAGGATTCTTGCGTCTGATTATTCTGATTCTCTGAAGCAGAGACTGAACAATCATCGGCACAACTCTTATTACCTTCGGCTCAAATGTGGTGAGGTTTGTAACTATATCCTTGAGATTTTTGTTAAGGCAGACCTGAACTCCGTCTCTGAGATTTTTAATGAAATCGCCAGAGAAGCAATAGACATGATACATCGGAAGCACAGAAAGAGAAATGTCATTCTCAGTGAAAATATCGGCGCAGTAGTCGTGATAAGTGATGTTGCCGACGAGCGCGTTCGACGAGAGCATGACGCCCTTCTTCACGCCTGTTGTGCCCGATGTGTAGATGATAACGGCGCAATCCTCCTTGTCAACCTCATAGTCGGAGAGGGGCGCGTACTCTGAACTGTCGTCATATTTTTTGTAGATTTCCTGTGTGCATTCGTCGTCAATCCGCTGATAAAACGAAACGAACGGGCATTTTTCTTTAAGCTCATCTACTCTGTCGGCAAATTCGCCGTCATAGATAAGCCCCTGTATATCAGCTCGTCTGAAAAGTTCGGCGGCTTCATTGACGGAGATTTCGGGAGAAAAAGGAACGCCCGTGTTGCCGCTGATGATTATGCCCGAGAAGAAAATGAGATAGTCGTAAGATGTTTTGCCGATAATCGCGTAGTGTATTTTTTCGCCTGAAAAAGCTCTGAGCATACGGCAGACCGCCTTGCTGTCCTCGCATACGGTGCTGTAGCTCTTTTCGATTATATTGCCGTTCTGTATATATTTGATAAACGGAGCGTCGCCGTATTTCGCCGCGCCGCCGTCGAGAAGCTCTCTGAGAGAGGGGAAATTGTTATTGTTCATAGACATCTCTTTTCATAACAACAAAAATCGCATTATATAAAAAGATTATATATTAAAGGAAGTCAAAAGTCAACAATAATCAACATAAAGTCAGCATTGAACGGTCTGTTTATTTCCTTTTAGATGATTAAAAAGTGCTGAAAATTATACATATAGCGTTTTAAAAAACACGGTGTATAAATACGATGAAAAAACGACGGCTTTGCAGACATTCTTATACAAAAAACAAAACCCGCTCTGCCTTGCTTTCGGTCAGACAGAGCGGGCACTTTATTTTATTTTGCTGATACGCTGTCGATGATTGATGTATATGCCTCCATAAGCTCGGAGCCGCAGCTTCCGCTTACCGTCATAAGCATACAGTTTGTCATATCCTCGGGATTTTCCTTGTAGAAAATCAGCGTGCCGAGCAGCGATTTCGGGGTGCAGATGTCGGGGTACATATAGCCAAGCTCGTCATTTGTTATGCCCATCAAAACAAATTTCTTGCCGGCGTTCCCTTCTTTGTTAAGCACAATGTTTTTCAGTGTATCATACTGCCAGTCAGTGCCTTTCCATGAGGTCTTGCCTGTCCAGAGAGCTTCTCCGTCATAATTCGGGTTCGTTCCGTAAACAAGGGAAGGGGAGAGCTCGCCGGGAGCGGTGAGAACGATAACCTTATTGCCGAATTCGAGATAATTCGTCTCAACAATTACTCCGTAGCCTGTTTCTGATTTCGGGGATTTAACAACATTTTCGCCGAGAAGTCCCGAAATGCTTCCCCACGCCATTACGCCGTAATCAAGTGAAAGGAGTGTTCTTGTGTTTTTGATATTAAGTATCGGCTTGAGGCTGAGAGATTTGTCAACCGAGTCAATGATATAATGAGCAAGAAGATAGCCTTTTCTCATATGACCTTCAATGCTTTCTTCAAGGTTGTCAAACTGCTTTTTTGTGTATTTTTCACCGTAACGCTCAACCCAGTCTTCCTTTGCAAGCGCGCGGCTCTTTACCCATGCGTCAGCGTCGGATTTTTTCAGTTCACCGTAATCATCTTTTACGCTCGGCGAGCTTACGGACGCCTGACTGCTCTGAGTGAATACAATGTTGTAGCCTGCGTCAGCCAGCGCGAGAGCCATGAAATACGGATAGTCCGTGCACATCATGCGGTTGTTGTCCCATGCGCCGTATGATGTGGGATGCGCGCCGATATTGGTAAGCAGAGTTTTTTCTCCGCTTTTGCCCTCAAAGAGGAAGCAGGAGAAGAAATCCTTTGTTTTAACGCCGCAGTTAAGCTTGTCGTTACAGCCGTCGAGTTCGTCTGTCTCAAAGAAATACAGACTGCCTTTTTCGATTTTTTCGTAGGCTTCTTTCGCGCATGAAGCCGCCTGAGCGCATATACTGTCCTCCATGTCCTTATTCAGGCTTCTGTCATATTCCGTGAACGGATTGAGCTTGTTGAGGAAAAGAGTAAGTATGCTCATGCCCTGAGTGTCAAGTCCCGCGTGGCAGTGAGTCGCGCTGATGTTGCACGCAAGAATGTCATCGTCGCATACGCCGTATTCCTTGAGCGAGGCGCGGACATTTTCACGGATTTTAGCGCAAGTGCCTGCTGTTATGCCTACGCCGTCAACGCTTACAAAAACAATAATATCTTCAATTCCGTTGCCGTTTTTATCAGCGCCGCAGGTGAGAATTGCCATGTTCATCATCTGGTCGGTGTAGAGCTTTGAAACGAAGGTCTGATATCCTCCCGTCGGGCGGATAATCTTAAGACAGTTTCCGTTCGGGTCTTTTTTGCCGTTGGCATCACAACGCCATTTTGTCGGAATGATGCTTCCTTTTGCAAAACCGCCGCTCCAGCCGTTTCCTGTTATTTCACCGTCAGTGCCTTCAAAAAAGTTTTCGTTTTTAGCGGCGAGATATTCCTCACAAGAGGGTATGCCGCTCTGAGTCGTAAGCTTCATAAGCAGACCGAAAATTGCATCGTGAGCTATGCCGAAAAGGTCATCGACAAGATGCGCCCATACGCTGTACGGCTTGCCCGCAGATGTGCCGTCCGCGGCAGAAGCCTGAAATGAAAATGAAAAAGGAATTGTCAGTGCCATCAGAATTGCAATTATTTTTTTACAGGTTCTCATAAAATACCTCCTGATATCAATTATTTCTGTCTGTAAACCGATACGGAATCAATGAGGAACTCCGTTTTATAATCGTGGTCAAAGGGAATGTCGTCAGGTATGCACAGCGAAATGAGAAGCTGTTCCTCCGCGTGAGAGACCGCCGTGGAGGTTCTCGCCGTTTCAATGCCGTTTACATAGAATACATATTCGTCCTCTGTCCACAGAAGTCCGTATGTATTGTAGGTGTTGTAAATATCGTTGGCGTAGTATGTGCCGAGGCCTACCTTGTCAAGGTCGTCGGGGTTGTCGTCGCCGCCGTTGTACCATACCGTCTGAGTTACGCAGTTGCGGTTCATTTTGAGCTTGTTGTCAGCACCCATGGCCTCAAAAATGTCAATCTCAGCTCCGCCGACGCCGCCGTTTGAAATCTCGTGGTCGTATGAGTGAGCTGACTGCATCCAGAACGCGCTCCAGAAGCCCTTGTCGGGGTTGCAGCGGCACTTGATTTCAAAATATCCGCCGTAGGTCTGCCACTCCTTGAGAGCGACCTCAGCCGAGTACCAGCCCTCGCCGAACATTCCGTCGTCAAGATATTCCGCCGTGATAACGAGATTGCCGTTTTCAACCTTTATCTGACTTTCGCAGGCGTAGCCGCTTCTTTCACGGTAGTTTCCTCTGCACTTCCAGAGGTCGGTGTTGAGGCTGTCGCCGTCAAAATCGTCAAAAATAACCTGCTCGTAGCCTGTCAGGTCAAGCTCGGGGCCGACCGCGGGCTGAGGCGTTTTGAAGATAGCGGAGCAGAAAAGCTCAACTATTGCTATCAGCGAAGCAAGAAGTCTTTTCGGCGCAAGTCCGTCGGCAAAGAAGTTTCTGCACATCATGAGAAAGTTCTCAAAGGCGTGCTGCTGATAGAACGGCCAGCCGAACAATTCATACATTTTTTCAAGCATAATAATAAGTCCTTTCGTTGCTTTTATACATTTATTTTATAATATGCTCAGAATTTGTCAATACTTTTGATAAAATAAAGCAAACGCACATTCATATTAAATGGTTTTATATTCAATAGAAAATGTTGACAATTTCAGTAAAGCTGTGTTATAATTTTACGGGTCGAAATGAATTCGGCGGCTGTGCAGGCTGTGCAGCACCTTTTGCATGAGGTGTAATAAATGAATTTTGTTAAAAGAGCTTTTGACGTTTCTTCAAGCTTTGTTGCGCTTATAATTCTGATTATTCCGTTTGCGGTTATCGCTTTAATTCTCGTTATCTCGCAGGGAAAGCCCGTTTTTCTTATTCAGAAAAGATACGGCAGAGGCGGTAAAGCATTCAACATATATAAGTTCAGAACGATGACAAACTCAGCTCCCGTTATGGCATCAAACGATCTGAGCGACGCTTATATTACTCCGATAGGCAGAGTGCTCAGAAAAACGAGTGTGGACGAGCTTCCTCAGCTCCTCAATGTGCTCAAGGGCGATATGAGCCTTGTCGGTCCCCGACCTTTGATTGTGGAGGAGGAGAAAATCCACCGCATGAGAGAGGAAAACGGAGTTTATTCAGTCCGCCCCGGGCTTACAGGCTGGGCGCAGATTAACGGCAGAGACGATGTTTCAATTGACGAAAAGGTAGAGCTTGATAAATATTATGTCGATAATATTTCAATCGGACTTGACATTAAAATCCTTTTCAAATCCGTAACCGCCGTTATTCTCGAAAAAGGAATAGAAAAATAATACTTTTGACCGTTGCTATCAACGGTCATTTTTCTTTTTGCGCTTGTTTTTGTAAAGTGATTGTGTTATATTTTAATTGTAATACGCGGTTTCAGCGTATATTATAAAAATGAAACGGAGAGATTAAAATGCTCAGAGTAGGAATTATCGGCAACGGCGGAATAGCTCACTGCCACGCTGACGGATACAAGGAGCTGGCGGACAGAGTTGAAATCGTTGCCTGCTGCGACATTAACGAGGAGAAGGCAAAAAAATTCTCCGAGGAGTATGACATTCCCGCATATTACACCGATTGCAGGGATATGCTCAAAAACGAAAAAATCGACCTTATCAGCGTATGCACATGGAACTCGGCTCACGCGGAGTGCACCATTGAGGCTCTCAATGCAGGCTGTAATGTAATCTGCGAAAAGCCCATGGCGATGAACGCCAAAGAAGCTGAAGAAATGAAAAAAGCCGCCGAAAAGAACGGCAAACTGCTTATGATAGGCTTTGTAAGAAGACACGGCGACGACGCGCGCGACGCAAAGGCTCTTGTTGATAACGGCGAGCTCGGCGAGGTTTACTACGCAAAGGCAACATATCTTCGCCGCTGCGGCTGCCCCGGCGGTTGGTTCGGCGACAAGACATATTCGGGCGGCGGTCCCCTTATCGACCTCGGCGTTCACGTTATCGACCTTACGAGATACATTATGGGTGGTGCGCTTCCCGTTTCCGTATATGGCTTCACAAGCGATAAAATCGGCGCGCGCGACCACATAAGAACCTCGGGCTGGACATCTGAGACAGTTGTTGAAAAGCCTGTTTTCAATGTTGAAGACCTTGCGACCGCAATGATAAAATTTGACAACGGCGCGGTGCTTCAGGTTGAAACGAGCTTCAACCTCAACAAGAAAAACAGCGAGGGAGATGTTGAGATTTTCGGCAGCAAGGCAGGTCTTACGCTTGACCCGTTCGAGCTTCACACGGAGTACGCGGGCTGTCTTGCGGATATCGAAATCAAAGGTTCGCATAA
Organism: Acutalibacteraceae bacterium; assembly: GCA_045640865.1. Classification (GTDB taxonomy): domain Bacteria; phylum Bacillota; class Clostridia; order Oscillospirales; family Acutalibacteraceae; genus CAG-488. The sequence continues at coordinate 54,023 of JAZUFU010000040.1, read as the reverse complement.
ATTTGACTTCCACCGTGATTTCAACCGTGAAATCAAAAACTTTGTTGATGCCTGCGAGGGCAAGGCGGAGTGCAAGGCTGACGCGCAGGACGGCGTTATCCTCATGAAGGTTATCGACGCTGTATATCGTTCGGCTGAGACGGGCAAGTCAGTTGATATTGAATACTGAGGTGAAAAGAATGGAAACCGTATTTGAAAGGCTTGAATACGAAAACAATCCGGCAAAGAACGCGCAGACTGAGGAACACAGAAAAATCATCGAAGAATACGCCGCAAAGGGATATTCCTACGCAGGGTATTTCCCCGTGAAAATCGGACCGAGCGGAAAGATTCTTACGGTTGACCTTGTTTTTCAGAAATAATAACAAAGAAAAACAGGGCTGCCGTATTTAGATGCAGAAAGCGTTTTCTTCGGCCGACGGTGTATGCGATACTCCGAGGACGAAAAAACGCTTAGAAAAGTAAATTATTATTTATAAAATTTTATTTTAAACAAAAAAAGATGGCTTTGAACGGTAATCTACCAATTCAGAACCATCTTTTTATTTCATATTAATTTTTTACTTTTCGGTCTGCGCTAAATACGTCAGTCCCATTATGGGTTGAATATTATCAGTAGCTGTATGTGTAATCGATGATACCCTTACCGCCTTTGATTGTCGGAGATAAAGAACCAAGTGAAACCTGAAGCTCGTCAAGGTTAACATTTACTCTGTAATGCCATGTGCAGGCACCCTTTACAAGCTCGCCTGTGGAAGTCTTAACCTTAAGATCAACTGTTGCCTGGTCATAAACAAGTGAGAACTTGCCGTTCTTGAAGTCTGCGTCAACGCCATCAAGCTCGTCAAGAGCTGTCTGAACGCCGTCGAGAACGTCAACTGTTCTGCCGACTGTACCCTCTTTTGATTTGCCGTTTGCGCCGTCAGTCTGGGATTTAAGATTGATTTTGATTATTGTGAATGCGCCTTCATTCTTAGCTGATGCGCTTACCCAGTCAGATTCAAGAATCTTGTCAGGGTCGCCGGGGAAATGATCAGCCGGTGTTGAGTTGTTTTTAAGAGCTGTTTTTGCGATGGGCTTGAAAAGTGAAATGAATGCGCCTATAGCACCGCTGCCGCCGTTAAGATCTGTCATTTCCATCTTTGTGTTGTAGCCGCCCTTGTAGGTTGCGTTCTTCTTTGCAATGAGTCTGTAGTACTTGAGAACTTCAGCTTTGTCGTTGCTGTTAAGACCTGATGTAAGGGTGATTTCCTTTGCCGCAGGCTTCTTGTCGGGAGTCTTTGAACCCGAGCTTGAGCTTGATGATGAGCCTGTGTCAGCAGCTGTTGCTGTGTCGTCAGAGCTTAAATCATAAGTAGCTGTGTCGTCAGCAGAAGAAGCGTCATCAATTGCCGCGTCAGCAAGAGAAGCGTCGTCAGCAAATGTGCCGTCAGCAAAATCTGTGCCTGTTACAGTGCCGCCTGCTGTGTCAGAAACAGAAGCAGCGGGCTTGTTGCCTGATGTTTCTGCAATCTTTTTCTGAGTATCGCAAACCTTGCCTGTAATGCTGTTGCCTGTGAATGCAAGAGCTGCACAGCAGAGAAGGGCAGTAATGCTTTTGATAAGGGTTGGTTTTACTGAGCTTTTATTTTCGTCCATAATAAGAATCCTCCTTGAAATAAATTCTTGCTCATATAATATAATAAAATTACAGAAAAATCTAGTCTTTTTCTGTAAAAAAATAAAAAAAATAAGAAATAACGTATTTTTTGAAATTTTATTGACAATTTATCACATTGACGGTATAATGTAGTAGCTTACTAAAGCGGCTGAAACAGCCAAAAATTTCAGAAAGAGGTAATTTTTTATGAAAAAGAAAATAGCATTGTTACTTGCAGTTATCACACTCGTTGCTTCATTGTTTGCATTCGCAGGCTGCAGCAAACAGCCCGCAGCAGACGACGGAAAAGACACAGCAGCTCAGACCGACCTTGACTATGTTAAGGAAAAGGGCAAGCTCGTTATCGGCGTTACAGATTTCGCTCCCATGGATTATCAGGACGATAACGGCAACTGGATCGGCTTTGACGCTGACATGGCAAAGGCTTTCGCAAAGAGCCTCGGCGTTGACGCTGAAATCGTTGAAATCAACTGGGACAACAAATCACTCGAGCTCCAGAACAAGTCAATCGACTGCGTATGGAACGGCATGACAATCGACGACGAAGTTAAAGCGGCTATGAACTGCTCAAAGGCATACTGCGACAATGCACAGGTTGTTATCGTTAATAAAGACGTTGCTGACAAATATAAAGAAGCGGCTGACTGCAAGGCTCTTAAGTTTGCAGTTGAAAAAGGCTCAGCAGGCGCAAAGGAAGCTGTTGCCAACGGATTTGACATTGTAGAAGTTGACACTCAGGCAAAGGCACTCCTTGAGGTTAAGAGCGGCAACTGCGACGCTGCTATCATCGACAGCCTTATGGCAGGCGCAATGATCGGTGAAGGCACAGATTATGCAGAGCTTGTTGCAACTGTAGCCCTCAATTCTGAAGAATACGGCGTTGGCTTCCGCAAGGACAGCAACCTCGCTGACGAGCTCAACAAGTTCTTTGACGCTTCACTTGCAGACGGCACAATGGAAAAAGTTGCTGAGCAGTACGGCGTTCAGGAAGCTCTTATTAAATAAGAAACTAAAAACAACATAAAACTAAGGCAGAGACATCGAAAGATGCTCTCTGCTTTGGCGTTAAGGAGAATTTTATGGATAAATTTCTTGAACAGCTCCCTGTAGTAATTGAAGCGCTGAACTCAGGCTTCGTTCAGACCTTAAAGCTGTTTGTTGTAACGCTTCTCGGCGCAATTCCGCTCGGGCTTCTGATTTCGTTCGGCTCAATGTCAAAGTTCAAGCCGCTGAGCGCGGTTGTCAAGACCTTTGTGTGGATTATCAGAGGTTCGCCCCTCATGATTCAGCTCCTTATCATCTTTTATATGCCCGGCATCGTGTTCCACAACCCGATTTTCGGCGGCGGTGAGGAGGGCAGATTTCTTGCCGCCTGCGTGGCGTTTATTATCAACTATTCCTGCTACTTCTCCGAGATTTTCAGGGGTGGCATAAAGAGCGTTCCCTACGGTCAGCAGGAGGCGGGCGAGGTTCTCGGTCTTACAAAATCTCAGATATTTTTCAAGGTAAAGCTTCTTCAGGTCATCAAGCACATTGTACCTCCCATGAGCAACGAAATCATCACTCTCGTCAAGGACACATCTCTTGCGCGCATCATTGCCATGCAGGAGATTATCTGGGCGGGCGAAGCGTTCCTCAAGGGCTCTCACGGAATCGCGGGTCAGATTTGGCCGCTTTTCTTCACGGCAGTCTATTATCTTGTGTTCAACGGCGTTCTGACCGTTGTATTCGGCAGACTTGAAAAGAAATTAAACTATTACAGAGGTTAAATTATGTCGATTCTTGAAATTAGAAATCTCCGCAAAAGCTTCGGTAAGAACGAAGTTCTCAAGGGCATTGACCTTGACCTTGAAAAGGGAAATGTGCTTGTTATCATCGGCTCCTCGGGCAGCGGCAAAACAACGCTTCTTCGCTGTCTCAACTTCCTTGAAATTCCCAACGGCGGCTCAATAACCGTCAACGGTCAGACTCTTATTGACGCGGATAATCGCGCCTCGCTCAGCGACAAGGAAATCAGAAAGAACAGACTTCATTTCGGTCTTGTTTTTCAGCAGTTCAACCTCTTTCCGCAATACACGGTTAAGGACAACATAACCCTTGCTCCGCGTCTCGCGCTCAAAAAAGAAAAGTCTGGCGAGAAAAAATCTCAGCGCATCAAAGAGATTAACGAAAAAGCCGTGGAGCTTCTGGCGCAGGTCGGACTTGCCGACAAGGCTGACGCCTATCCCTGCGAGCTTTCGGGCGGTCAGCAGCAGCGTGTTGCTATCGCGAGAGCACTTGCCCTCGAGCCTGATATTCTCTGCTTTGACGAGCCCACTTCCGCGCTTGACCCCGAGCTTGTCGGCGAGGTGCTCAAGGTGCTCAAGTCTCTTGCGGAAAGCGGCAAAACAATGGTTGTCGTAACCCACGAAATGCGCTTTGCGCGTGAGGTTGCCGACAAGGTCGTTTTCATGAGCGACGGCGTTATCAGCGAGCAGGGCACACCCGAGGAAGTATTTGACAATCCGAAGAACGAGCGCACAAAGCAGTTCTTACAAAGCATTTTTTAATTCACTCGGCGGGAGCATATTTTGCTCCCGCTTTTATATTCGGGGTAACACGGTTGAAATTTTGCAATTTTGAGATCGATGCGGAAATTTTGTTATTATTTTTCTAACGGCATCAGTTTATCAAAGCTTGCGTTATCTCTCCCTCAGTCTTTTGCTTCGCAAAATCCAGCTCCCTCATCAGAGGGAGCCATATCAGCCTCACCTTGTCAGGGGAGGTGGCGTGCAAAGCACGACGGAGGGGTAGTTCTTGAAGTAATAAATAATAGTGAAAAAGGACGGTAACCATGAACGACAGATTCATTATCACGGATTTCGGCGTTGAAGCCGACAGCGCAGATTTGCAGACCGAAAAAATCCAGCGCGTTTTTGATATGTGCCGCGCAAACGGCGGAACGGTTGTTGTGCCGAAGGGAAGATTCTTAACAGGCGGACTTCGTATGTGGTCTGACACAACGCTTTATCTCGAAAGCGGCGCACAGCTCACCGGCTCTGACATTTGCGAAGATTACGAAGTCTTTGACATTCCCGAGGGCGTGGAACTTCGCACCGACATGGAGATGATACCGCGTCAGTATGAAAACCGCCCGTGGCAGGAGTACCGCAGAGCGATAATTTCCGTCTATGGCGGCAGAAACATAACGGTTATCGGCGAAAAAGATTCCTTCATCGACGGCGATGACTGCACCGACCCGAACGGCGAGGAGGGCTACAGAGGCCCTCACGGATTCATGATAACGAATGTTGAAAATCTCACCTTACAGGGCTACACGATAGCAAACTGCGGCAACTTCATGCACCAGATTGACAACTGCAAAAACATCACGATGAAAAATGTAACCTGCCTCGGCGGTTCTGACGGAATTCATCTTCACTGCTGCAAAAATATTCTGATTGAGGACTGCATTTTCCGCACGGGAGATGACTGCGTTGCAGGCATAAACATGGAAAATCTGACGGTGAGAAACTGCGAAATGAACACCTCGTGCGATATTTTCCGCGCGGGCGGCAGTCATTTTCTCATCGAGAACTGTCATATGTACGGCCCGGGCGAATATCCGCACAGAAAAACCGTTGTGCAGGGCAGGGGAACAGACGCGGTCAGAGACAAAAAGAATACCCTGCCAAAAGAGCAGGGCAGGCACAATTTAGAGGGCATTTTTCTCCACTTCGCAAGTCAGACTTTTCCGAGCAAAGAGCCGTATCACGATGTGGTTTTCAGAAACTGCACAATAGAAAATCCCGAATTTTTCATGTGGTATGAGCCTGACACCGCGCCGCTTCAGTCGGGCGCGTATCTCAAAGACATAACGCTCGAAAATGTTGCGTTCACGGGAGTGAACAGAGCGTCCATGGTCAGGGCGAACGCCGAAAATCCGCTGACGGTAACGATGAAAAATGTAACCGCATCTTTCAGAAATGGAAACGTTTCACTCTTTGACGGAAAAGACGAAAACACAAAGCTGATAGAAAACAATTAAAAATTCAAGCCCCGCTCCAAGGAACGGGACTTGTTTTGATTTATGCGTAATAATCCGACTCGATGAAGTCAATATCAAATGACCTTGCGTAGCACAGCTGCATGAAATTGTTTGCCGTGTAGCCCGCGACGAGAAGTCCTCTTTCGTGGAAAGCGTTTATCATCTCATCGCTCAGGCGATTGAGGTTGGCGTCGATGGAAATGCCGTAATCGAAGCACCTTTCATAGTCCGTGTCGTTCGTGCCGAATGTGAGCATCAGCGGCAGGTCGGGGAAGAAGCTGCGCGCCTTTAAGAGATTGTCAAAATCGAACGACTGGAGAATACATTTTTCGAGCTTGTAGGTTTCCTCAACAAGGCTGAAAATCTCCTTAATCTGCTCGTCGGTGAATGCGCCTTTGAGCTCCACGAAGCAGACCATATCGTAGTCGCGCATTATCTGAAGATAGCGTTTGAGTGTGCAGAGAAAGACCTTATCGTTTGTCTTTTCGTTCTTCAGCGGCTTTTTGCGAAGCTCGTCATAGGTGTGCTCCTCAATGATGAGCGTGGAGCCGTCCTCGTATATAACCTCGCTGTCGTGGCTTGTAACATACACGCCGTCAAGCGTGCGGCGAATGTCCGTTTCCGCTCCGCCCGAGCCGTGCTCAGCCGCCTTCTGGAATGCGAGCGCGGTGTTTTCGGGATACTTTCCGCTGTAGCCTCTGTGAGCTATCATGCAGAAATCCTTTTCGGGCATCGGAATGAAAATTCCGCCGATAAGCATGATTATCGCCATTATCGTGGCACCGAGCTGTTTAAAGAAAAATACAAAATTTGACATGTAAATCCCTCCGAGATTTTTTATACATTGTACCATATTCTGTTTGATAAATCTATAAGAAAAAAGATTTTTGGTATTCAGATTCATAAAAAATATTGATAAAAGGTTTTGTGAATGATATAATAGCTCTATCAAAAGCTTCGGAGGCTCGCTATGTCATCTTTCATGGCTTCATTCACCATAACAAATTCAATAGTTTCTCTGGTAGCTGAAATAGCTCAGCTCGTGGGTCAGATTTCATCAACACAAGGACTTGAAAAAAGCCCTACCCTAAGAAGGAAAAACCGCATAAGGACGATTTACAGCTCCCTTGCCATTGAACAGAACACGCTGACAATCGAACAGGTTACGGCTGTTCTCAGCGGCAAACGTATTATTGCTCCGCCCAAAGATATAGAAGAAGTAAAAAACGCATTTGAAATATATGATGTTCTTGATACGCTTAATCCGTATTCTGTTGATGCTCTGCTCAAGGCTCACAGCGTAATGATGCGCGGTCTGACATACGAAAGCGGAGAGTTCAGAACAAGACCTGTCGGCGTCATTGACAGCGCAACGGGCGAGGTTATTCATCTCGGCACTCTGCCCGATTATGTTCCGCAGCTCGTTGAAGAGCTGATGAAATGGGCGGAAACAACTGATGTTCACCCGCTGATAAAGAGCTGTATTTTTCATTATGAATTTGAGGTTATTCACCCGTTCATTGACGGCAACGGCAGAGTCGGCAGACTGTGGCACACGCTTATGCTTTCAAAGTGGAATCCCGTAATGGCGTGGCTGCCCGTTGAAAGCATAGTTCACAGCAAGCAGGAAGAATATTATAAAGCGTTCAATTACTGCAACAGCAAAATCGACTCGACGACATTTATTGAATTTATGCTTGAAGCTATAAAAGAAGCGTTAACCGAAGCCGCTTCTTTCGATGCTGTCTGAATAACTATATAAAAAAACTAAGCCCCGCTCCTTTCGGAACGAGGCTCTTTTTATTGCTTATGAAAAATTATTTAAGTGATTCCTCAACTGCAACTGCGCAAGCAACTGTTGCGCCGACCATCGGGTTGTTACCCATGCCCATAAGTCCCATCATCTCAACGTGAGCGGGAACTGATGATGAACCTGCGAACTGAGCGTCGCCGTGCATTCTGCCCATTGAGTCTGTAAGACCGTAGGAAGCAGGACCAGCCGCTACATTGTCGGGATGAAGTGTTCTGCCTGTGCCGCCGCCTGATGCTACTGAGAAGTAAGCTACGCCGTTTTCAAGTGCCCATTTCTTGTATGTGCCTGCAACGAGGTGCTGGAAACGGGTGGGGTTGGTTGAGTTACCTGTGATGGAAACGTCAACGCCTTCGTGCTTCATGATTGCAACGCCTTCAAGAACATCGTTTGCGCCGAAGCAGCGAACCTTTGATCTTTCACCGTCTGAATATGCCTTTGTGTCAACGATTGAAAGCTCGCCTGTGTGGAAATCATACTCAGTCTTAACATAAGTGAAGCCGTTGATTCTTGAAATAATCATGGCTGCGTCCTTACCGAGACCGTTAAGGATAACGCGGAGGGGTTCTTTACGAACTTTATTAGCTGTCTTAGCAATACCGATTGCGCCCTCAGCCGCCGCGAAAGACTCATGACCTGCAAGGAATGCGAAGCACTTTGTCTTTTCGTCAAGGAGCATTGCGCCGAGATTACCGTGGCCGATACCAACTTTTCTCTGCTCTGCTACTGAACCGGGTACGCAGAAAGCCTGGAGACCGATACCGATTTTTGCCGCTGCTTCAGAAGCAGTCTTAACGCCGCTCTTGAGAGCAACGGATACGCCGAGGGTGTAAGCCCAAACAGCGTTTTCAAATGCGATAGGCTGAACGCCTTTAACGATGCCTTCAACATCAATACCTTTTGATTCGCAAAGAGCTTTAGCGTCCTCAAGGCTTGCGATACCGTACTCGGCAAGGCAGGCTTCGATCTGAGGCATTCTTCTTTCTTTGCCTTCAAACATTACATCATTTGCCATAGCTGCGTTCCTCCTTTATTATTCTTCACGGGGGTCAATATACTTTGCAGCGTCTGCAAAGCGACCGTATGTGCCAACATTCTTTTTGTATGCTTCGTCGGGAGTAACGCCGTGGCGGATGTCCTCAAGCATTTTGCCGAGCTTAACGAACTCGTAGCCGATAACCTGGTCTTCGTCGTCAAGAGCCATGCGTGTAACATAACCCTCTGCCATTTCCATGTAACGAACGCCCTTTTCCTTGGTTGAGAACATTGTACCAACCTGTGAGCGGAGACCTTTGCCGAGGTCCTCAAGAGCCGCGCCAACAAGAAGGCCGTCCTCTGAGAAAGCGGATTGTGTACGACCGTAAACGAGCTGGAGGAAAATCTCTCTCATGGCTACGTTGATAGCGTCGCATACAAGGTCTGTGTTAAGGCACTCAAGAAGAGTTTTGCCGGGGAGAATTTCAGCCGCCATAGCAGCGGAATGAGTCATGCCCGAGCAGCCGAGAGTTTCAACAAGAGCCTCTTCAACAATGCCGTTTTTGATGTTGAGTGAAAGCTTGCAGGTGCCCTGCTGAGGAGCGCACCAGCCTACACCGTGTGAAAAGCCTGAAATGTCTTTGATTTCATAAGCCTTAACCCACTGACCCTCTTCGGGGATGGGTGCGGGACCGTGATGCGGTCCTTTAGCGACTTTACACATATTTTTTACTTCGTTTGTGTAATTCATAAATATCTGACCCCTTTCGGTTTATTAAACTGATTAAGGACGGGTTGTCCGCCAATCTATCTGAAATATTATACCAACCTGTGAAAGATTTATCAAGTGCAAAAGGAAAGTTTTTTTAATTTATGGGGAGAAATCTTAAACTTTGCTGTAGCCTGCTTTTATCTGCCAAGTCGGTAGGGGCGATTCACGAATCGCCCATTTTAAGATTTGCCGTGAATCCGCGGGCGAACGCAGTTCGCCCCTACAAAAAAATGTGAATAATTTTCAAATTTTGCTTGTAGGGGAGCGCATTGCGTTCCCGCTTTTCAGATTCCGCAGAATTTAAAATTCTCGTCAGTAGGGGCGATTCAATCGCCCGCTTTTATATTCGGGGTATCACGGTTAAAATTTTATAATTGGGTGGACGATGCGGAAGATTTGCAATAATCTTTTTCACGGTATGTGTTTTATCAAAAAAATTGCCGTAAATCCGCTGGTTGTCGGGAACACCAACCCCTACAACCGCACGGCTTAATTTGAGCTTGTAGGGGACGACCTCCGGGCGTCCCGAATAAAATGTTCAAAAGCGGAGCTTTTCCGAAATTATTCATTATTCAATATTCGTCATTCATTATTCATTAAATTGCATCGTTAAAAGAACATCCCCAGCGCATACGCCGCCACGCCCACAAGGAGCACGCCGAGGGATATTTTTATCCACAGCTTTGTTACCCATGTCATTATTTTCAGCACGATGAATACAATTATCAGGCACACAAGAATCGTCAGCCATGTTGACATTTTATCATCTCCTTAAATATTCGCCTGCGTCAACTATACCATATTTGCGAAAATGTGTCCACAATGAAATGTGAAAATACTGTAAATTATATATTACGAAAAATTTTTTAATTTTTTTAATTTTCCTATTGACATTTTGAAATAATGTGGTAAAATATCTCTTGCAGTTGTGAAGCGGAATGGTGTAACGGTAGCACGACAGACTCTGACTCTGTTTGTTGGGGTTCGAATCCCTATTCCGCTGCCAAAAAAAGTTCAAGTCTTTGACTTGGACTTTTTTTATTTGTGTCCGAAGGGCACAACTTCATTTTGAGCGAAGCGAAAACTTCATTTAACCGTAAGGTTAACTTCATTCGGACACAAAATGAAGTTTCTCTAAGAGAAAATGAAGTTATACTTTGTGTAAATGATGTCGCAGGGCGAATGATGTTGTGCTTCGCACAAATTATTTGCCCTTTTTATTTTTTTCTGTTATAATTTATTCAAAACCGCAAAATCCAATACTTCAAAATAATACTTTCAGGGATGCAATTATGAAAAATCAGTATGAAAATCTTACGGTCTGCGTGGGCAAGGGCGGTCAGCGCGACATGGCGGAGGCTTTCGCGCGGCGGACAGGCGTGCCTGTTTCGGACAAAGCGGGCGACGAGCTGACGCTGATGTTTGACTCCTCGGGCGTTTCGCTCACGGGCTACGGGCTGAGCTTCCGCGGCGACTTTGAGGATATGCTCCACCGACTGACCGACGGCAGATTGCAGCACGAAATGCTCGTCCACATCACCAAAACAAAAAAGCCGTCCCCGAGGGCGGTTGATGCCACGGCAGGCATGGGCGGCGACTCGATACTGCTTGCGGCGGCAGGCTACAGCGTAACAATGTATGAGCAAAACGCGGTTGTTGCCGCGCTTTTAAAGGACGCTTTAAGGCGCGCGAAGAAAAACCCCGCGCTCAGAGAAATTGTAGGCAGAATGAGCCTTGTGGAGGGCGACAGCGTTGAAATGATGCAAAATCTCAGCTTCACGCCCGATGTTGTCTATCTCGACCCGATGTTTCCACAGCGGCAGAAAACGGGGCTTGTGAACAAAAAGCTCCAGCTTATTCAGAAGCTGGAACGCCCGTGCGCCGACGAAACGGAACTGCTCAATGCGGCACAGAGCCTGCGCCCCGAGCTGATTGTCATAAAGCGACCGCTCAAAGGCGCGCCACTCGCGGGCAGAGAGCCCGATTACACCGTCAAGGGCAAAGCGATAAGATATGACTGCATAAAAAATGTTGCGGGAAAATGAATCAGCAAGGGCAAATTTTCACTATTACTTATTACTTCAAGCTCTACCCCTCCGTCATTGCTTCGCAATGCCACCTCCCCTGACAAGGTGAGGCTGATATGGCTCCCTCTGACGAGGGAGCTGGATTTTGCGAAGCAAAAGACTGAGGGAGAGATAACGTGAGATTGGATAAACGGATACCGTGAGAAATATTATTGCAAAATTTTTCCATAGGATGTAAAATAATATAGTCTGAACATTATTACTCCGACAAAACGCGGAGGATTGTTATAATATAAACGAAATAAAGGATGTGTAAAAATGGAGAAAGAAGATTATTTGCGTAGAGAATATATCGCTGTACCCGATATATGCGCTCTGATCGATTACTATTCAAAGAAAAAATCAAATATTTCTTTTGCCATTGACGGCGAATGGGGCTGCGGAAAAAGCTTTGTGCTTGAAATGGTTGAAGAGAAGCTGAAAGCGAAAAAGACAAACAACGGACTTGAGGACAGATATGTTGTTTTTCACTACAACTGCTGGGAATATGACTACTATGATGAGCCGCTTGTTGCGATAGTTTCCATGATGATTGAGAAAATAAAAGAAATTATAAACGCTCGCAACGAGGATTTAAGAAAAAAAGGTCTCAAAAAAAGAGAAATAAAAGCCTTAAATAAAGATAAAAAATATAGAAATATTTTAGCTGTATCAACCGTTTTAAAAGGAGCAGGTTCTATTGCACTGGCGGGTATCAACCATCTTGCAGAGGAGAAGATAGGTATCAGTTTTAAAGATATGCTTGAGGAATTTCATCTAACTGAAGAAGAAATAAAGGCAATTTATAATGATAATAAAATACTTGATAATATCAAAGATTTTGATCCGCTTACATCGCTTAATAAAGCGATTACTCTAATGAGAAAATCGCTTAAAATAATTGCAGAAGATAAAACCGTTGTCTTTGTCGTTGACGAGCTTGACCGCTGTCAACCCGATTACGCTATAAAGATACTCGAAAGGCTTCACCATATATCCGAGGGCGTTAATAATCTCATTACAGTTATTGCCGTTAACAAAAGCCGCCTGCTTGATAGTATATCAAATGCTTTCGGCTATGATAAATACAATAAAGGTACTAACGGAGTTCTCAGCGCTTCAAAGAAATATATGGAAAAATTTGTAAAATTTGATTATAAGCTGGATAAAGGAGTTTTTGATAGCCCTGATGATAGTACAAAATATGAAACATATTATGTTTTATTTAATAAATATATCTTTACCTTCCACCTGCAAGGCTTTCCTGATTATATTGCATGGCTTTTTTATGAAATTAATATGCGTGAGCAGGAGTATCTTGTTGAAAAAGCCGAGATGATACACACTATCGTAAATAAAGATAACAAAAAATATGACGATTCAGTAATGTGTATGGAGCTACTTCTTACTGTAGTTTATTCGTGTTACGGAATAAAGAACGAAGACTTGTATTCATTCCTTACAGATCTTGAAAACGAAGATAATTTGAATGATTTTCGTATTATGTATTTTGATGAAGATAAGAAAACAAAACTGAAAATAATAAACGATAAGAACTACGGAAAACGGTGTTTGGCGTGGTACGCAGCATTTCTTAAAGAAACCAGTTATCTGTTAGGCAGATTACCTGATGATTTAAAATCTGCCGAGGGTATTTCCCGTGATACTAGCATTATAAAAGAAAAATACGGAATTGATATGGAAGAAAACCTTGAATTTTTAAGAAAGTTTTATAATAAACTCACCCGTCTCAGCTAACGCCATTCAAAAATCCCTCTTTTTTCAAAACTTTTTCTTGATTTACCGTGCTAAAGGTGTTATATTCTTATTAACAATATACATCTCACAAGGAGTGTTCATTATGAATATCACAAGATCAGAAAATTTAATGCCCGTTCATTCGGACATCAGAGGCCCGCTTTACATTGAGAGCCAGAGAATGCTCAAAGAGGGCATCAAGGTTCTGCGCCTCAACACAGGCAACCCCGCTACCTTCGGCTTCGGTATGCCCGACAGCGTCAAGACCGCACTTCTCAACAACGCCGACAGAGCTGTTGCCTACTGCGACCTCAAGGGTATGCCCGACGCGCGCGAGGCTATCTGCAACTACCACAAGGGCAAGGGTGTTCAGGGCATCACTCCCGATGATATTTATATCGGCAACGGCGTCAGCGAGCTTGTTCTCATGGCTCTTCTCGCGCTCCTCAACAAGGGAGACGAGGTGCTTATGCCCTCACCGAGCTACTCCCTGTGGTCAAATTCAACATATATCGCAGGCGGCAAGCCCGTATTCTACACCTGCAACGAGGAGAACAACTGGTACCCCGACATTGACGACATCAAAAGCAAGGTTTCAGCTAAAACAAGAGCTATCGTTATCATAAACCCCAACAACCCCACAGGTACAATCTACCCCAAAGAGGTGCTTGAGGATATTATCGAGGTCGCAAGAGAGAACGACCTGCTCATCTTCTCAGACGAAATCTATGACCGCCTTGTTATGGACGGCGTGGAGCATTACTCAACAGCGGCTCTCGCTCCCGACAGAATGGTTATCACAATGAACGGTCTGTCAAAGTCCCACATCATCTGCGGCTTCCGCTGCGGCTGGATGTGCATAAGCGGCTACAAGGGCAAGGCTGACGATTACATTGAGGGCATTTTCCAGATGGCGGCAATGCGTCTTTGCCCCAACACGCTGACTCAGCTCGTTATCCCCGCGGCTCTTGAGGACAACGCCAGCACACAGGCAATGCTCGTCCCCGGCGGCAGACTTTATGAGCAGAGAGAAGCCACAATGCGCGAGATTGAAAAGATTGACGGTCTGACCTGCGTTAAGAACAAGGGCGCGTTTTATGTATTCCCAAAGCTCGACGTTGAGAAATTCAACATCACAAACGACAAGAAATTCGCGTTTGACCTGCTTCACGAAAAGCACATTTTCATCGTTCCGGGTTCAGGCTTCGACTGGAACACACCCGACCATTTCAGAATCGTTATGCTCCCCGAGCCCGAGGAAATGGCGCAGGCAATGAGAGATATCGGCGACTTCCTGAGCACATATCACCAGGAAGGCTGAAAAACAGAATAAAAAATACGGCTGAGGTTCGCCCTCGGCCGTTTTTATACTCGGGATACCACGGTTGAAAATTTATAATTGTGTGCCCGATGCGGAAAAATTGCGATAATTTAACGGGTTGTCGGGGATGCAACCCCCTACAATTGCTCCGCTCAAACCGAGCTTGTAGGGGACGATCTCCCGGGCGTCCCATTGTCTGTTTTATGCAATTATTTTACCTTTTCTCATTCAGAAACACTCTGAAAAGCGGCAGGCACGCGGAGAAAAACGCCTTGTACGCCTCGCAGTAATCGCGGTCGGCTTTCATTCGTTTGCACCCTCCGCCGCGGCAGAGCGGATAAAACCTGCATTTTTTACATTCATCCTTAACGCCGAGACTTTCTCTTAAAAAGTCCTCAGCGTTTTTGCTGTGAGCAAGCGTGTCAAAATCGCTTTCGTTTATGTTGCCCAAAAGCCACTCGTCTGTGCAGTAGAAATCGCACGGATAAATATTTCCGTTGCCCTCGCAGACAAACTGGTGCATGCAGTGCCCGCAAAGTCCGCACTGCTCGGGGCTGTCGCCGAGGTAGAGGCGGACAAGATTGTCAAAATACCGCACGCTTGTGTAGTCATTTCGCACATAGTCCTTGACATATGCATTGAAACCGTGAATGAGGAACTTCGCGTACTGCCTCACGGTCATATACATTTCGCTCTCGCTCCTGTCGTCAAACGGACGCAGGCAGGGGATAAACTGCAAGAATTTAAACCCTTTCTGAGTGAGCGATTTGTAAATCGAGTCGATATTTTCGGCGCAATAGCCTGTCAGCACCGTGAGAATGTTGAAATCAACTCCGTGAGTCTTGAAAATCTCAGCGGCGCGAATGATTTTATCGTAAGTGTTCTCATAATTTTCATCAACACGGAAGCGGTTTGCCTTTAAATCGCCGTCAAGGCTCAGCCCGATAAGAAAATTATTTTCTTTAAAAAACTCAGCCCACTCGTCATTGACGAGCGTTCCGTTTGTTTGCAGACCGAAGAAAACGGGTGAGCTTTTTCTGTTGAGCTTTTTAGCTTTTTCGACAAAATCTCTGAAATAGTCAAGCCCCGCAATGAGCGGCTCGCCGCCCTGAAAGGCGAAGGCAACGCTTTCGCCGTCAGCAAAATCAAAGGCTTTTTTTATTAAATTTTCCGCTGTTTCGCCCGTCATTACGCCGAAGCTTTTAACCTCGCGCAGGTCTGTTACATTGTGGTAGAAGCAGTACCTGCACCGCATATTGCAAAGGCTCGACGCGGGCTTTATCATAATTGAAAGTGGAGGCATATTAATCAACAATTCCTCTGCGGTTGGATTTGAATTCTTTCATGATTTCGTCGGTTTTTTCGTTCATTTCGGCGGCGATTTCGGGGTAAACAGGCGTTCTGTTGTAGTTTTCGCCCGCGTCATCTGTCAGAACGTGAAGCCAGTTCTTGCGGAACTTGTCAAAGAAAGCCGAGTTGTCGTTCTGAATACGCTGGAAATATTTGAAATCAATGTATTCGTTGTCTTTGAGTACATCATAGTCGTAATCTTTGTACTCGTCGCGCGCAAGGATTTCCGCAGACGGCACGGTATATTGAATCGCCTTGAGCTTTTCACGCTTCATGTAAAGAATCGGATGCTCTTTGGTGTGGATAACGCTGTCGTCCCTGAGCGTCGGGAGCATTGAAATGCCGTCAATCACACGGTCGGAGGGCAGATAGCTTTCCTCACCGCCGCCTGAAATGCCGCAGAGGTCAATGAGCGTCGGGAAAAGGTCAACGAGCGTCGCCGCCTGCGAGCGTGTAGAGCCAGCCTCCCACAGATTTCCGTTGCCCCAGCGGATAGCAAACGGCACCTTCTGACCGCCCTCATAAGCGAGATATTTGCCGCCGCGAAGCTCACCCGTTGAGCCTTCAAGGGCGGGGCCGTTGTCGCTTGTGAAAACGATAATTGTGTCGTCAAGTTCACCTGCTTTTTCGAGCTTGTCAAAGAGAAGCCCGAGGTAATAGTCAACCTCGGTAACGCAGTCAACATAAGTGCCCATGCCTGTTTTGCCGTCAAAATCGTCGCCCGCAAAAACAGGCGCGTGCGGCCACGGAGTTGCGTAATATACAAAGAACGGGTCATCCTTCTGAAGCTCTGTGTCAAGCCACGAGAACATTTCCTCGTTTATCCATTCCGTCGCGCGGCTCTGGTCTTTAAGCTCGTCTGTGCCGTGGATTATCTCATATTCGCCGCCCTGCTCCCTTACATGGTAGAACGGCGTCATGTCGTTGACATAATGGCTGCCGTAGAAGTAGTCAAAGCCCTGATTTGTGGGCAGATATTCGCCGTAATCGCCGAGGTGCCACTTGCCGAAGCACGCGGTGTCGTAGCCTGCGGATTTGAAAACCTCCGCCATGGTGATTTCGTCGCCCATCATGCCGTCGCAGTTTGCGCCCATTTCAATGGAATTGAAAATTCTCGTTGAGGCAAACGGAGCGAGACAATCGACAGTCGGGTACATTACGTTGTCCGCAAAGCCTCTGAACGGGTATCTGCCTGTCAGCGCGGCAAAGCGGGCAGGGGAGCAGACGGAATAGCTCGAATAGAAATTGTCGAAGCTCACGCCCTCGTCGCAGATTCTGTCAAAATTCGGCGTGTCATAAATTGCGCCGTAGCGAGAAATATCACCCCAGCCGAGGTCGTCCATGAGAATGAACAGCACATTCGGGCTGTCTTTTTTGTATTTGTCAACGCCCTTCAAGTAGTTGTCCTGACCTTCCCACAGTCTTTCCGTGTTGGGGTTCGAGCGAAGGTTCATCGTCAGCACATAAAAAACGGTTGTGCCTGCAAGAACGATGCTCATTAAAACAGAAACAAATTTCTGAAACTTGATCTTTTTAATTGCAAATGTGCAAATGAGCAGCGCGAGCGCGAGTATCCACGGAAGCGCAAGCAGAACATTACCGCCGAGCCTTGTGAAAAAATTGCCCGCCTGGGTGAAAACAGGATTTTCGGCAGACAGCCAGCCTGCTTTGCCGCTTGTGAAAGCTCCGAAGCCTGCGTCAGCGCCGAAAAACAAGTAGTAAAGAACAATCCCGAGACCTGCCGTGCCGTAGCCGATTATGTTCCACATATAGACTTTCTTCTTAATGATAAGAGAAAGAAAAATCACCGCGGACATGATGCACATGAAGCCGACCGCGACAACAGCCGCAAGGTTGAGCCTCAGAATAAAAATCGCCGCAAAGATAAGAATACCGATTATTCCCGTTATCAGCGGAAATACTTTCCTGCTTTTGTCAAATGTCAAGTGAATCCCTCCAAAGAGATATTTGCTATATTATACCATTGTTTTGCCGCTTTAACAAGCTGATTTTTATTGACATATCGCGAAAGTCAAGATATAATATAAATAAGTACGAAATATGTCGTTTAAAGGAGCGGTTTCGGTGGAAGAAAAAAGAGCAAGGCCGTTTTCAATTATTTCTGCGGTTTTATTTTTGATTTACGGCGTATGCTTTATCAGAGATGTTATAACTGATATTTCAAACGCGATAGAATTCAGTAAGATAAACGATGCTTACGGCGAGTCGTCCTTTGACGGGAGCATTGTGCTGAACATCATAACAGGCATAGCTGTCGCTGCCGCGGTGGTTTATATAATCATTCTTCTTGTAAAGAATGAAAACAAAAAGTCTCTCGCGCTGTATCCTGCGGCGAAAATAATCGCGGGGCTTTTTACATCGAATTTTTATCTGATGCTCAAGAACTGGGATATGTTCGTTCACATGAAATTCGGCACTCAGTTCGATTTATATATGACAATCGCGTCATGGATAGGCTATCTTATTCTTCTGTTTTATATCATCATCAACTGCACATCTAAAAAGAGAGAAAACAAAAGATGGTATCTTCCCGCTGTGATTATTACAGCCTGCCGCATTATTGACATAATAATTTTTGTTGTGGATACACCGCTCAATTCCGCCGTTGCGTCTGCCACCGCTCTGAGCGTTGCCGAAGCAATAATCGAGGGCGCGGCAATTCTCACCCTCTGCCTGTGGCTGAGATTTAAAAACTACGAGGGCAAGCCTGTCAAAAAGGCGGCGGCTCCCGAGAAAAAGCCCGACGGCGAGGTTATCACAAAGTCAGCGGATGACCCGTGGAAGGATTTCTACTGGAAAAAGTCAATGTAAATAAAATTTATCAGCCCCGACAGCGTTTTATGTCGGGGCTGATGATTTTATGCTTTGATTTTATCACGGTCAGATGCCGTATGTAATTAAGCCGATAAGTCCGCTGCAATCGTATCCTGCCGGGCCGTAAGTTCCGAATTCATATAACATTTTGCCTGCTCCTTTCAGTTTTTGTTTTGTCTTACATCTTTTTATACGATGGATTTTTAAAAAGGGCTAAGAAAAAAATTTTTAATATAGTTTTTTTGCCGAAATGTTTATTAAGCGTATTGTCGCCCCGATTTGTCTGTTGTAATTATCATTACAGAATGATATAATAAATCTACCATAATTTACAGGAGGATTATTATGAAAAAGATTACGGCTTTACTTATGGCGGTTCTGATGATTTTTGCGGCGGCTGTGCCTGCTTTTGCGGCGGACGAAGCTCTCAACTATGTTGTCCTCGGCGACTCAATAGGCTGGGGCGCGGGCGTTCTTAACAGCGACGAGGCTTGCTTCGGCAAGATTGTTGCCGACACCGCGGGCTTCAACTTCAAAAATGACGCGGTCAACGGCTACCGCACAGCGGATTTAATCAAACACCTCGGCAAGGACAAAATCAAGGCGGATGTTGCGGCGGCTGACATTATCAGCATTTCAATCGGCGGCAACGACTTCCTGCGCGGCGACATGGCTCAGCTTATCGAAGAAGCGAATAAGGGCGATTACAGCCGCTTTGACTCAATCGCAGAGGAATTCTACAAGAATTTCTGCACCATTATCAAGACTATCAAAGAGATAAATCCCGACGCGGTTATCCTTATGCAGACGCTCTACAACCCGGGCGCGGACAGCATAAAAGCTGTTTATCAGCAGGGCGCGGACAGACTCAACGCAGGCTACAGAAAATATCTTGCGGACAACCAGAAGGCTTATGAGCTTCTTGAGGTTGCCGACGCTTTCGTAGGTCATCCCGAGTATGTTGCCGCTGACTACATTCACCCGAGCGCACAGGGTAATGTTGTTATCGCGGGCATAGTTCTCAACAAGCTCAACGCGCTTAAACTCACCGACAAAACCGAGCCTGTTGTCAAGCACGAGGGCATCGACCAGACCGAGTTCCTCAGCCTTAAATTTGTGAAGTACCTTTTCAGAAAGCTTATCACAATCGTTAAAGATTATATCGGTCAGCTTTTAGCCAGATAATTTTAATATGCAGAACGCCTCAGTAAGTCTGCTTTCGACTTTCTGAGGCGTTTTTCAGTCTTCATTGACACTTTCTCCTTTTTATGTTAAAATTTAAGTATAAACCGAACGGAGGGATTTCTTTGAAAAAAGTTTTATCAGTTTTTCTTGTGCTGGCTTTTGTGCTGACAACGGTAAGCGTCGGCGCGGCGGCAAAGGGCAGCACGCAATATACGATTGTCAACCCTTACGAAAAGGTTGACTGGAGCACTTATGACACATACAAGGCTTGCCTTCACTGCCACACAACGGCGTCCGACGGCGACTATCCGCTCAACGAATGGTTACAGCTTTACTATGACGCGGGGTACGATATTATCGCTGTTACCGACCACGGCGTTATCAACAACGGCTGGGATAAGAAAAAGCGCACCAACGGCATTTTCAACGGTTTCAAAAAGGTTGAGCCGCTCACCAAAGAGGAATATGAACGCTTCACCACAGGCTCGGACAGGGGCGGCAGAGGTATGACTGACATCACGGGCGGCATTGAGTGCAACATGGCTGTCGCTTCAAAGACTCATGTCAACGGCTACTGGACAACCTATGGCCAGGGCGTATGGGGCAGGGAGAACGACTATGAAACTGCTCCGCGCAGGATTGAGGAGTCAGGCGGCTACAGCGTGCTCAATCACGTCGGAGACTGGGTAAATTCCGAGAATTTCCCCGCGCGTTCACACAATCCGTTTTACATAAATTATTTCGCGAATATCCTTGTAAAATACAAAACCTGCCTCGGTCTTGAGATAATCAACAACACCGACAGATGCACAAGAGCCGACCGCGCTCTGTGGGACGAGCTTCTGCAGGTCGTTATCCCCACGGGCAGAAACATCTGGGGCTTTGCCGATGACGATTCAGAGGAAGAGGGCGATGTTGACCGCTCGTTCGAGCTGTTCCCGCTTGCGAAGAACACCGAAGAAAATGTCAAGCAGGCAATGATTGACGGCTCATTCTTTGCCGCAAGCAGATATTTCAAAAATCAGGCGCGCGATGAAAACGAATTTGAGGGCGACGGCGTTGTTCCGCTTGTAACAAACATAAAAATTGACGGCAATAAAATCACCGTCGAATGCGACAGGAGCAGAGGCTGTGATAAGATTGAGTGGATTGCGGACGGCAAGGTTATCGCTGAGGATACAACAGGCTCGTGCAGTTACACGATTGACCTCAATGATTATGAGGACGACTTGGGCTGTTATATCCGCTTCCAGCTCAAAAGCCGCGCTCACGGCGTAACATATTCACAGCCGTTCGAGCTGAAATATGACGGCAGAATTGACAAGGAAATCCCCGATTCACCGATACCCGACGGCATAATCGGCGACATTTTCTGGTTCTGGTATCAGAGGCTCGGCACAACTCTTATTGACCTTATCCTTGAAAAGATACTTTCAAAAATGAATGTAATTCCAAAAATCGGCTGATAAGGAGGATATTATGATACTTTTAAGAAGCGCGGTTTTTGCCGTATGGGCAATATGCGAATTTATCCGCAACGGAGTAATTGACTTATTCTTTTAAAAAAATCCCGAGGAAGTTTTCCGCTTCCTCGGGATTTTGCTGAAATTGTCTTAATTTTACGGGTTGTCGGGGACGCCAACCCCTACAAAATGCGTCATCGCACCGAGCCTGTAGGGGACGACGTCCTCGGCGTCCCGTTGCTCAAACTCTGCACAACTTTCCATTTTTATGCGGTAGGGGCGATTATCAATCGCCCGTTTTTTATTTCCTCACCAATACCCCCTCAGTCAGCTACGCTGACAGCTCCCAAAAGGGGCGCCTTATTGCCTCCCTCGGGGGAGGTGGCAAAATCTCTGATTTTGACGGTGGGGGTTCTCGAGGCAAGTAAAGAATTATGGTAATGTATTCCGCATCGTTCTCACAGAATAAAAATTATATACCTGTTACCCCGACGATAAATCACGGGAGCACTTAATTGTGCTCCCGTGGATTTTTATATTACTTTACTGATTTGCTTCTTCCGCTGTCTGCGCGGCGGCTTCTTCCGCCTCACGCTGAGCCGTTACCTGCTCGCGGATAGCTCTCATCTGCTCAAGCTCCTGAAGAATTCTCTTCTTCCTGTTGCCTGTGTAGTTATCAAAGAGATATGAGCCTGATGCAAGGAAGTTGCCTACTACGCCGCAGAGCGTGAACATAAGGAAAATTCCCTTGAGCGCGCCTGTCGGCTGAACAACAGCCTTGCCGTCGCTTGCGCTCTTGTAGCCGATTTTCTGGAATGTGATGTTGTAGAAATTCGTTCTGATAAGATTGAATATATTGCTGAAAACGCTCTGAGCGGCGGTAACAAGACCTTCGCTTCTTATGGGAGTGCCGTAATTCTTTTCTGAATACCACTCCATATAGTCCGTCGCGTCGCCGACGATAATCTTCTTTGACGCTGAAATCGCATTGTTGGGCATGCCCGCAAGACCAATCATAACGCCGATAAGCCACTTGTACTTGCGTACCTTGGCAACATCGAATTTGATTGCAAACAGAGCCATAATCGCGTAGAAAAATCCCGTGTAGGCAAAGCCGCCGCTGAGAATACTGCGCGCGGAGAAACGCTTTCCGAGGAACGGAACCGAGCCGAGACCGACATAAGAAAGAACACCGCTGATGAGGTCGATTATGACCTTCATGCTGTATTTGTCAAATACGTCGCGGTACATATAGTTGAGCAGCTTGTAGGAAAGCTGTCTTACCTGCTCAAAGAATGTCGCAAGCTCAAGAATGATGAATGAGCGGCAGTGGAGCAGGGTAGAAAGAGTCTGCTTATCCCATACAATCGCTTTCTTTTCGGGGCGTTTAACAACCTTGAGCTTTTCTTCAAGGGTGAAGTACGGCGCAAACATCGTAACAAGACCGAATATGCAGAAAATAAGCGCGCATACAAAATAGAGATGCTTCTGCGTTGTGGGATCTTCCGACCTTTCAACAATTACGGGGATAACCCAGCCGGGCATCATTGAGCCGAGAGCCGCCGCAAGGGTTGCCACCGTGTAGAAATTCTTTCGGTCATCCGCGTTGTTGGTCATTCGCAGTGAAAGTGTGTTCAGCGAAAGGTCATAGAACGAGTCAACCGTCTTGAAAATGAATTTGAAAATCAGAAACCATGTGAAGTTGATTTTCGGGCTTGCCGACGGAACAATGAAAAGAAGCATAGAAGTTATCGCGAAGGGGATAGGCATTGTTCCGGTGAGAATTTTCGAGGGCGTTTTTTTGCCGGGGCGTGCGGGAGTGTCGAGAATCGAGCCCGCGACAGGCGGTGTGATGAAGCCCAGAATCATCAGTATGTTTTCGATGATGGTGATAAGATAGTAGTCCTTCTCCTTGAACATATATGTTCTTATGAAAATGTCGTCGAAGGTGTCGATACTGTCCTGCCCCATGGCGTTGCCGAATATGCCGCCCGCATATCCGAGCTGTTCCTTCAGCGTAAAGGACGGATTGTTGACAATCTTATCCTTGAAACGCTGAGCTTTCTCAGTAATCATAATTGACCTCCTTTAAAGAGATTGTGAGCATAAAAACTTCTGGATTTATATAGCAGCAGGCGCGGTGCGGAAAAACGGTTTATTATCCGTGTGAAAAGTCAAAATAAATCTTCCGCATCGAGCACAAAATGATAAATTTTCAACCGTGAAAGCCCGAATATAAAATCAAAGCTTGACCTCAAAGCCTGTCTTTGCGGATTCATAGATAGCGCAGAGAATCTTTATCATGTCAACGCCCTGCTGAGGCTTGAAGCACGGCTCAGCGCCGTCAAGAACAACATCAAGGTAGTGAGCGAGGTTGTTTTTGTGTCCTCTGCGGTCAACCTTGCCTGCGGGGGCGATGTCAATAAGCTGACCGTCAATTTCTGTGAAAATTTCAAACTCGTTGTCCTGCCATGTTACGCCCGATTTTGTGCCGCGAAGCTCAACAAAGCGGTTTTCTTCTTTGATGTTTGATGCCCAGCTGAACTCAATCTGAAGCACTGCGCCGTTGTCAAAGCGGATAAGTCCCATGGCGAGGTCTTCAACGTCAAAAGTGCCGTCATCTTTTTTGTCGCCGAAGTCGGAGTTTGCGGAGTCGCTTGTGTCGGTGTCGGCAAATTTGCAGTATGTATTGCCGCTGACCGCAACGGGTGTGGGGTTGCCCATGAGCCAGATTGCGAGGTCAATCATGTGAACGCCGAGGTCGATAAGCGGACCGCCGCCCGACTGAGCCTTTGTTGTGAACCAGCCGCCCTTGCCGGGGATGCCGCGTCTTCTCTGCCAGCCGCAGCGGCCTGCATAGATTTCGCCCATTTTGCCCTCGTCGATGTATTTTTTGATGTATTTTGAAGCGGAAACAAAGCGGTTGTTTCTCATGACCATGAGTACCTTGCCTGCCTCCTCAGCGGCTTTTTTCATTTTGAGCGCTTCCTCAACGCTTACGGCGTCGGGCTTTTCGCTGAAAACATGCTTGCCTGCCTTGAAAGCGTCAACCGCGATGATTGAGTGGAGATAGTTGGGCGTGCAGATATCGACAGACTCAACATTTTCGTCCTTGAGAAGCTCTTTGTAGTCGGTATAGACCTTCGCTTCGGGATAATAATTGTCTCTGATGAATTCTGCTCTTTCCTTAATAATATCGCATACGGCTACGATTTCAGCTCTCGGGTCTTCAAGATAAGCGGGAATGTGTGCTCCCTTGCAGATGCCGCCGTTGCCGATGATACCTATTTTCAAAGTTTTCATTTTATTTCCTCCTGTTTAACAAGAATATGGGCTTTCGCCTTAATCATATACTAACATAACCGGATATGATTTGTAAATAAAAGCTTATTATTTTTTTCAGCGTCAATACCATAAAAATCCGAGGAGCAGTATTCTTATAATCCACTGCCACCATGCGTATGAAACTGTTACAGTGCAGGTGTCTTCTGTGATTATTCCGTTTTCATCTTCAGCTGTCAGCGTTATAAATGCTGAGCCTGTATGCAATGCTTCTATTTCCCCAGAATTCTCGTCAACATTTACCACATTTTTATCCGATGATGTGTATTTGAAATGCTTTATTTCACTTCCATCGAATGAAAGTATTTCTGGAATGAGCATACGCTTATCTTTATATTTCATTTGAATATCGTCTAACATTGCTATTGCAGAAACCGTATTTGTATCACTTTTTTTGCAAACCTTACAAGTACGTATCACTGTTTCTGTCGGTGGCTGAGTAATTGTCCAGTTGGTCCACTGATGACCTCTGGCGGGAATTTCCCTTGTACAAGACAATTCATTGCAACTTTCACATCGAATTTCTTCTGTTCCCGTTTCGGTGCAGGTTGGCTCTTTGGCTATTTTCCATTCACCCCACATATGTTCTTTAGGTTCTTTAGACACTTCATAATGGTCTCCGCATATTGGGCAATCATATACAGTTTTATCTGCGGTGCAGGAATCAGATATATTATACTTATGACATCTATCGGGACTTAGTGGATCAATATATTCATAGCCGCTTACCAGTTTTTTACAATCGATGCAATAGTATGCGTCGGTATATCCTCGATTTTCGCAAGTAGCGGGAATACCTTTTTTTAGTTCTGTTTTCAGATGATTATCAGGATTTGGTAAGCCATAATCGTGAGGAGCAATATCTTTTATTGTATTGCAGTGAACAAGATATCTTGCAGGGGATACGCAGGTTGCTTCAACATCAATTTCAGCAGTATATCCGCATTCTTTTTTGCATTCCGGGCAAATTTTACCAAAAATTTGTTCTTCTTTAGCGTTAACTTTAATGTCGTATAGTGAAAAAGAATTTATAATCATGACCAATGTCAATATGAGCATTATTGTTTTATTAATCTTTTTCATTTTATTTCCTCCCTGTTTAACAAGAATATGGGCTTTCGCCTTAATCATATACTAACATAATCAGATATGATTTGTAAATAAAAGCTTGTTATTTTTTCAACATCAATACCATAAAAATCCGAGGAGCAATATTCTTATAATCCACTGCCACCATGCGTATGAAACTGTTACAGTGCAGGTGTCTTCTGTAATTATTCTGTCGGCGTCCTCAGCTGAAACCTTGATAACCGCCGTGCCCGTTTTCAGAGCGGTTATGCTTCCGTTATTGTTTATAGATACAACATTCGGGTTTGATGATGTATATTTGAGATTTATTTTTGCTCCGTCGGCTGAAACGATTGACGGGCTGAGCGTTGCGCCGGCTTTATAATTCAGTTGAATGTCATTGAGCGTTATGCTTTTTATGAAGCGGGAGCTTGTACCCGCAGGGATAATGTCTGTCTGATTTTCTTTGCAGATTGAGCAGGTGCGTATTTTCTGACCGTCAGCGGTTGCTGTCGGCGGCTGAATTACCGCCCAGTCAGTCCATTGATGACCGAGAGGGGAAATATATTCATGACCGTATGCCCATTTTCCGCAGTCCTTGCAGTATTCCCCGTCTGTGTAACCCGCTTCTGTGCAGGTGGCAGGCTTTCCCACTTTGTATTCCGTATTTTGGTGCCTGTCAGAATCAGGCTGACCATACTGCATCCACGCAAACCTGTTTGTTGTATAGCAGTGAACAGATACATAAGCTGCTTCGGTGCAGGTTGCCTGAGTTCTCGGTTCAATGGAGTATCCGCATTCTTCACCGCATATGGGGCATAATTCGCCGAAAATCTGCGTTTCTTCAGCCTCAGCTTCAAAGCTGAAAAGCGGAATGGTGTTTAAAAGCATAACAAAAGTCAGCATAATTGTTATTATTCTTTTAAACTTTTTCATGTTGCATTACTCCTTATAGTCAAGTATAAATCTCGAAATCTTGCCGCAGTCCGCGCCGTAGGACTGAATCATGAACGCCGTTTTCGTTGACGGCACCATTGTGATTGTCTGACCGTTCATGCCGCCCTTTGAGTAACATTCTCTGCCGTTGTCCCAGCCGCAGCCGTATTCCTTTTCGGTTGCGAGGTTTATCCATTCCTCGGAGAGAATACGCCTGCCGCGGTACATTCCGCCGTTGAGATAAACATAGCCGAGTTTTACCATGTCCGCCGAGTTTGCGTAAAAGCCTGTCGCGCCCATGGCGTGCCCCATCGGGCAGTGGCTCCACGCTGCCTCACGGAAGCCGAGCTTCACAAAAAGCTCTTTCCACAGAAAAACGTCCATCGGCATGCCCGAGAGCTTTTCCGCGACTCTCGCGAGCAGATAAAACGCACCGTCGGAGTATCTGCTCTCCGTGCCCGGCTCATATTCAAGCTGCGTCATGAGCATATATCTGAGAAAATCCGTCGTGAACTCGGTTGAATTGTGAACATCAATGTCCAGAAATCCTCCGGGAAGTCCTGCCGAGTGCGTCAGCGCGTGGTCAACCGTAACGGAATACCAGCTTCTGTCGGGAATATCGTAGGTGATTTCGTCTTTTAAAATGTCGCAGATTTTATCCTCGGGCTTGACAAGTCCCCTGTCATAAAGCAGACCGATAGCCGTCATTGTGAAAAACTTTGCGACGGAATATGTGTTCTGGCAGTACGCAAGCTCCGTGCGCTCGAGTGTTTCGATTTTTGCGTCCTTATCGCAGACGGAAATTCTTATCGCGTCATAAGGCTCGCCGTCAAGAAAAGCTGAAAGCGCATCCGTGAATTTACTCATCAGTCGTTTCCTCCGAAAAAGTCAGATTCAATGTACTCCACGCCGAGAGCCTTGCAGCGTTCAAATTCCTCTTTTGTGTTGCACGTCCATATCGCGACCTCAAGCCCTCTTTCGTGAAACTCGTTTATCATCTTTTCGGTAACAACATACTGGTCAACATCAAGCGAAAAGCCGTAGTCAAAGCATCTTTCGTAGTTGCTTTCGCCCGAGCCGTATGTGAGCATAACCTCAAGGTCGGGGAAAAGCGAGTGAATTCTGATAAGATTGTCAAAGTCAAACGACTGAAGCAGGCATTTCGAAAGGTCATAAACCTCAATAACCATGTCGAAAACCTCTTTAATCTGCTCGTCCGTGAAAGAGCCTTTGAGCTCAACGAAACAAATCATGTTGTTCTCTTTCATGATTTCAAGATAGCGTCTGAATGTGCAGAGATAAACCTCGTCGTCGGTGAGGTCGTTTCTGAGCGGCTTTGCGGTAAGCTCCTCAAATGTCGATTCGGAAACGATAAGCTCCGTGCCGTCAGAGAAAACCGCCTCTTTGTCGTGGCTGCAAACGAGCACGCCGTCCTTTGTCATTCTGATGTCCGTTTCCGCTCCCTGCGAGCCGTGCTCTGCGGCTTTCGTGAAAGCAAGCTCGGTGTTCATCTTGTATTTTCCGCTGTAGCCTCGGTGAGCTATCATGCAGATATTGAGTTCTTTTGCTGTCATAATTATCCCTCCAGTACTGTTTATGTTATTCTACTATCATCAGGGAAAGTTGTCAACAAATATGAAGTTTTTGTTGAATTTTTGATTGTTTTATGCTAACATAAAATTACTGAATGTCAGGAGGTTTTGACTATGCGTGTTTTCTGCGAATTCTGTGAAAATGCCGTTGAGCTGGACGGCAATATGACCTGCCCCCACTGCGGCGGCAATTTGGGCGAAGCCGCCATGAAAGAGGAGGCGCGCCTTGAGCAGGAGCGTCTGCAAAATCTCGAGCTTGAAAAGCAGAGATTGAAAAAAGAAGCCGCCGAGGCTGATAACGAAAAATGGGGACAGATTCTCGGTTCTGCCGCACTGTCAGGTCTGAGCGGTCAGTCCTTCCTTGACAGAATCGGTCATTATATAGGCAAATTCCTTAAATCTCTGATTATTATTGCAGTCATTCTCGTTGCGATTATCATTGTCTGCAAGCTGTTGGGATGATTTTTACATTCTGAGGGAGCGCGTTTGCGCTCCTTTTTTTTTATGCCGAAAAAAACGCACACCGTTTTCGGCGTGCGTCAGATGATTTTTCAGTTTATTTTTTCGCAGCATTTTCTCTTTTTGCCTTGACTATAACCGCCGTGTTAATTATAACATAAGTCAGAAACGGCAGAAGCAGACCTGAGTTGCGGGCAAAGTCCGAGTCCGACTGAACAAGCAGATTGAACACCGAGTGATAGATAATCGCAAGGTTAAGCGCGGAAATTGTGCCCGTAATAAAAATCTTTTTTCTCTTTTTGACAAACACAATAAAGTAGCCGACGGCTATTGTGCATATGCTGTGCATGAGCCCCGAGCAGAAGCCGCGGATAACCGCAAACATAAGATTGACGCTCTGAAAATTCTGCGTGAGGATAATGAGATTTTCGAGTATCGCGAAGCCCACGCCGACAGAAAACGAAGCCGTAATGATGTCCTTTTTATTGTCAGAGAAAACGATCGCAAAAAACAGCACAGGCAGAGCCTTGACAATTTCCTCCGTAACGGGCGTGATGTTCGTGGTGAAATAAAGCAGGCTGAAGTCGGAAGCTCTGAGCAGAAGCCCGTTTACCTCGCTGACAAAAAGGCAGCAGAACATACCCGTGAGCATGAAAAGCACAACCTTTCTTGACTGCTTTTCAATGGGCAGGAGCATCAGCAGGGTGGGAGCGGCAACACAGATAAATAAAATATAACTCATCGAGTCCATTTCTTCACCTCACTGACAAGCACGGGAATCATCACCGCATAAAGAATGCCGAGAATAATCTGGCAGTAAATTATAATACCGTTATATTCAAACACGCTGAAGCCGATCTCCGCAAGGGAAAAAATCCCCGTAAGAAAGGCAATCAGATTATATCCTCTTATGGATTTCACTATTCCGAAATCAACATCGGGCACGATAAGGTGCTTGATGTTAAGATAGCCCGCAAAGCCCGCGATAACGGAAATCACAAGGAACGAAACGCGGACGGAAAAATCCACCGTGCCGAAAAGCAGACCGCAGATTCCTGCCGCAAGCTCAATCACGGGAACGATAACGGGGATAATTCTGTATTTTGCTTTAAGCGTTTTGCGGTCATCGACAAGCATATCAATTTGACCGTAATTTGCGAAAAACATAAAAAGAAGCATCGCGGCGTAGCCTAAAAAGCCGATGTTGAATATATCGGGCGGCGCGCCATAGACAGCGATTGAAATTGAGTAAAAAATCCTTGAAAGAAAAGCACTCAGAACAGCGAAGAAAATAAACAGAAAATATGTCGGGGGCTTCCTTTTGCCGAGAATCCGTATAATTCCGCAGACGAGACTTATTCCGCTGCACGCGAGCAGATAAAGATTTGCCGCAAGTTGTAAATTCATAAAGACACCTGCAATTAGTTTTTTTTATGATTATACAATTTTCAGCGTGTTTTTTCAAGCTAAAATAAAATATTATCCCTTTTTATATTTACATCGTATAAAATGATGTGATAAAATCAAAAAAACACAGCAGATAAGGAGGATTTTTATGAAAATCATTAAACAGTCAGTTGCGGTTATTCTCGCTATTGTAATAGGGCTCACGGCGTCAGTCAACGCATTTGCGGCGACGGCGACAAAGAAATATGTAAGCGATGTTATCACATACACCGCTTCAAGCGCGGACGAGGCGGAAAAAGGCCTCGCGAAGCTCGGCTATAAAATGGTTAAGGACAGCAATCTTAACTCAACGCTTAAAACGGGTGTTTATCTCGGCTATAAAGAGACCGATAACCCCGAGGAGGCAATCACAGATTTATCTGTTATGAATATGAAGGGCAAATACAGCTACTCCGACTACAAGCAGATAATGGCGCAGAACAGGGAGCATATCAACGAAACAATAAGTGATTTTCTTCCTGCTGTTGCGGAATTTCAGTCAAATTATGAGGCGGAAAAGCCGAAAGCACTTGCGGCATACAAGAGCCTTAATATCTATAAGGACGACGACAGCGGCAAGCTCATGGGCGATTATCTGCTTGAATATGACTTCACAGAGGGCGCGGAAAAGAAAATTGCAGAGACATTTATGCAGGCAAACACACAGTACATTCTCTCAATTATGGAACTGACCTCCTTTGCGGGCGATGACAGCGACGACACCATGATTGACAGACTGGTGGAGACAGGCCCCGACGGAATCCAGGAAAAATACGCAAAGGTTTATCCCACAGTCGCAAAGGCAAATCAGGCTATGGCGGCGGAATACGGCGCGACAGCCACGGCAATTCTCAATGACTGGAACAGTCTTTATAAATACATCTGCGACGCTGAAAAGGAGCTTGTTAAGCCTGCTGAGTCAGATGACGGCGAGCCTGAATTTGTAATTGATTATGTTGAGAACAAAGAAATTGATATTTTTGATGACGGAACTTATGAGAAGCTCAGCGGCGAAGCCAAAGAAGCGGCAGACGCGATTACCACGATTGTGGATTACGCGGAAAATGAGTCCGCTGTTATTGACTGCGCTCTTTATGCTTCACTTCTTGAAACAGAATACGGCGACAGCACTTTGCTTGATTTCTTTAAGCGTCCCGCAAGCGAGGTTAAAAAGGAAGAACTTTATCCGCTTGTTGATGCCATGAGCGACGGTCAGCGTTCGCAGTTTGAGATGAACGGTCTTCAGCTTACGCTTATCGGAGCATTTTCCGACATTGAAAACGGAACTCAGGAAGCTGAAGACGCAATTGAAAATGTTGAGAAAATCGCAGAAAGCCTCGGCACAGTCTCGATTTTTGAAGGCGTTGACAGAAGCATTTTTGAGGAAGGCATTGCTTTCACAAGCGCGGCAACAGAGCACGAAAGACTTACGGGCGAAAGCTGGCTTCCAGATTTGCCTTCAGACAGCAGCGAAAAAGATTACTGGCTTAAGTCAATGGTTATCACAACCTGCGTTTCAGTTGCGTTGGCGGCAACCTGTATAGCGGCAGTTGTAATTCAGAGAAATCAGATTAAAACATTTAAGGCTGCTTTGTCTCAATCAATAGAAAACAGACAGGAGATGTATAATTTAAGGCATTGGATTCAGGAGAATGATATTACAACATGGGAATTTTTCGGAGACGAATTATATCATGATGAAACAAGAGTGGCGACAGAACCGTATAATGAGGCGTCAAGTAAACTCGATGCATTGAAAAAGAGCGAGCCCACAGTCGGCAGAACAGCAGGAATTGTTAAATGCGTATCATTTGTTCTCTTTGTAGCCGCGTTCGTTTATGACATTGTTTCCATTGTTGAGTTTTTCTCAACCGATGTGGCAAGTGAGGAATACATACCTCATCACATTATGTCAGCGGCACAGACTCCTTACGGCGAGGACTATGTTTATTATCAGACAGTAAAGAATCAGAACGGCGATGCCGCAGACCTCAACAATCACGAGGGCGACATGAAAATCGGCTGGCTTGTTCTATACTCAACAAAAGATAAATCAGCAGGCGACCCGATACTTTCAAAAGATTTAAAGGTTGTCAAAGGCTCAAAGAACATTACTCCCGATGCGTCATTCGTAAGCCTTTTCAATGAATCGGCGGCGGTTAACCTCACAGATGAAAAATATACAGGCAAAGCCGACAGCACAGGCGGTACATATATTATTTTCACACGCGGTGAATCCCTGCTTACAGGCAGTGCGGTAACAAACGGCACGGCGGCACTCATCGGCTTCGGCGGACTTGCTCTGGGCGCGGTTCTCGGCGCGGTTATAACAAAACTCGCAGGCAGAAAGAAAAAAGAAGAAGCTCCCGCTGAGGCATAAACTATGTACGAAAACTGAATATTTAAGAGGTTGTCAATTGGCAGCCTCTTTTTTCTGTTCTAAAACAGGACAAGACTTCATAATAATATGTCAAAGGCAAAAAGGGGGCGATAAGGTGCAGAGATTTCTGAAAGCGGCAGGCTATCTTTCAAGGAGAATTTACACCGCTTTGAAGCCGCTTGACGCTGATTTTCTTAAAACCGTCTGCGAGGTGCGGCTGAGGGCAGGCAGACCGCTTTCGTTCGTTACATTTGAGGGCATTTCCTTTCTTACCTCCACGGGGAGGATAACGGGAATCCCCAACAGCACGGCGTTTATTGTCAGTGCGGCGGACATAAAAGAGAGCTTTCAGCGGATATGCGAATATTCCGTTTACAGCTTCTCAAAGGATATTTCCGAGGGCTTCATCACCGTCGGCGGAGGACACCGCGCGGGCATTTACGGCACGGCGGTCTATGAGGGCGGCGGCATTTCGTCCGTAAGAGATGTCAGCGGCATAAATTTGAGGATTTCACGGGAATTCAAGGGCTGTGCGGCGGAAATGACCTCGGCGGTTTTTTCTGATAAAATGCAGGGGCTTCTCCTTTGCGGCGCACCGTCAACGGGCAAAACAACAATGCTGCGCGATATGACAAGACTTGTTTCCGATATGCTTCTCAAAAAGGTCGCTGTCATTGACGAGCGCGGCGAAATCGCGGCGACAGCCAAGGGCATGGCGCAGAATGATGTCGGCATCAACACGGACGTGCTCGACGGCTACAGGAAAGCTGACGGAATCACACAGGCTGTGAGGACGCTCTCACCTCAGCTCATTGTCTGCGATGAGATAGGCACCAAAGCCGACTGCGAAGCGGTGCGGCACGGTGTCAACTCGGGTGTTGCGTTTGCCGCCGCCGTTCACGCCGCGGACGCAGACGAGCTGTTGAACAAAACCTATGTCATGCGGCTGATAAAATGCGGAGCGTTCGCAAAAATTGCCTTTCTGAGAAGCGGCAGACCGTGCTGCCTTGACAAAATTATTGACGCGCGCGAGCTGTTATGCTGAGAGCGGCGGCGGTGATGTCAATCGCGCTGTCCGTGTCGTTTGCAGGCTGTCTTTTTTCAAAACGGCTTGAAATGAGAGTGCGGAAGCTCGAAAAAATCCTTCTGCTTCTCTCTCAGATTAAAACCGCCATTGAGTTCACCGCAGACAGCGTGGAGGGAATTTTATCCTCGCTCACTGACACCTGCGACCTTTCACTTCTGCCGTTTGTGGAAGTCTGCCGCCTTAAAATGACTGACGGGGCTGACTTTTTCAGCGCGTGGAGCGAGGCTCTGACGACGAAAGAAAATGTTTCTCAGCTCAAAAAGGAAGATGTTTCTCTGCTCCTGTCGTTCGGCGCGGCTCTCGGAGCTACCGACTCCGCAGGGCAGATGCGAAACTGCGAAATGCACGAAAGGCTGTTTAAAGAAAGGCTCGAAGCGGCAGTCGCCGATAAAAAAACGCTCTCGAAGCCCGTGAGGATTGTCGGCTTTCTTGCTGGAGCGGCGGTTATGATTATTTTGGTGTGAGGGATTTTATGGAGCTTGTGATAAAAATTGCGCTTATCGGCATAATTGTCGCCGTGCTTAATCAGATTCTCTCACGCTCGGGGCGTGATGAATACGCCATGCTCACCGTGCTTGCAGGCATTGTCGCCGTGGTGCTGATGCTTGTGCCCGAGATTTCGGAGCTGTATTCGTCAATATCGTCCGTTTTCGGGCTGTAACCATGGACGCAATCATAAAAGCGGCGGCAATTGCGGTTATCTGCTCGGTTGCGGTGCTGCTTATCAAAAGATACATTCCCGAATTTACGCCGTTTGCGCAGACGGCGGCCATGGCGGCGGTGCTGTTTTCGGTTATCCATATCGCGCGGCGCGTTA
Organism: Acutalibacteraceae bacterium; assembly: GCA_045640865.1. Lineage (GTDB taxonomy): Bacteria > Bacillota > Clostridia > Oscillospirales > Acutalibacteraceae > CAG-488. Next base: position 19,674 of record JAZUFU010000040.1, on the reverse strand, counting down.
TTGTTTATTTCAGCGATTTTCTTTCTTCGGGCGTGATTGACGAGGGTTATGCGCTTCTGCTTTTCAAGGCTGTCGGGATTGCGGTAATCGCTCAGTTCGGCGCGGAAATGTGCAGGGACAGCGACAATTCGGCGCTTGCGTTCGCGCTCGAAACGGCGGCGAAAATCGCCATAATTTCCATGAGCCTGCCTATGTTTAAAAATCTTGCGGACATCACCGCGGGGCTTCTGAAAGGATGAAAGCATGAAAACGATGTTAAAAATCGCGGTGTCGGCGTTGTTTTTTGTCTGCCTTTCGTTCACCGCCTGCGCCGTTGAAACAGGGGAGTATTTTGACTCTCAGCTTGAAGCCTCGGGCGCACAGGAGTTATATTCAGACCTTGACAGCGAAACAAAAGACGCGCTCGCTGAGCTCGGCATAAACGGTGTGGATTTCAGTTCGCTTTTTGATATTTCGCCGCAAAAGGTTTTCGGATTTATTAAAAACATCGCCGAGGGCAAAATCAGAGAGCCGCTGAAAGCCGCCTTGAGGGTTATGGGCATAATCATTTTTCTTTCGGCAGGGGAGGCGTTCCTGCCCGACAGCGAAAAGATGAAAGGTCTGCTCAACACCGTCGGCGTGCTTCTCATCGCCGCGGCAATGAGCGTGCCTGTCTATGAATCGGTCAGCTCCGCCGTGTCGTCGGTCGGGATGTGCTGCACCTTCATGAAAGCACTCATTCCCGTGCTTGCGGGCGCGGTAATCGCCTCGGGCAACCCGATGACAGCTCTGAGCTTTCAGTCGTGGGCGTTCGCGGCGGCTCAGCTCATATCGTCGGTCTGTCAGAGCTTCATTATCCCGATTGTCGGCGCGGTTATCGCGATTGACATTTCGGGCGCGCTCGTGCCCGATTATAAACTCGACGGCATAACGAACCTTATAAAAAAGACCGTAATAGCCGTCCTGTCATTCACAGCGACACTTTATGTTTCGTTCCTCGGCATCAAGGGCGCGCTTTCCTCGTCTGCGGACAGCGTAACAGTCAAGGGCGTAAAGCTCATAATCAGCTCCGCCGTGCCTGTTGTCGGCGGCGCGCTGAGTGAAGCGTACAGCGGAATTATCGGCTCGCTTACCCTCGTTAAAAGCACACTCGGCGTTTTCGGCATAATCAGCGTGGCGGCGATAACTTTACCGTCGCTGATACAGCTTCTTATATGGATTTTTACTTTGAAAATATGCTCAGCCGCAGGGGAGGTATTTCTGCAAAATGAAACAACAAATCTTCTTGACGCTCTGTCTTCCGCGCTTACGCTTATGAATGTGGTGCTGATTTTTAACGGAGTGCTGTTCATAATTTCAATGGCACTTCTGCTTAATCTAAAATAATCGATATATAAAGGAACGGTGAAATATATGCAGGCTGTCAAGGAATGGGCTGTCGGAATGTGCGCCGCGGCAATCGCGGGGGCGGTGGTCAAGGTGCTCACGCCCTCGGGCTCACTCGAAAAAAGTGTAAAAACCGTGGTGGCTGCGTTCCTGCTCTGCGCTATGATATTGCCATTCTGTGGCGAAAAAACAGCTTCACAACGTTATATATCGACGAATTTCGATGAAACAGAGCTGACAGAACAGGCATTAAACAATGAAATCAGCCGTCAGACGGCACAATACTTAAAAAACAGCATAGAAAAAATTTTAGATAAAAACGGAATATCATACGGGGATGTGGTCATAGATATGAAATTAAAGGACGAGACCGTGAGCATAGGAAAAATCACCGTAATTAACCCCGATACGGACGCTCGGACGGTACAGACAATCATAAAAAAAGAGCTTGGCGCGGAAGTCAGTGTTGAAGAAAAATGAAACATCTAAATTTTTCGATGAATAAAATAGCGCAGAAATTCGGCGCGGACAAAAAGACTGTTATCGTGATTTTACTCGGAATCGCGGGGGTGATTCTTCTCGTTCTCTCTGAGCTTATTCCGTCAGCCGACGACTCAAAAAAAGAGACGGAACAGCCGACGCTTACAGCGGTTTCCTGCTCCGAATATGAAAAGGAAGTTGAACGGCGGCTTGAGGGCATACTCTCTCAGATAAACGGCGCGGGGAAGGTCAGCGTAATGGTTACGCTCGAAAGTACGACCGAGAGCGTTTATGCTCAGCAGGGGAAGCAGAGCGCGGACAGTAAAATCAGCGAAAACGAATATGTCATAATCAAAACGGACGACGGCGAGGGCGGAATTCTGCTTAAAACAACTCAGCCCGAGATACGCGGTGTTGCCGTTGTCTGCTCGGGCGGCGGCTCTGCCGTTGTTCGCCGCGATATAACCGATACCGTTACGGCGGTGCTTGGCATAAGCGCCGCGCGGGTGAATATAACGGCAATGAAAAAAGATAACGGAGGATAATTTATGAGCATCAAAATCAAAAAAGGACACGCGGCTCTGTTCGCGATGGTTCTTGCGCTTGGCGCGGCTGTTTTTATCAACTGGTATTACACCTCGCCCAAGGTTGAGCCGAAAACGGCGAAAGCTCCCGTAACCACACAAGAAAAGGCAAATTTAGGCGATGCGGAGCTTGTCGGTGCGACGGCTGTTTCAGAAGAAGAGGAATCATTCGCTAAATATACCGTCGAGCGGCAGTCGGCTCACGACAAGGCAAGGGAAACGCTCCAGCAGGCGATAAACAATTCCGAAAACGCACCTGCGGCGGCTGAAGCGGCGGCAAAATCCCTCGAGGAGCTGAGCAAAGCGATAAAAAGAGAGTCCGACCTCGAAACTCTCATAAACGCCAAAACGGGCAGTGAAAACATAGTCATCATCGACGGCGGCGACATCAAGGTTATCACCGCCAAAGGCACGCTCAGCGACAAAGTAACAATGCAGATTAAGGAGCTGATTTTAAGTCAGGGTGATTTTTCACCAGAAAAAATATCAATTTTTGAAATGAAGTGATTTTAAAAAGATTTTCTGCGTAAAATAATACGGGTGCAGTTTACGGCGCGGTGCGGCTTGCATTGCGCCTTTTGTTTTTTAGGAGCTGATGGCATGGATTTTTTTGATATACTTACTCTTGCGGGAGGGCTTGCGCTGTTCCTTTTCGGCATGAGATACATGGGCGAAAAGCTCGAAAAGCACACGGGCAAGCGGCTTGAGCCACTCCTTGAACGCTTCACCGAAAGCAAATTCAAAGGATTTCTCACGGGCACGGCAGGCGCGGCGCTTATGCAGTCGTCCTCGGCGGTTACGGTAATGGTTGTCGGCTTTGTCGATTCGGGACTTATCAGCCTTCACAACGCGACGGGCGTTATAATCGGCTCGAATGTCGGCACAACCTTCACGGCGTGGATTCTCAGCCTTTCGGGCGTGGAGGGCGGCGCGTTTCTGACGGATTTATTCAAGCCCTCATCGCTTGCGCCCATAGCGGCGGTGGCGGGGATTTTTCTGTTCAGCGGCAAAAAATCGGCTAAAAAAGATTTGGGCGGCGTGATTCTCGGCTTCTCAGTGCTTATGACGGGGCTGAACATCATGGCGGCGTCCGCTTCGGGCATAAAAAACGAGCCGTGGGCGATGGAAATGCTCACGCTTTTTTCCAATCCCGTCCTCGGCATAATCGCGGGCGCGCTTCTCACCGCCGCCGTCCAGAGCTCCTCCGCCTCCGTGGGAATACTTCAGACGCTTTCCCTCACGGGCGGTATCTCATATTATTCCTGCATTCCCATTATCCTCGGGCAGAATATCGGCACCTGCGTTACAACTCTGCTCGCAGGTCTCGGCGCGTCCTCAAACGCACGGAGAGCCGCGCTGATACACTTGTATTTCAATACTTTTTCGGCGGCAATATTTTATGCTTTGTTCATTATCATACAGAAATTTACTGATATTCCGCGAATTTTCGAGCCTGCCGACGCGGTGGGTATTGCGGCAGTTCATACCGCTTTTAATGTGTTTTCGGCGGCAATCATGCTCCCTGTGTCCGATTTCTTAGAAAAATCGGCAATAAAATCTGTTGCATAATATAAAAAAATGTTGACCTTAATAGGATTTTATTGTAAAATATTATTAACTGGATATTATGCACTATGACAAATTATAACAGAGGAGGGGAGCGCGCTGGATAAGGTTAAAAGACACGCTGTAACACGCAATCTTTTGAGATTTGCCACAATCGGCTGCGCCGCCCTCGCGGTTATATTTGCCGTTCTGCTCGTCCTCTCGTGGAACGACCATGTTCAGCTCTGGTGGAAGACCTACCAGGACTGGTTGCTGGACGCTCAGATTCAGGTTGAGGAAATGGGCAACAAGGGGTATCTTATTTTTACGATACTTTTCCTGTTCGCGTTCAAGGCGTTTATTCCGCTGTATCCGCTTTCCCTTGTGTGCGCCGCAACGGGCGCGGTTTTCCCTGTCTATTTTGCCGTGCCTATAAATATCCTCGGCATTACGCTCCAATATACGCTGAAATACGCGTTCGGCATGAGGCTCGGCCCCGGGAGCGTAAACAACATTCTTCAGCGGAGCGAGACAATCCGACTTATCATGAAAACCGACGACGCGGGCAACCCGTGGCTTCTCACGGTTTTCAGACTTATACCGTTCTTCCCTGTCAATCCCGTCAGCCAGCTTTACGGCGCGCTGGGGTTCAAATACTGGAAGTTCCTGCTGCTTTCTCTGCTCGGTTATATGCCGCTTCTGATGTCCTACACCATTGTCGGCCGAAACGTATATAACCCGCTTTCCGCAGGATTTTTGCTTCCGCTTATCGTGCTTTCAGTTCTCGGCGCGATTGTTTCCTACACTATCAGAGCCTTGTGGTTCTACACCGAAAAAAGGAGAAAAAGGAGTAACAAAAAATGAAAACAGAAATGATTATCAGCAAAATAAACGCAGGCGAGCTTGACGACGCTTTCCTTTCAATATATTCAGAGTCCGCGCTTGACGCTCAGAAGGCAAGGCACATTGAGGTGCTCAATACATATGCTGAGCTTTTCAGCAAAGATGATGATGTTGCAGTTTTCAGCGCGCCCGGCAGAACGGAGGTCGGCGGCAATCACACCGACCACAACCACGGCAAGGTTCTCGCCGCGAGCATAAATCTCGACACTATCGCCGCCGCGGCCAAGAGAGACGACGGCAAAATTTTTGAAAAATCTTCGGGACACGGCATGAACGAGGTCGATTTATCCGACCTTGAGCCGAACGAAAAGGAGTACGGCAGGTCTTGCGCTCTTATCAAGGGCATGTGCGCGGGTTTCAAGAAGTACGGCTATGAAATCGGCGGCTTCAACTCAACAGGCGTAACTCAGGTGCTTTCGGGCTCGGGACTTTCGTCCTCAGCGGCGTATGAGGTGCTTATCGGCACGATTCTCAATTATCTTTACAATGACGGTAAGGTTTCACCTGTCGATATCGCAAAAATCGCTCAGTTCTCCGAGAATGTTTATTTCGGCAAGCCCAGCGGACTTATGGACCAGATGGCGTGCTCCGTCGGCGGCTTCATTTCCATTGATTTCAAGGACAACTCAAACCCCGTTATCACCAAAATCAACTTTGATTTTGCTAAAACAGGTCATTCGCTGTGCATAGTTGACACCAAGGGCAGCCACGCTGACCTGACAGACGAATATGCGGCTGTACGCGGTGAAATGGAAGCGGCGGCGGCTGTTTTCGGCGGCAAGGTGTTAAGAGAGGTTGACGAGAACGAGTTTTATAAAAACATCGCTCTTGTAAGAGAAAAATGCGGCGACAGAGCCGTGCTCAGAGCGACGCATTTCTACAACGAAAACCACCGTGTTGACAGACTCAAGGCGGCTCTTTCGGCAGGCGATTTCGACGCTTTCAAGGCAACGATTATCGAGAGCGGTCATTCATCGTATATGTTCAATCAGAACGTATTTTCCACCAAGAACACAGCGGCTCAGCCTGTTTCCGTTGCGCTTTGCGTGTGTGAGAGAGTTCTCGGCGGCAAGGGCGCGTGGCGTGTTCACGGCGGCGGCTTTGCGGGCACGATACAGGCGTTTGTTCCCGACAGTGCGCTTGACGGGTTCAAGGCGGAGATTGAAGCTGTTTTCGGCGAAGGCTCATGCCATGTCCTCAAAATAAGAAACGCGGGCGGTACAAAGGTTTATTAAAAGATGAATATCATGGCAGGGGAGCGCGGCGCGCTCCCTTTTTTATATTCGGGGTACCGCGGATAAAATTCGTTATTGTGTGGACGATGCGGAAGATTTGCGATAATCTTTTTCACGGTATGTGTTCTGTCTGAGATTTACCGTAAATCCGCGGGTTGTCGAGGACGCCAACACCTACAATCGCACGGCATAGTTTGAGTTTGTAGGGGACGACGTCCTCGGCGTCCCGAATAAAATGTTCAAAAGCGTAGCTTTTACGAAATTATTCACTATTCATTAAAATGCAGTAGGGGCGATTCACGAATCGCCCGTTTTTATATTCGGGGTATCATAGCTAAAATTTTATAGTTGTGTGGACGATGCGGAAGATTTGATACTGGTTTTATCACGGTATGTGTCCTATCTGTATTTCATCGTAAATCCGCGGGTCATTCGTGAATGCCCCCTACAATCGCTCTCCGAAAAATCACCGTAAATTCGCGGGCGAACGCAGTTCGCCCCTACAAAAAATGTGAATGATTTTCAAATTCCGCTTGTAGGGGAGCGCATTGTGCTCCCGCCGATTTTGCACACAATTCCCGTTTATGTCGTAGGGCAGGGGCTTGCCCCTGCCGAAAAAATATACGAAATCTCAACACTTCAAATAAAAAGGGATTGCCGCGCGGGCAATCCCTTAATTTTGTTATGCAATTTATCAATATCCGCTGCCGAAGCCGCCGTTGCCGAAGATGCCGCCGTTGCCGAAGAACTGATTGAAGAAGTCCTCATAAGACTGTGTCGGCTGTTGCTGCTGTTCTTCCTCAGCTGTTGTGCCTTTGTCCTCAATGAGAGTTACCTCAACATCAAACTTCTTGACATCATAGGTCTTTTCATCTATGCGGCAGAGTGTGAGCTTCAGCTTGTCGCCGACCTTGCCGTTCTCAATCTTGTCAAGCAGGGTGTCGGCTGTTTCCATGTCCTGACCGTTTACGGCGATGATAAGGTCGCCTTCCTTGGCGTCTGTGCCGCTGAATGCGCTCTCCGCGCTGATTTCCGCAATAATGAGCGAGCCTGCGGGAAGCTTGTTGTAGTGAGCAATCATGGCGTAGGTCTGATACTGAGAAACAGGAGCGTACTTGATGCCGAGCTTCGGTCTGTCGGTAACATAACCGTTGGCGATGATGTCGTCAATAATCTGCTTTGCTGATGAAATGGGAATCGCAAAGCCCATGCCCTCATACTCTGTTGAGGCGATTTTTGACGAGTTGATGCCGATAACCTGACCTGCGGAGTTGATGAGCATACCGCCCGAGTTGCCGGGGTTGATAGCCGCGTCGTGCTGTATGCACTTCATGTCGTAGCCGATTTCGTTGCTTACAGGGCGGTCAATCGCTGAAATCATGCCCTTTGTATATGAGCCGAAGAACTCTGTGCCGCCGGGGTTGCCTATCGCATAAACCGTCTCACCGATTTTGAGCTTTGAAGAGTCGCCGAACTGAGCCGCTGTGAAGCCCTTGCCCTCGATTGAGAGAACGCCGATATCGGTCTTTGAGTCGAAGCCGACAACCGTTGCGTCGTACTGCTCGCCGTTGTAATCCTGAACAACAACCTTGTAGTTCTTTGTCTTTGCCGCCTCAATAACATGAGCGCAGGTAATGATGTATGTTTTGGAGCCGTCGCTGCTCGTGCTCATTATGATGCCCGAGCCTTCGCCCGCAACGCTTGATGAGCCTGCGCTGTTCTGAGAAGAGAACAGTGATGTGGTTGAGCCGTAAAGAATGATGCCTACATTCGACTGAATGTTTTTGGAATAGATTTCCTCGGGCGCAAGTCCGTCGCTTTCGTCAACCTTGACTACCTTTGACTCAACTATTTCAAGCTGAGCGTCGCCTGTTTTAGACTCAACGGGGGCCTTTTTCTTTGACTTTGAGGCTATTATCGCTCCCATAATGCCGCAGAATGCAACAATTGCCGCGATTGCAACGCAGAGGATTATTTTGCCTGCTTTTTTGCCGTCGCTCTTTTTCTTTTCATTTTCGGGCTGTGCCGCGTTGGCTGAGTAATTGTAGCTCGGCTGTGCTGCGTAGGGGCTGTAGCCCGACTCATTGGCGTTGTCGTAGTAAGAAGCCGCCGTGCTGCTCGGCTGTTCCGCTTCAATTTCAACTCCGCTTCCGTTTGAGTAGAAGCTGTCCTGCGCAGCCTGTTCGGCTGTCTGCTCAACCTGAGTTTCTGCCTGAGCCTTTTCCTGCTCCAGCTCATTCTGAGCGAAAGATGCCTCAGCGTCTGTCGGCTGTGAGACCGTTTCGTTCAAATCGTATTTTTCCTGTTCGTCCATTATATATTCCTCCCGACCGCAATTGAGCGGCTGATTTAATTACATTTATATTATAATTCAGTATTGTAAACCCATATACAATAATTTGTAAACAAAAATTTAATTTTTATAAGAAACAGGTATCCAGAACGAGAAATCCGTGTATTCGCCCTGAACGCTGTCGGCTGTTATGTCGCCCTTGTGGAGCTTGATTATGCTCTTGACGATGTAAAGCCCGAGCCCCGCGCCCTTGACATCATAGCTTCTCGACTTGTCAATCTTATAAAATCTTTCAAATACCTTGTGAAGCTCCTCGGGGGATATGCCTGCGCCGCTGTTTCTTACGCTGACAAACACCTTGTCTCCGTCCGAGAATGTCTTGAATGAAATATATCCGTCTGTCGGCGTGAATTTAATCGCGTTATCAACAAGATTGTATATAACCTGCATGAGCATATCCTCGTCGGCTGTAACGCGTATGCTCTGCATTGTGTCAAGCCCGAGAATGTCAAGATTCTTTTCCTCAATCTTCTTTTCAAAATTGAGCACCGTCTTGAAAACGCTTTCGGAAATGTCAAATTCTCTCGCGTTTATGTTCATTTCGCCCGCTTCAAGCTTTGACATATTGAGCATGCCCGTAACAAGCCTTGAAAGACGCTTGACCTCGTCCGAAACAATGCCGAGGTACTTTTTCTCCTCCTCGGGTTCAATCGTGCCGTCGAGAATACCGTCAATGAAGCCGCCGATAGTTGTCATGGGCGTTTTAAGCTCATGCGAAACATTCGCAACAAAGCTCCGTCGCGAGCTTTCGAGAGCGGAGAGCGACACTGCCATTTTGTTGAATGCCGTCGCGAGCTCCGCAAGCTCATCGTCGCCGCTGACGCTGACAAGATAATTGAAATCGCCGTTGGCGTACTGCTTTGCCGCGTAAGACATCTGCTTTAACGGCTTCGTAATTTTATAAACAAGACCGTAAATAATAATTGTTGAAACAACAAGCGTAATCGTCGCGGAGGCGAGCATGACCTCAGCCGCCTGAGTTATATACCCGAGAAGCGTTCTTCCCACAGGCTTGACCGCAAAAACCACGCCGACAGGCTTGCCCATCAGCTTGACGGGAGCGGAGGCGGCAAGATTTTTTACATCGTAAATATCGCCGAGAGTGGTAAGCTCGCTGTAATTATCCTCTAAAGCTTTTTTCAGAATATCTTCGGATACTTTATAGCTCGCGTGCTTTGCACAGCAGTTCTTTCTGTGAGATTCCGCCATTTCGGGGCAGACAATCACGTTGCCGTTATTATCGCAGATGAAAATATCACATTCGTCCGAGTCGCGGAGAGTGGACATTATTCCGCTGACAATATTTATGGGGGCTGAGCCTGAAATCACGCCCATGCCCGCGTTGTTCCGCGCCTCATTGAGTATGCTCTGAACATTGAACGACACAATATCCGTATCCTTGCCGAGCATTGCGTACTGCTCATCGGTCCATCTGCCTGTCTCTATGGCGATGACAAGTAAGCCCATTATAAACATGCCCGCAAGAATAACCACGAGCATGTTGAGCATGTATTTCCGAAAGAGCTTACCGACTTTTCCTGTATTCATAATCAGCCCTTCAATCTGAATTTATAGCCTACTCTGCAAACCGTGGCAATCTCCCATTTGTCCGATACATCGGCGATTTTTTCGCGCAGTCTCTTAATGTGAACATCGACGGTTCTTGTGTCGCCGGGGAAGTCGAAGCCCCATACCTCGTCAAGAATCTGGTCGCGTGTGAATACTCTGTCGGGGTTGCTCGCAAGGTGATAAAGAAGCTCGAGCTCTCTGGGGGGAGTGTCAATCTTTTCACCGTCAACGATAAGCTCATAGTTTGTGAGGTTGACCTTGAGCTTGTCGTATTCTACAATTTTAACATCCTTTTCCGTTGCGGCGGGAGCAGAGCGGCGAAGTACCGCCTTGATTCTCGCAACAACCTCTTTGGGCTCAAACGGCTTTGTTACATAGTCGTCTGCGCCTAATTCAAGGCTGAGCACCTTGTCAAATGTCTCACTTCTCGCGGTGAGCATGATTATCGGCTTATCCGATGTTTTTCTTATCTCTCTGCAAACCTGCCAGCCGTCAAGACCGGGGAGCATGATGTCAAGCAGAGTGATGTCGGGCTGAAACTCGTTGAAGGTTTTAACCGCGCTTGTGCCGTCGTTGGCGATTGAAACGGTGAAGCCCTCTTTTTTGAGATATAATTTCAGCAGCTCGCAGATATTTATATCGTCATCTACAACAAGAACCTTGTTACTCATATTACCTCTCCTTTGCTTTCGCAGTGCCGCAGATATTTCTGCGGTGTTATTTTTCTGTTTATACTATATTCCCAAAATTTGACCAAATTATGAACAAGCTAAGAACTTTATGTTATTTTTGTTAAAAAGTGAATTTATACACGGTCTTTGAGCGGAAAATTTCGCCCGCTCTGAAATTGCACTGAGGAAATTCGGGCTGATTCGGCGTGTCGGGGTAGAACTGCGTTTCAAGGCAGAAGCCCGCGTGCTTGCAAAGAGGCTTGCCGCCTTTGCCGATTATTGAGCCGTCAAGGAAATTGCCCGTGTAGAGCTGAACGCCGGGCATGTCGGTATAGACATTCATTGTTATGCCCGTCTCTTTTTCGCTTGCGGTGATAACCGCGCCCGCGTTTTCATTAAGGCAGAAGTTGTGGTCGTAGCCTCTGCACATGATGAGCTGTTCATCATCTGCAAGAATATCTCTGCCGATAGGCTTGCTTTCTGAGAAATCGAACGCTGTACCCTGTACGCTTCTGATTTCGCCCGTGGGAATGCTGTCGCAGTCCGTGGGAGTGTAGCTGTCGGCGTCAATCTTCAGCTCGTGAGAGAGAACATCTGTGCCTGCCTTGCCCTTGAGATTGAAATATGTGTGATTTGTGAGGTTAATCGGCGTGTCCGCGCTGCATATTGCCGTGTAGTTTATGACAATCTCGTTGTCGTCGGTGAGCGTGAAGCGCACCTTTGTTTTCATTTCACCGGGGAAGCCGCATGAGCCGTCGGGGCTGGTGTAGGACATGACAATGCTGTTGTCAGTGTCGGTTACAGCGTCCCATATAGCCTTTGAGAATTCGCCGCCGCCGTGAAGGCAGGTTTTGCCCTTTTCGTTTGCTTCAACTGTATATTTCTTCCCGTTTACCGTGAACTGAGCGTTATGAAGTCTGTTTGCGTATCTGCCGACGGTAACGCCCTGATAGTCGGAGAAATTCTCATGTCCGTCAAGTGTGTCGAAGCCTACAGCAACATCAAGCATTTCGCCGTCAGCCGAGGGGATTTTTATGCTCTGAATTGTCGCGCCGTAGGTGAGAAGCTCAAGCACCATTCCGTTTTTGTTCTCTATGGAGTATATATAGACCTCTCTGCCGTCTTTGAGTGTGCCGAATAATGATTTTTTCATTTTGTTTTCCTCCTGTTAAATGTGCTGGTCAACCGTGTTTATAAGAAGTCCGCAGGACTGAATGTACTGAGCGTCCGCATCGTCCCATGTGCCGCTTGCGTCAACATCTGCCGCTCTGAGCTGAGCCGCCGTGAGGTCGCCGCCCTCGTAAAGCTCCTGCGCGATACAGCTTACAAGAATCGAGTCCATGGCGTCAATGTATCCGTCGCAGTCAACATCGCCGATGATTACCGCCGTAACCGAGTCGATTACGGGATATCCGTCCGCTCCGCCGAGGCAGACCGTGCAGCCCGTTGTCATTTTTGCCGAGTCGGGCAGAAGATTGCCGTTAATATCCTTAACCGTAACAGGCTCGGAATTGAGGAACAGCGTTCTGAAAACGCCGACAGTCGAGCTTGTGTCAATGCCTGTTATGAAGTTGACAGCCCTGTTGATTGTAAGTCCCGAATCCGTTTTCGGAATAAGTCTGTTGTAGCCGATTGTGCCGTCGGGCGTGATGTAATAGCCCTGCTCGCTTACCTCAAATTCAGAGTAGTGAATACCGACATCCTCGCCCGAAAGCATCGGCATGCCTGCGTAATATGCGGGAGCTGAAAGCACCGTTGAGCTTGCCGCTGTTGACGATGATTCGGGAGCAGATGATGTACCCGAGAGGAGAACCTCGGTTATCTTGTTTTCGAGCACAAGCGTTTTGCCCGAGGTGAGGTAAATGTCGTTGTCCTGTGTAACTGTGGTGTATGTGTTCTGAGTCGCGACAGTCGCGTCGTCCTGAATGTACTCATAAACATTCTTCGCTCTCTTGAGCGTGCCTGCGCTGTAGATTGCGCCGCCAAGACCGTTTGCGCCGACCGTATTGCCCGTAATAGTGCCGCCGAGAAGCTCAACCGTACCCGTTGTTGCAACATTTATCGCGCCGCCGTTGACGCCGATGTTGTTCTGAAGCGTGCCGCCGTACATATACATATTGCCGCTGACGGTGATATTGCCGTTCATTGTGGATTTGCCGTTCTGCATCGTGAAATCGTCGTAGGTGTAGAGCTTGCCGCCCGACTTGACGGTTATCATCGAAGTGCCCTGTGAGCCGTTGTAGGCATAGCCGCCGTCGAGAATGTACTGTCCGCCCACAGAGTCAAGGGTGAATGTTGCTTCCTCTTCGGAATCGGTCGAAATATCCTCGCCCCAGATTTTTTCATCTGAGTAGCCAAGGCGAAGCGTGCCGCCTGCCTGAACCTCAAACATTGTTCCCGTGAAGCTGCCGCCGCGCATGGAGGTGTATGTCTGGTCTGTTTCGCTGAGGATTGTAACATCGCCATAGACCTTGACTGTTTCGTTGATTGAATTGTCGGCGATTATCGTGATAATTCCCGATTCGCCTGCCGCAACGGCGTTGACCGCCTGAGCGACTGAAACATAGTCAACCGTGTATGCGCCGAATTTACTAAGCGAAGCAACATTTCTGACGGGTGTGTTCATAAGATAGCCTGCGGAGTTGACATACCATGTTTCTGTTGCCGTGGGAGTAACCTCAAACTTTGAGTAGTTAAGTCCCATTGCGTCGCCGCTGAGCACCTTTGTTGTTGTTGCGTAGGTTGCAGGGGTAATAATTGCCGCCGTACCCGCGCAGTTGAGCTTGTCTGTAAGGCAGATGCTTCTGTTCTTCGCGACGAGTATGTCGTTGTTTGTCAGCACGGCGTTTCCGCTCATTTCAAATGTGCCGAAAATCGCGATGCCGAAGCCGTTGCCGACATTCTGATAGGTGTAGTTGTCGCAGATTGTGCCGCCGCTCATTATGAATGTGCCGTTCGAGTTTATTGTAACGCCGCCGCCGCCGCCCGCGGTTGCTGATGTGCCGTGCTTTTTATAGGCGAAGTTGTGATTGATTTCGCCGCCTGTCATGGCAACTGTGCCTTTGTTGATATAAACGCCGCCGCCCGCGTTGGCGTAGTTGTCTTTAATCAGCGCATTGCCCGAGATTGTAACCTCAGATTCGTCGCCTGTGTTGTAAATGCCGCCGCCGTAGGTTTTGCCGTAGTTATCGCGGATAACACCGCCGCTGATGTTGAGAACGCCGTCATTGTTGTAAATGCCGCCTGCGGGTTTGACTGTGGATTTGTTGCCGCTTATCTCGCCGCCGTAAATATTCAGCGTACCCATGTCGTTGAATATCGCGCCGCCCTCAAGGGTTGTCTGGCAGTTCATGATTTTGCCGCCGCGCATTGTCAGCGTTGAATCCATGTCCATGTAAACCGCGCTGCCCTGAGCCGCGGAGTTTCCGCCCGTGATTTCAACACCGGGGTAAATAACCGCGTTTCCGCTCGGCGCAAGGGTGATGATTGAAGAATCGGCAATTACATTTGTGTTGCCGTCAATTATGAGAAGTATGTTTTCATCGCTTCCGTCCTTGACATCGCCGAGGGTGAGCGTGCCCGTAACATTGAAAAGTGTGCCTGTGAAGCCCTCAGCTCTTGTGATTGTCTTCGAGAAGTTTTCGCCGTGGATAACCGCGTTGGTGGCGATGTTGACAGTTGAGCTGACCTCGATGTTTCTTACAGGGACGATTGAGCCCGACTTGTAGCCGAGAGCCGTAACCGCGCTCTGTAAATCCGCAAAATAAGTGTCGATTGCGCCGTCGATTTTGAGCTTGACATTGTATTCGCTCTTGACCGCCTTAACGCTTTCGAGCGAGTCTTCTCTCGCTTTCTGAATGCTTGAATAATAAATCTGATTTATCTGAGGATAGTATTTGAAAAATTCGTCGTCGTATCTGTTTACCCAGCTTCCCGACTGAAGCCCGAGGGAGTATGATGCGCTGGAGCCTGTGAGCTGGTCGGTGGTTTTTGCAACCGCGCCGTTGAGGTTGTTGATGACTGAATTCTCTATTGTCGAGTCAATGTAGCAGTTTGTAACCGTAGCCGTGCCGTTATTAAGACCGATGAAGCAGTTGGCGTTGCTGTTGGTTAAGTTGAGCGAGTTTACAACGCCGAAGTTGAGGCAGTATTTGACCGTGCCCGTGGAGTTATAGCCGATAATTCCGCCGACATTGAAGCCGCCGAGAACCTCGCCCGAATTGTAGCTGTTGTAAATTCCATCGCCCGCGTTGTAGCCTGCTATGCCGCCGTAATGGCTTGTGTTCGCAACGCCTGTTACAAGTCCGTCGTTGAAGCATCTGTCAACCTTTGCGCGTGTGTTGTAGCCGACAATGCCGCCGACCTGCGAGCCGTTTTCATACGGGCATTTAACCGTGCCGATGTTGTAGCAGTCCTGAATTGTGCCCGTGTTGTAGCCGGCTATGCCGCCGATTGCCTTCTGACCGTTGACAGCTCCGCAGTTGCAGGAGTTTGTGATTTTGCCCTTGTTGTAGCCTGCGACCGCACCGACATTTTCCGTTCCGTTGATTGAGCCGTCAAGCATGACAACATTTGAAATATTGCCCTCTGCGCCGACATAGCCGAAAAGTCCCTGATTTTTAGTTCCGTTCACATAAATGCCCGCGATGTTGTAGCCGTTGGCATTGAATGTGCCCGTGAACGGATAGGTTTCCGTGCCGATTGGAATCCATTCATTTGTAAGCGAAGTGTCTTCCGTGATGAAAATATTGAAAAGCAGGTTTTCCATGACTCTCGCTTTTGCCGCCGAGTTTCTTTCAACGCCTGCAAGTGTTCCGTTTACAAGCTTCGCAAACCACGCAAGATTATCGGGAGTTTTGATGATGTACCAGCCCGAGGAATCCTGCTGAGGCTCATCAACGCCGCCTGCCCATACAGATGTTTCGAGCATGAAAACAAGCACGGGGAGACCGTTGTTTATAGCCATGTAGTCAAATGAGAACGCGCTTGCGTTTTCGTTAAGCTCGCGGACGAACGAAAACTTTTTCATGTCGTCAACCGTTCTCGCCACGCCGTTCGTGTCCTCAACAACCGTTGAGTCCGCGCAGTAGTAGCAGTTATAGTACTGACAGCCGAGAGTGTAGCCTGCTATGGCGTGAACTGTGTCCTCATTGCCGATTGTAGATGAAATTCCGCCGATAACATAGCAGGAAACTATCGTTGAATATGAGTTGTAGCCGACGATGCCGCCGATGTTTTTAGGGCCTGCGACGCTTCCCATGAAGTAACAGCCCTTGAGCGTGCTGTAAGAAAACGCGCCGATAATGCCGCCCGAGTTGCCGTTGACATTCGCGTTGCTTCTGACGGTGCAGTTAGAGTAACATTCGTTAATCTGAGCATTTGCGTATGCGTAGCCGACAATGCCGCCTGTTCTGATATTTCCCGTAACGCTGCCCGAGGAGGAGCACTGAGTTATCCTCGAAAAGTTGAACGCATAGCCGCAGATTCCGCCGACGCTGTTGCCCGTCGCGGTTACAGTTCCGCTGAATGAACATTCCTTAATGATTCCGTAATGTATGTAGCCTGCGATACCGCCCGTGTTGTCAAGACCTGCGATGCTCGCGTCCTTGACCGTGAGGTCGTGAATCATGACAGGGGGATTGGCTGTGAAGATTTCCTCCGTGGTGTCGTCCTCGTCATCAACAACGGGCATCTGAGTATATACATAGCCGAAAAGACCGCTGTATTCCCTCGCCGTGCTTATATAGACGCCGCTGATGTAATGACCGCCGCCGTCAAATTCGCCTTTGAACGGATGCGCCTCAGAGCCTATCGGAGTCCACTGGTTTGTCCTGCCGCCCGAGTAGTTGAGCATAATATCGTCCGTCAGCCTTGCTTTGATGAACGGACTGCCGCTGTTGACCTGATTTGCAAACCACGCCAGCTTTTCCGCGGTGTTTATCTGATAATATCCGCCCGAGAGAGCAGGCATGGCCGTGCCGCCCGACCACACGGAGCTTACCGCAAAAACGGACATCACAGGCTGAACAGCCGCGATTATCATGATAACCGATAAGATTACCGCAAATATTTTTTTCTTCATAACAATACCTTCCTTTTACTGTAATACGGTTCGGGAAAATACAGAAATCCACCTATACATTATAATTATACCGTAAATTCATTTTTTTGTATAGTATCTTTTGTGTAAAAAATTATTGTTCCTCTTTGTTGAAGCTGACAATTTGTGCTCAGTAAAGATACTTTGCAGCATAAGATTTTTTCCGCGCGGGCACAAAAAAATATTGAAAAATCTGACAGGATTTGATATAATACACCCAAATATATGTGCTGCTGAAATCAGCACAATTCTGGAGGGATTTTATGCCGGGCGGACGCGGAGGTCTGGGACCGAGAGGTTTCCTCACCGATGAAGAAAAAAAGAATATGCCCAAAGTAACCAAGGAGCTGCTTTTGCGTATTCTGTCTTATCTCAAACCTTACTGGATTCAGTTTTTATTCGTTTTTGTTGCAATTCTCCTTTCGTCAGTTGTCGGTCTTTTCCCGTCAATTATCACGGGTAAAATCGTTGACCAGGCGCTTGTCGGCAAGGACATGGCATTGCTGATTCAGCTTCTTATCATGGCATTCTGCGCCATGGCGGTCAGCCAGGTTATCGGCGTGCTTGAAAGCTACATAAATGCGTGGATTTCTCAGCGAATCATATTCGACATGAAAAATCAGATGTATCATCATCTTCAGTATATGCCCCATTCCTTCTTCACAACAGAGAAGCAGGGCGACATCATCACGCGAATGAATACCGACATCAGCGGCGTAAGCTCCGTAATCAGCGGAACGCTCACGAGCATTGTCAGCAACATTTCTGTTGTTATAACAACGCTTGTCGCGCTTCTCAGAATGAACTGGCAGCTTGCCATTGTCGGCATTGCCATTATTCCTCTGCTTGTTCTTCCCACAAAGAGCGCGGGCAAAACACGCTGGAAGCTCCTCTCAGAGAGTCAGGCAAAGAGCGACGAAATGAACCAGGTCATCAACGAAACTCTTTCCGTCAGCGGCTCAATGCTCGTTAAAATCTTCACCCGTGAAGAGAAAGAGTACGAAAACTTCGTAAGAGTAAACGAAGAGGTTACGGCAATCACCCTCAAGGAGCGCAGGAGCGGCAAATGGTTCAGCGTTATCATGGGTATGTTCACTCAGATTGGCCCGCTTCTCATCTACTTCGCGGGCGGTCTGCTCATAATCAAGAATGTTGACCCCTCAATCACCGTCGGTACTATCACCGCCACGGTTGCTCTTATCAACCGACTTTACAGACCTGTTGAGTCCCTTATGAACATTCAGGTTGACTTCACCCGTTCGCTTGCTCTTTTCACCCGTATTTTTGACTACTTCGACCGTGAAAACACAATCGTTTCACCCGAAAACGGTCAGAAGCCCGATGTTGAAAAGCAGCCTATCGTATATGACCATGTTGTGTTCAGCTACGACAAGGAGCAGCCGCTTCTCACCGATGTCAATTTCACAGTACCCGGCGGCAAGATGTACGCTATCGTAGGTCCCTCCGGCTCGGGTAAATCAACCGTTGTCAACCTTATTCCGCGCCTTTATGATGTTCTCGGCGGCAAGGTTACAATTGCGGGCGTTGATGTAAGAGACTTCGATTTGAAATATCTTCGCCAGTGCATCGGCGTTGTAACGCAGGAAACATATCTCTTTAACGGCACGATTCTCGACAACCTCCGTTACGCCAAGGAAGACGCGACAATGGAGGAAATTGAGGAAGCGTGCAAGATTGCGAATATCCACAGCTTCATCATGTCTCAGCCCGACGGTTACGACACGCAGGTCGGCAACAGAGGTCTGAAGCTCTCGGGCGGCGAGAAGCAGAGAATTTCAATCGCGCGAGTTATCCTTAAAAATCCGCAGATTCTCATTCTCGACGAGGCTACCTCGGCTCTCGACTCAATCTCTGAGAACGCCATTCAGGACGCTCTCGAGGCCATGATGGAAAACCGCACAAGCATTGTTATTGCTCACCGGCTTTCCACAATCCTCAAGGCGGACAGCATCCTTGTTGTCAAGGACGGCATTATTGCCGAGCAGGGCACGCATGACGAGCTGCTCGCTCTCGGCGGCACATACCGCGAACTTTACGAGACGCAGTTCCGTCAGGCGATTGACTACGAAAACAACAATTCGGGCATTCCGATTGCAGACATTCAGATTCTTTCAACCGATTATGATGTTCGCCGCATATGCGAAAAGGATATAGGCGATGTCTATAATCTCTGCAAGTCAAATCAGAAATATTATGAATATCTCGGCGAAATTCCGTCAGCGGAAAGCCTTACCGAGGTTATCAGCAGCCTGCCCGAGTCGGCGACGGCTGAGAATAAATATTTCGTCGGCTTCTATGATAAGGACAAGCTCATCGCTGTGCTCGACCTCATCACGGGCTATCCCGAGAACGACGACGCGTTTATCGGTTGGTTCATGGTTGACGGAAACATTCAGAGACAGGGCATAGGCTCGCAGATTTTTGCCGATGTCCGCGCCGCTCTGAAAGGTCAGGGTTATGATTATCTTTCGCTTGACTGCGCCGAGGTTCACAAGGAATCAATCGCGTTCTGGAAAGCGCAGGGCTTCGCCCCCACAGGCGACGGCAAGAATAACGGCGAGTATTCATCACTCACCCTTGCAAGGTTTATTTAAAAGTTTTTGTATAACGCGGGAGCACACGCTCCCGCGTTTAATTTTTGAACAATCTTTCGTCTTTGGTCGTAGGGCAGGGATCGCAGTAGAAAATAATCCAGTGAATTATTTTCTACGGTTGCGACACATTCTGTCAACGGCAGTTGACAGTTTCCTTTAAATGCCCCTGCCGTTTTGAGATTCCACAGAGTTTCAATTTTCGGCGGTAGGGGAGCGCATTGCGCTCCCGCTTTTCATTTCCGCACAATCTTTAG